>DASYNM010000380.1:0-20952 GCA_036008545.1 Verrucomicrobiia bacterium
CTAAGAGGTCTTTCATTGGCGCTTGGGATCAGTTTTGAAACACTTGGAAACGCATGAATACTTCGTAATAAATAGTTTGTTGCCCGTTTGCGTTCTGGCGTGATCTTTCTTTAAAACGACGAACATTGCGAAAAAGGAGGAACGCAATACCACGCATCCACCCACACAGATTGCTGTTCTCCAGATCCAAGCAGCCAAAATGCGCCTGCGTATCAGCCCGCGGAGCCTCAGGAAGCATTTCCGGCCAGTATCACGCTAAGCCAGGGGGGAGGGCGATTGAATGGGATTGATTTAAAGTTCGTCGGAAGCATAATGCATCGAACAATGTTCATTCTGGAAAAATTTAGCCGCCGTTCGGCCAGAGGCCCATTTCGAGGCTTCGGCTGTGTTCAGGTCTGCCGGCTGGCTTGCGTGCTAAGCGTCGCCGCGTCCGTTCCGGCTAGCCAGGGTGCTTTGACGGCAGAGGCTTCCACCGGGGCAGCCAAGGTGGATTTCGACCACGAAGTCCGTCCCATCCTCTCGGAAAACTGCTTTTTGTGTCATGGCCCCGACGAAGGTAGGCGCAAGGCCAAACTGCGCTTCGACCGCAAGGAGGAGGCGCTCATGACCCTCAAGGACGGGAGTTTCGCCATTGTGCCCGGCGATCCCGGCAAAAGTCAGATGATCGCGCGCGTCAGTTCCAAAGACGCGGAGGAAGTGATGCCGCCGATTAAGTCCGGAAAGAAGCTTGCCCCGCAGCAGGTCGAATTGTTGCGCCGTTGGATAGCTGAAGGTGCGCTGTGGCAGAAGCATTGGGCCTTTGTGCCTCCGGAGCGTCCGCCCTTGCCGGCTGTCAAGACTCGGAAGTGGGCGCGGAACGAAATTGATACCTTCGTCCTGGCGCGGCTGGAGCATGAGAAAATGCAGCCGTCGCCGGAGGCGGACAAGGCGACGCTCATCCGTCGCGTCACTCTGGATTTGACTGGTTTGCCTCCGACGATCCCGGAAGTAGACGCCTTTCTTGCTGACCGCAGCCCCGAGGCTTACTCCAAAGTTGTGGATCGACTTCTAAATTCCCCGCACTACGGGGAGCACATGGCCCGCTATTGGCTGGATGCCGTCCGCTATGCCGATTCGCACGGTTATCACATCGACGGCCCGCGAGACATTTGGGCTTACCGGGATTGGGTCATTCACGCTTTCAACAACAATATGCCCTTCGATCGATTTACGATCGAACAGTTGGCTGGGGATCTTTTGCCGGACGCTACGACTGACCAGCGCATCGCCAGCGGCTACGTTCGATGCAACATGACTTCAAACGAGGGTGGAGCAATTGAGTCTGAATTTCTGGCCAAATCCACTTTTGACCGGGTCGAAACCACCGCGACGGTCTGGCTGGGATTGACCTGGACCTGTGCGCGTTGCCATTCGCACAAATACGACCCGATCAGCCAGCGCGAGTATTACTCTCTGTTTGCTTTCTTCAACAGTCTAGACGAGCCGGTCTTCGATCAGAATGCTCCCAATCCCGATCCCTTCATCAAATTGCCAACGCCGGAGCAAACGCAGCATCAAGATTGGCTGCGCAAACAGATCGCGGCCGGCGAGGCCAAGATCGAAGCGGCGACGCCGAAAGCGGATCGAGCCGAAACCGCTTGGATGGCCAAGTGGCACACAACGTTGAGCGCCGACTGGACGCCGCTCGAGGCCGTCAGCGCAAAATCCATGAGCCCTGACGCCGCGCCGTTGAAAATCCTCGCGGACCAATCCGTTCTGGCCGATGGACAAGGTGCCCGATCTGAATCCCAGGAAGCTGTCTTCAAATGCAGCGCGGGAAATCTGGTGGCTTTAAAGCTCGAAGTAATGCCCCCAATCTCTGCGCCGGAATCATCCAGCGGCCGGACCAATGCAGTCGGATTTCAACTCGCCCAATTTACCGCAGAACTTGTTCCATCGGAACCGGGAGCCGTTCCACAGGAGCTGAAACTTGTCCAAGCCGCCGCTGATTCAGCCGCGGCGGGACACGAGGCGGACAAAGCCATTGATGCCAATCTGGATTCGAGCTGGAGCATCGGAACAAATTCTGCGAGTGGCACGCACCAGGCGATTTTCCGGCTGGCGGAGCCGGTAAAGCTCGAGGCTGACTCGCGCTTGCGCGTACGTCTGGAAGAGGGTGCGTCCAAAGACCGTGCGGCGATCAGCCATTTCCGACTTACCGCAGCGCAAAGCGAGCCGTTGGTCGCGGCCTTGCGCGCCCCAGAGTTGATGCCTTGGCAAGTGCTTGGCCCCTTGAAAAACGAGAGTCTCCAGACGGGCATGGACACGGTTTATGAACCGGAAAATGCGATCAATCTGGAAAAAATCTACCAAGGCGCATTTGAAGAGATTAAGTGGGAAGCTCGGCCGGATTTTGAGGATGGCAAAGAGCACGCGCTGGTCACAGAAATCTACAGCCAGAAGGGGAATGGGGTTTATTATTTCTATCGCATCATCAAGGCGCCCACCGATTGTCAGGCTCAGTTAACTGTGCGCGCGGATGACCTTTTCAAACTATGGGTCAATGAGCGT
Source organism: Verrucomicrobiia bacterium (assembly GCA_036008545.1). Lineage (GTDB taxonomy): Bacteria > Verrucomicrobiota > Verrucomicrobiia > Limisphaerales > Palsa-1400 > Palsa-1400. Next base: position 2,551 of record DASYNM010000380.1, read on the forward strand.
CAAGTAGGTTCGCGCACAGCAGTGGAGCGACCCGGCGACGGTCCTGTCAAGCTCGGCATCCATCTCCAGCAGGGTGAAAACAAAATCTTGATGAAAGTAGTCAATTACGAGAACAAAATCTGCTTCTTCACATTCGGTATCGAGATTGAACATGGCGACGATGTGCCGGGTGACATAGCCGCCATATTGGCCGCCACCGGAAGCCCCACAGGTAGCCAGCAGGTTGCCGTGCGCAATTATTTCCGGCGCCATCAAGCGCCGGAGTTCAAGCAACTCCAGGACGAGGTGGACGCGTGGCGTTATGAAGATGCTGCCGTCGAGAAAACCATTGCCATCACATTGGTCGCCAAGGAGATGGATAAGCCGCGCGAAACCTTCCTTCTCACGCGGGGCGAGTACGACCAGCCTGGAGAACCCGTCACCCGAAGCGTGCCCGCGATTCTTCCGCCGTTGCTTAAGGATCAGCCGACCAATAGGTTGGGGTTGGCGCGGTGGTTGGTCGATCCTTCCAATCCCCTCACGGCCCGCGTCATTGTGAATCGTTTCTGGCAGCAGTATTTTGGCGTCGGTCTCGTGAAAACCGCCGAAGACTTTGGCGTGCAGGGAGAGCGCCCTTCGCATCCCGAATTGCTCGACTGGCTGGCGACGGAATTTGTGCGCACCGGTTGGGATGTCAAACAAATGCAGCGGCTGATTGTGCTCTCCGCCACCTACCGTCAAACCTCGCGCACGACGCCCGAATTGCGCGAGCACGATCCCGAGAATCGTCTGCTCTCCCGGGGGCCGCGCTTCCGCGTCGATGCCGAGGTGGTCCGCGACGAGGCGCTTTTCATTAGCGGACTGCTGGTGGAAAAGCAGGGCGGCGTCAGCGTTAAGCCCTATCAGCCGCCCGGTTTGTGGGAAGCCGTCTCCCATGACAATCGGGCCCGATATGTCTCCGCAACCGATCAGAGTCAATATCGCCGCAGCATGTACACGTTTTGGAAGCGCCAAAGTCCGCCGCCGAACATGTTGCTTTTCGACGCGCCGACCCGGGAAACCTGCACGGTCCGCCGCGCACGCGCCTGTACACCGTTGCAGGCTCTGGATTTGCTAAATGATCCTCAATATGTGGAAGCATCGCGGGCCTTTGCCGAGCGCATTATGCTGGAGGGCGGTACGGATGACAAAAGCCGCATCACCTACGGGATGCGCCTTGCTGTCGCGCGAAAACCCGACGCCGCGGAAATTAAGGTGCTCAAGAATATCCTGAAGACTGAATGGGCCAGATTTAGGCGCGATCCGGAAGCGGCTGACAATTATCTCAAGGTCGGCAGCTTCCGGCCACGCAGCGATCTGGACCCGAGTGAACTCGCCGCCTGGACGACTGTGGCCAGCGTTGTCTTGAATCTGGATGAGACCATCACCAAGCACTGAATAAGACTTTATGAAACCATTGGAAGAACATCGCCTGTTGATGAACCGCCGCCATTTCTTCGGTCGGGCTGCGACCGGGATAGGCGCCGCGGCGCTGGGGACGTTACTAAATCCCAGCCTGCTGTCCGCCTTGGCCGCCGAACAGGGCGCGCAGCCATTCCCCATCGGCCAGCCGCATTTCGCGCCGAAGGCAAAACGGGTCATTTATCTCTTCATGGCGGGTGGACCTTCGCAAATAGACTTGTTTGATTACAAACCGGCGCTGGAAAAATTGCATAAAACGGAATTGCCAGAATCCATTCGCATGGGGCAACGCATTACGACGATGACATCCGGACAAAAATCGCTTCCTGTTGTCAAATCCCTTTTCAAGTTCAGCCGACACGGCCAGTCAGGCGCGTGGATGAGCGAATTGTTGCCGCATATTGGGAGCATCGCTGATGATATTTGCCTCATCAAGACGGTCAACACCGAGGCCATCAATCACGACCCCGCCATCACTTACATTCAGACTGGTTCGCAGCAACCCGGACGGCCGTGCATGGGAGCCTGGCTGAGCTACGGCCTCGGCAGCACAAACCAAAATCTGCCCACCTTTATCGTCATGATTTCGCAAGGAAAGGAAAGCGATCAGCCGCTCTTCAGCCGCTTGTGGGGCTCGGGTTTCCTGCCCGCCCAACACCAGGGCGTTAACTTTCGCGGCAAAGGCGACCCGGTCCTCTTTCTTTCCAATCCCGCTGGAATCGATGCCCAAAGCCGGCGCTGCATGTTGGATGGCTTGGCCGAATTGAATCAAAAGGAATATCAAGCTTTTGCGGACCCCGAAATAACGGCGCGCATCTCCCAATACGAACTTGGTTTCCGCATGCAAACCTCGGTGCCGGAGTTGGTGGATATTTCCAAGGAGCCGGCATCCGTCCTGGACCTCTACGGACCGGACGTGCGCAAGCCCGGCACCTTTGCTCACAACTGCCTTTTGGCGCGGCGCATGGCGGAACGCGGAGTGCGCTTCACTCAACTATTTCATCGCGGCTGGGATCAGCACAATACGTTGCCCAAACGCCTGCGCGAACAATGCGCCGATACCGACCAACCCAGCGCGGCCCTGGTGATGGATCTCAAACAGCGTGGGATGCTCGAGGATACATTGGTCGTTTGGGGCGGAGAATTTGGCCGCACGGTTTACAGCCAGGGGAAAATTGAGAAAGACAATTACGGGCGCGATCATCACGGACGTTGTTTTACGGTCTGGATGGCCGGGGCTGGTGTCAAGCCCGGCCTAACCTATGGCGAGACCGACGAATACGGGTACAACATCGTTGCCGATCCGGTTCATATCCACGACCAGAACGCGACCATTTTGCATTGCCTCGGCCTCCACCACGATAAGCTGACCTATCGCTATCAAGGCCGCGACTTTCGTCTGACCGACGTTCACGGAGAGGTCGTCAAAGGCATCTTGGCTTGACTAGCATCGGCTGTTGGCGCCTCTGCGAACAGAAACTAATATTTCGCACTTTACATTTTACAGAAGTCCAACTCCATCGCTAACGTAAACCAATGAATATTCCCTGCCAGCGAGATTCTCAACTTTTCCGCCAGCCTAAGCCGTCCACTTGGAGTCTGTCGTGCAGGGCGATGACTTTCGTTTTTTTGGCGCAGTCGTTGGTTTGCGGGTATTCCGCTGACGATGCCGCCGCCACCCCCAAGCCGCCGCTGAAGGTTCTTCTGATCGCGAGCGGTTGTTGCCACGACTACAAGACCCTGGCGCCCTTTCTCTGCACCAATTTGGCCCTACACGTCAACGCGGATATCGAAGTACATTTTGGCCTGGATATTCTCGCAAATCCGAATTTTGCCGACGCTTATGATGCCGTGATTTATGATGTGTGCGAGGAGGACACGCTCGCTGCAAATCTGGATAACGTGATGCAAGCCACTCGTGCCGGCAAACCTACGGTGATGCTTCACTGTTCCATTCATGCCTTTCGCAATTCGCCTAAAATCAGGGAATGGGAAACGCTGTGCGGCATGCGCTCAAAGGTGCATGATGCCTTTGGACCTTTCACCGTCACCCGGTGCGATCCCAGCGATCCCATCACGAAATCATTTCCGGATGATTGGTCCACGGCGGGGGATGAGCTTTATCAGACCATCTCCATCGATCCTCAATCGCATCAATTGCTCAAAGCCAAAAGTCCTCGCGACGGACGTGTCCATGTCGTTTGCTGGACGTGTCAATTTGGCCAGGGCCGCGTTTTTTCCACCACCCTTGGCCATGATTTGAAGACCACGGCCACGCCCGAATACCTACAACTCGTGGCGAACGGACTCCTGTGGAGTTGCTCCAAATTGACAGACGATGGAAAACCGGCGCCGGGCTACGCCGCCGCCCAAAGCAAAAACTGAATCAGCCCATGACCGACATCGCAGACATTGGCGCCTTTCTGGAGGAGACCAAACGATTATTGGGGCAGCTGGATACCGCCGCCATTGCGACGGCCAAAAACATTCTGATTGACGCGTACCATCGCCGGGCGAGGATTTACTTGATCGGCAATGGCGGATCAGCCTCGACCGCCCAGCATTTCGCCTGCGACTTGGCCAAATACGTCATCCCGGAAGGAGGCCGGCCATTTGATGTCCGCTGCCTGACTGATAATACGCCGCTTTACACCGCCTGGGCCAACGACGCCGCGCGCGAGGATGTTTTCGCAAATCTTATGCGGGGATTGCTCACACCCGACGACGTCGTGGTGGCAATCTCGGTGCATGGCGGTTCAGGTTTCTCGACGGACCTGGTCAAAGGCGTCCGCTATGCGCGAACCGTCGGCGCGCGCACCATTGCGCTGGTGGGATTTGACGGCGGCATCCTGCACCGCGAATGCACGTGTTCGATTCTGGTGCCGGTGGAATCCACTCCGCAGACGGAGGCGATTCACGTGGTGATTCAGCATCTCCTGATGCAAGTCATCAAAGAGGAATTGGGAAAGGGACCGCGGCATGGCGATTGATATTCTCTGTGTCGGCCATGCGTCCTTTGATCTGAGTGTATTTGTCGATTCATTTCCATTGGAAGACAGCAAATGCGAAACCCAGGATTTGCGGGAATCCGGCGGCGGACCTGCCGCAAACGCCGCGTATCTGTTGTCCGCCTGGGGCGCCCGTTGCGGTTTCGCTGGCCTCGTCGGAAATGACGGCTACGGGCAACGCATACAGCAGGAATTTCGGAACGTGGGCACGGACATTTCCTTGTTGGAATTGCGCCCCGGGCATGCCACGCCCGTATCGATCATTGTGATCAACAAAAAGAATGGCAGCCGCACTATCGTGAACCGCAAAGTGGCGACTTCAGCGCTCCAAATTGAAGAAGCGGCCTTAAGACACCTGGCTCCGAGGATGCTTCTTTTTGACGGGCACGAGCTGCAAGCTTCCCTGGCGGCGTTGCGCGTTTTTCCTGAAGCAGTTTCCATTTTGGACGCTGGTTCCTGGCGGGAAGGCACGGCCAAACTTGCGGGACAAGTTGACTATCTGGCCGCTTCCCAGCGTTTCGCTGTGCAGGCCACCGGTCTCTCCGATCTTAGCGATGCTGCCGCTCAACGCGCCTGCGCCAGCCGTTTGCGCGAGCTGTACTCTACCATCGTTATCGTGACCCTGGGTGAAAATGGATTGATCGCCGACGACGGCAGCGGTTTTTTTCATTTGCCCGCATATCCTGCGCGCTCCGTGGACACGACGGCAGCGGGCGATATTTTCCACGGCGCATTTGCTTATGGCGTGGCTCAATCGTGGTCTTTTCTGGAGAGCCTCCGTTTCGCGTCGTTAACGGCTTCGCTATCAGTGCGCGTGCCTGGCGGGCGAAGCTCCATCCCATCCTTGGAAAACGTGAAGGAGGAGTTTGCTCATGCTGGATGAAAGGGCCTTCAAGCATGGTTCATTGTGCGTCGTCGGCAACATCAATCGCGACGTGAAAGCGGCTCCATTGAAGCCGCGAAAGGGCCTCTTTCAAGATGGCGAGACTTCCGTCGCGTATGTGGCAGAAACTATCGGCGGCGGCGGCGCCAACAGCGCCTTGACTGCGGCGGCGCTCGGCGCGCGCGTGGCGTTTTTGGGAAAGGTGGGAGACGACGGATTGGGCGGCCGATTGGAACGAACCTTGACCCGACATGGCATTTCTTCGTACTTGGCTAAGGACAAAGCCCGCCCTAGCGGCACTTCGATAGCTCTTTCGTTCGATAACGGCCACCGCCATTTCATCAGTTGTCTGCCGGCCAGCAGGGCGCTGACTTTTGCAGACCTCGAATTGAAAGCGATGACGGCGCATCAACACCTCTTGCGCGCGGATATATGGTTTTCCGAGGCGATGCTTCAAGAGGGCAACGGAAAACTTTTTCACGCCGCGCGCGAGGCGGGTCTGGACGTGTCCATCGATCTGAACTGGGACCCGCATTGGGGCCATGCGCCGGCCAGTGAAATTTACGCGCGCAAACAATGGGTTCGCGCGGTGCTGCCGTCCGTTAATTTGGTTCATGGCAATGTTCGCGAATTGACGGAGTTCGCGGTGGCGGCAGATCTCAACACTGCGCTCCAGCGTCTGGTGGAATGGGGCGCGGAAGCGGTTGTCGTGCATCTCGGCGAAGAAGGCGCAGGTTATTACTACCAAGGCACGTTGGTCAAGGAGCCGCCGGCGCCGGTTCATTCTCAAGTCAACACGACTGGGACGGGCGACGTTTTGAGTGTTTGCATGATGCTGCTTCACCGATGCAAGCAAGCCTCCATCCCGGAACGCCTTCGCTTGGCCAATCTGGTCGTTGCCCAATTTATGGAAGGCAAACGACAGTTTATTCCACCCTTGGCGGACTAAACAAATGAACCACTGTTGCGATGAGAACCCGGAGAAAATGTTGGCGACCGGTTACTTGCTTTTCGCAGATTTGCATTGAATCAGTTATGCGTTTTGGAATCAACACCTTCTTATTCACGGCCTCGTTCAACCACGCCGACACGCGACTTTTTCCGCGCTTCAAGCAATGGGGGTTCGACTCGGTGGAAATAGCCCTGGATAATTTGGCCCGCTTGGATCTGGAATTTGTCAAGGACCGCCTGGACCAGCATGGATTAGTCTGCGGCTCCGTCACACCTTGCTTAGGGCCGGACAAAGATTTGCGCGGCACACTCCGGCAACAGCGCGCCGGCATCGAATTCATGAAGCGCGTCATCGACCAAATGCCGCACCTCGCTTGCCCGAGTTTGGTTGGAGTAGTTTATTCGACCGTGGGCCGCGCCGACCATGTGCCGCGCAAGGAATACCGCCAACAATGGAAAGCGGTGGTCAGAAATTTGAAGGAAGTTTCTGGCTACGCGAGCGACAATGGACGCCAGATCTCGTTGGAACCGGTGAATCGCTTTGAGACGGATTTCATCAACACTTGTGACCAGGGCCTGGCGATGATCCACGACGTGGGGAGTCCCGCCCTCACATTGCATCTCGACACCTTCCACATGAACATCGAGGAAAAGAACCTAGGCGTCACGCTACGCAGGGCGGGCAAACACCTTGGCCATTTTCACGCTTGCGGCTCGGACCGCGGCACTCCCGGCAATGACGAGACCGATTGGCCATCCATCGCCGCGGCCTTGAAGGCCATCGACTACCAGGGCGATGTCGTAATCGAATCGTTCACTTCCGACGTCAAAGTCATCGCCCGCGCAGCCGCGATTTGGCGCAAGATCGAGCCTACGCGCGAGGAAATCGCCTACAAGGGGGTGACGTTTTTGAAAAAGATACTTGCCTGAACGGGTCCCTCACCGTCCCATAAACCTCACCCCAACCACCATGGAAAAACAAACCCGGCTCTTTGTCACTTGCATCCTGGCCCTGGTAACCGTCGCGTTCGGTTTCATCATTCGTGGGTTTCTGATCAACGACTGGCAGCAAATCTTTAATTTGTCCAAGTCACAGATCGGATCCATTCAAGGCGCCGGCTTGTATCCACAGTCCCTGACTCTCATTTTGTTTAGTCTGGTAGTGGATCGCATTGGCTATGGCCGTGTGCTCGCATTTGCCTGGGTGGCGCACGTTGTCTCCGCGGTCATGACCGTAACAGCGACGAGTTACAAGGGATTATATTGCGGCACGTTTGTTTTTGCGCTGGCCGGCGGCGCCGTCGAGGCGGCGATCAATCCGGTCATAACCACGCTCTACCCTCGAAGCAAGACGCACCACTTGAACATGCTGCATGCCGGCTGGCCCGGCGGCATGGCGATTGGCGGAGTGCTCGCCATCCTGCTTGGCACCGCCGGCGGACCGGACGCCTGGAGGTGGAAGGTCTCTCTTTATCTCATCCCAGCCGCGATCTATGGCTTCATGATGCTCGGAGAAAAATTTCCTGTGCAGGAGCGAGTGGCCGCAGGCGTTTCCTACGACGATATGTTGAAAGAATTCGGTCTGGCAGGTTGTTTCATTGTTTCTTTTTTTGGAGCGTACGCACTGGACGAAATCTTGCAGGTCTTCGGCGGGCATCTGAGCGAAACGGTGCGGATTTTGATCCCCGTGATCACGACCGGATTGATGGCGACTCGCATCCGCAGCTTTGGTCGTCCTCTTTTCATCTTTCTCTTGCTGGTAATGATTCTATTAGCCACGACGGAGTTGGGCACGGATAGCTGGATCTCCGCCTTGATGGAGCCGGTGTTGAAGGAGTTCGGCGCCAACGCCGGCAAGTGTGTGATTATCTATACCTCGGTCATCATGTTTGTGCTGCGATTTTGCGCCGGCCCAATTACCCATCGCATTTCGCCTTTGGCGCTGCTGTGCGTCTGCGCGGCGGTGGCTTCGGCCGGTTTGTTCTGGCTGGGCCATGCGGGCAAAGCCGCCGGAATGGTCTTTCTAGCGGCAACTTGCTACGGTATTGGCAAAACCTTCTTTTGGCCCACGACCCTCGGCGTGGTGTCGGAGCAGTTTCCCAAAGGGGGAGCGCTCACGATCAGTGCCATTGCCGGTGTCGGGGTGATTTCGGTAGGAGTATTGGGCAACCCACTGCTGGGCACGATTCAGGATCATTATCTTGACAAGAATCTTGCGCAACAATACCCCGCTCTTCATGAAAGAGTCGTGGAGCCTGCCCAAACCAAATTCGGCCTGACTTATCGGCCCCTCGACCAAACCAAAATTGATGCTTTGTCGCCCGACGAAAAAAACGAGCTGAATGATATTCTGACCGCGAACAATCAGGCGACGCTAGCCAAAGTGGCGGTGTTGCCCGCCATCATGTTTCTGTGCTATGCAGGGTTGCTGGTTTACTTCAAGTCGCACGGCGGCTATACGCAGGTCCAAATTCAACCTTCGGCGAAGCCAACCTGATTGGGTGCCACGGTGCGAACAAAAAAGCTTTCACGGAATTAAGTTTTGCGCAAGATTGGTTGGAATGAACTTTATTCAATTCGTGCGGGCTGGCGTTCTTTGTCTCGCCTTGGCCTCCAGCAGCTCCGGCAAAACCGGCGATGCTACACAAGATGGCGGCGCGATCAAGGAGGCGCACCAGACATTGTCCCTCAATGGCACCTGGACCGTGACGGCCATGCCGCTCGAAGCCGAAGGCGAGAGCGGCTATAAAATGTTCACCGAGGCTAACGCCGAGCGTCTGCCGGCGCAGGTGCCGGGAGAAGTGCATTTGGATTTGATGCGTTTGGCTCGCATGCCGGACCCGGACATCAGCGACAACGCGCGAGAACACTGCCGCTGGCCAGAGGAGCATTCTTGGTGGTATCGCACCGGGTTCACGCCGCCCCCGGGTTTTCTGAAAAATCTGCGACAACAAATCATTTTTGAAGGAATTGACTTCTACGGGCAAATCTTCGTCAACGGCAAGCTGGCCGGAACAACCAAGGATTCTTTTGCCACCTTTGATCTCGACGTCAAACGTCTGTTGCATGAAGGCGCCAACGAACTGGTTGTGCGCGTCACCAGTGGCACGGAGTTGCTACCCAATGAAGGGCGAGGGGCGGGGTTCCGGGATGTTTATTCGGTCAGAAGTTTCGACCAGCGCCGTTTGTTGCGGAAACCAGCTTTCAGTTATGGCTGGGACTGGTGTGATCCACTACCGAACATCGGCCTTTGGCGCGGAGTGAGGCTGGAAGGCCGCACCAAAGTCGTAGTCCACCACCTGCGGCTCGACACGGTCATCCGCAACTCGGACGTTTCCCTGCAGGGGGAAGTCATACTTGAGAACCTTCATCCTTGGAGTGAATTTCCGTGCGTCCTTGAACTGCAAGTTGATCCTCCGCACGGCAAGCCGTTGATCCAACGTCTTGGCATCGATGCCATGGTTGGCCGTACCGCCGTCCCTTGTCGAATCAACATTCCCGATGCGCAGCTTTGGTGGCCCAATGGCATGGGGCAGCAGCCAATCTACCGCTTGACAGCGCGCGTGTTGTGCGGTGGTGAAGAAACCGACCGGCGAACAGAGAGTCTCGGATTACGCACCATTGAACTAGATCGTTCACGGTTGCCAGATGGCACGAGGTTTTGCTTCAAAGTCAACGGCAAGGACGTTTATTGCAAGGGCGGGAATTGGGCGCCTGCCGACATGATTCCTGCGCGCATTGACGCGGCGCGTTACGAGCGATTAGTGGCCGAGGCCAGGAACGCGCATTTCACCATGTTCCGCGTCAACGGTGTTGGCTTGTATGAATCCGATGATTTCTATGATGCCTGCGACCGGGCCGGAATCCTGGTCTGGCAGGATTTCACTTTCTCCTGTTTCCAGTATCCCGACAATGATCCTGATTTCCTCGCGCTAGTCCGCAATGAGGCCGAAAGCGTGGTGAAGCATCTTCGCCACCATCCTTCCCTGGCGCTATGGAGCGGGAACAATGAGTGTCTGATGGGTATGTCCGACTGGTGGGGTTGCGATCAGACCAAGCCGGAGGACATCGGTGGTGTTCGGATCTACAACGAGATTTTGCCTGACATCTGTCGTATGTATGATCCGGCGCGTCCTTACTGTCCGGGCAGCCCGTGCGGCGGCGCCAATCCCAACAGCGAAACCTCCGGCGATTGCCACTGGTGGTACACTTTCGGCAATAGTGGCGACATTACGCGACGCGTGCGGCCCGAGGTCGTGGACGAATGCCGGGCGCGATTCGTTAGTGAATACGGCATCATGGGGCCGCCTAACATGGCGTCGGTTCGCGAGTTCTTAAAGCCGGACGAGATTTCATTTGAGAGCAAGCCTTGGAAAATACATCTCAATTCCATGGAACGTGGCGTTGTCGGCGCAGGCATCAATTATCATTACGGCGATCCGAAAGGACTTTCCGTCCCGGATTTTTTACTCTACGGACAGATGGTCCAGGCCGTGGTTCAAGAAGGGGCCATGGAGGCAATGCGCTTCCGCAAAGACGATCCCAAAGCGGATGGCGAGGGATCGCTCGTCTGGTCCTATAATGACTGCTGGGGAGAAACGGGCTGGTCGATCATCGACCACTATGTGCGCCGCAAGGCCAGTTATTACGGCGTGCGGCGCGCTTGCGCTCCAGTCAAAGTGTTGGTGCGCGCCCCGGATGGCCGTCTGGCCGTGCGCATTGTCAACGATACGCTTAAGTCTTATCCGGCGGTTGTTAGTTATGGCTGGATGCGGCTCGACGGGACCGCTCGCGAGTTGCAAGAAAAGAAAGTCACCATTCCCGCCGACGGCATGATTGAAATTGCGAGCCTGCCTCTCCCAGCCAAAACAGAACGCGATCCGCGCGAATGGATTTATGCCGCGTCAATGCACGGCAGCGGCTTCCCCGACGATCAGGCCACGTGGCTCCTGGCTCCGCGTCGCGACCTGGCGCTGACGAAGCCGGTGATCTCGATCAAGAATGATAAAGGCGTCCTCGAAGTCAGGAGTGCGGTTTATTGCGATGGCGTGCATATCGAGGATGACGGACATGAAGTGTTGGCGGACAATTACTTTGATCTCCTGCCGGGAGTCGCACGCCAGATCACGATTACCACGCCGAGCGCGTCGGGAACATATCCCCTGGAACCGGTCATGCCGATCGCGGCGAACCCAAAATGATCATCAAATGAATGGCCGCATCTTCCTTTGGTCGATCACGTCGGCGCTGGCTGGATTTCTTTTTGGTTTTGACACCGTTGTCATTTCCGGAGCCGAACAAACCATCCAATCACTTTGGGGACTAGGCGCGGGCATGCACGGCATCGCGATGGCCGCGGCCCTCTACGGCACCATCCTTGGTTCCTTGCTGGGCGGCTGGCCCACCGACCAACTCGGACGCAAAACCACGCTGCTATCCATCGGCATGTTCTATTTGGTCGGGTCGATCTGGTCTGCGCTGGCCACGAATGTCTATTCCTTCATTATCGCGCGCGCCATTGGTGGCCTGGCCATTGGCGTCTCCACTGTGGCGACGCCACTTTACATTTCGGAAATTGCGCCGCCCAAATATCGCGGACGCCTCGCAGGGATGTTTCAGTTCAATATCGTTTTTGGTATTCTCATCGCCTATCTCTCCAACTCCTTGCTGGCCGGGACTGGCCCGGATGCCTGGCGCTGGATGCTGGCGGTGGTGGCGTTCCCGTCACTCCTCTACACCGCGCTTTGCTTTGGCATTCCTGAAAGCCCTCGTTGGCTTTTGGCCAGAAAAGGCGACCGCGCATCCGGCGTTAAAGTCCTCCAGTTCATCGAACCTAACGGCACCAAGGTTCAGATCGAAGCCCAGGCAGACGAGATTATGGCCGGGTCTTCGCAACAAGCCACCCCCTCGCGTTTTTGGACTTGGCGACTGCGCGTCCCGATCATGCTTGCGATTCTCATCGCTTTCTTCAATCAGATGTCTGGCATCAATGCGATCCTCTACTTCGCTCCTCGCATCTTCGGGATGGCCGGTCTAGCGCAGAAAGCCGCCTTGCTCCAATCCGTCGGCATTGGCGTAACCATGCTTATTTTCACCTTCGTCGGCCTGGGGCTTGTTGACCGTTTGGGCCGGCGCGTCTTGCTCATCATTGGCTCGCTCGGCTACATCCTCTCATTGGTTTTGGTGGCCTGGGCATTCTTCACGGGGCATTTCGGCTTCGTCCCGGTTTGCATCTTCGTTTTCGTCGCCGCGCACAATATCGGGCAAGGAGCGGTAATCTGGGCGTTCCTGTCAGAGATATTTCCCAACCGCCAGCGCGCGGAGGGCACGGCGCTCGGCTGCTCCACTCACTGGATTTTCGCGGCGCTGATCACGACATTCTTTCCCAAGGTGGTTTCGGCCTTCGCGCCAGGTTATATCTTCACGTTCTTCGCCTTGATGATGGTTCTTCAACTCGTCTGGGTGGTGACGATGGTTCCCGAAACCAAAGGTGTGCCGCTGGAGCAGATCCAGCAGCAACTGGGCATCGAGCCAGGCTGAATCAGACGGAACGGGTCAACGTGCATGCCTTTCCATTCCAAAGGCTTTTCATTTCGCTAGATTTTGGCCAATTGCCGCGCCGCCGCGACTATGCGCGCGACATCCGGACGGTAGGCGTTCTCTAGCGCTGGCGCAAAAGGAACTGGAACATCCGGGGAGGCGACACGCGTCACAGGCGCCATCAAGCTCTCGCCAAAGCGTTCCATGATTCCAGCAACGATTTCGGCGCTGACTCCACCGGTCTTTGGTCCTTCCTCCACAATGACAACACGACCGGTCTTGCGCACGGATTGGCCAATGGTGTCGTAGTCGATAGGGGACAAACTGCGAACATCCACAACCTCGGCGTCAATCCCCTCCTTGGCCAAAATGGCGGCGGCGGCCAACGCATGATGCAACATCAGCAGCCAGCCGAGGATTGTGACATGCGTTCCTTGTCGGCGCACGGCAGCCTTGTCGAGCAGGACAGTGTAATCGGCATCCGGGACATCGGCGGTGGCGTCCGTCGCTCCAGGTTCGGCGCGCGCCCCGCGTGAGCCATAGAGCAGTTTGTGTTCGAAAATGAGGACGGGATTCCCGTCGCGCACCGCGGCTTTGAGAAGTCCCTTGGCATCGTAGGCGTTGGAGGGGGCAACGACTTTCAGACCAGGCACGCCGGTAAAATAACGCTCCATGCTTTGCGCGTGCTGCGAACCGCGCCCCGTCGCCCCAATGGGAGCGCGCATGACGACCGGCACGCTGGCCGTGCCACCGGACATGTAGCAAAGTTTCGCAGCATTGTTGATAATCTGATCACTGGCCAGAAAAAGGAAATCCCCGTATTGCACGTCCACAATCGGCCGCATCCCCATCAAGGCCGCACCCACCGCGACGCCGAAGAAACCCAGTTCGGCAATAGGGGTGTCAATAATACGTCCTGGAAATCTCTTTTCCAGACCCAGAGTCACGGTGAAGGCGCCGCCCCAACCGCCCGGCACACCAATGTCCTCGCCGAGGCAAAAAACCCGAGGATCGCGTTCCATTTCCTCGGCAATGCCGTCGCGCAGCGATTCCGCAATACCTAATCGTTTTGTTGACATAGTTAAGAAAGTGGAGCAAAGACGTCCTGCAAAAGTTCTTCCGGGCCGGCCAGTGGCGCTTTTTTGGCCAGTTCCACGGCCTCGTTGATTTGTTGCTCAACGCAGGATTTAACTTGGTCCAGCTCGACTTGGGATACGTCTCCCCGTTCGAGGAGGACGCCGGCAAAGCGATCAAGCGGATCACGGCTGAACCAATTTTCGCGCTCCTCCTTGGGCTGATAAGCGCACGTGTCACGCCGTGAATGCCCTGTGCGGCGATAGGTCAGAAGCTCCAGCAGCACAGGGCCATTGCCCGACCGGCAATCCGCCACCGCTTGGCCCGCGGCTTCATAGACCGCGAGAACATCATTTCCATCCACCGTCTGCCCGTTGAATCCGTAATGCGATGCGCGGTGAGAAATGCAAGTGTCGTTCATCACTTTGCTGACGTGGGTGGAAGCGCCATAGAGATTATTTTCGCATACAAAGACCACCGGCAGCTTCCAGATCGCCGCCATGTTGACTCCCTCGTGGAAGGCGCCTTCGGCCACGGCCCCGTCGCCAAAAAAGCAGGCCACCACTTGTCGGCTGCCACGCATTTTGAAGGCGAGGGCCATGCCGGCGGCCAGGGGAATTCCGCCCGCGACAATGGCAATACCCGGGACCATTCCCTTTTTCATATTGCCCACGTGCATCGAGCCGCCTTTGCCTTTGCAGCAGCCTGTGCGCGCGCCGAATAGCTCGTCCAACAATTCGTGCGCCGTCAACCCCTTGGCCAGCGCATGGCCGTGGCCACGGAAGGTGGAAGTGATCCAGTCATCGGCCTGAAGGCTCGCGCATACACCGGTGGCAGTGGCTTCCTGGCCCTGGCATTGGTGGATGGTTCCCGGCATGGCTCCTTCGAGAAAGAGAAACTTGACGCGTTCCTCAAACTCCCGAATCAACACCATGCGCTCGTAGAGCGAGAGGACAAAACTTTTTTCGTAGGTTTTCTGTGCGAGCATTTTAGTGGCTATTAGTTGGCTGGTGAGATTTAAAAAGCTTCAATTTCGCGAATGATCGCGCCCAGGAAATCGGCCGCGTATTTTCCATTGATGACACGGTGATCGGCCGAAAGCGTCAGAGCCACGCGCTGTTGGATGGCGATTTGTCCGGCCTGGACAATCGGCGCCGGCCCAATTTTGCCCATGGCCAAAATGGCAACCTCGGGAGGATTGATGATCGCGGTAAATGATTCGATGGAGGTGGCGCCCAAGTTAGTGATCGTGATGGCGGCGGGGCGAATTCCTCGCGCCTCTCCGACGCCCTCCTGAATTTCCCGCACCCGCTCGCGAATGTTATTGGAAATCTCCTCCACCGTGCTGGTCGGCAAGGCGGCCACGGCAGCGACGAATAAGTCGCCCTTCGCGTCAACAGCCACGCCGATGTCGGAGTTCGCATTGGTGCTCACGCCTTCCGCTCCCAGACGCCAACGAATCCGCTCGAAATCCTTCAGAACTTTGCTGATGGCAGAAACAAAAAAGGCCTCCCAAACCGGCTTCGGCGAGGCGGCGTTGCGGCGGCGGATCATAGGTTCTGCGTTAGCCGAAGCCTGTAAATAAAAGTGCGGGATGGTTTGCTTGCTCGCCTGCAAGCGCCGTCCGAGTGTCTGCTGCGGTTGGCTCAAGGTGATGGCCGGAGACTGGCTTGCAGCAGGAGCCGCGGCGCGGTTCCGTGCAAAAAGACCGGAGGCTTTGGCAGGCGCTGAGGCCGTGGGCGGGCTCGGGGTGGATGGCATCTCGGTCTCAAAGAGTGCAATCTCCTGGCCCACCACCACCATGTCGCCCGGTTGCGCGCGCAATTCCTTGAGGACACCTGTCACGATGGATTCGACTTCCGAAGCCGCTTTATCGGTTTCAATTTCGCACAACGCCTGGCCGCGCTTGACCGATTGCCCCGGCTGGACGAGCCAGCGGACCAATTTAATCGCCGAATCCGTCGTGGAGAGGTCCGGCATTTTCATTAGGTGTTCCATGCCGATTAAACTTTTCCCGCGTGAATTTCCAGTGGATTGATTTTCACGAAAGCTTCCGCCTCCTTGAAAGTGAACACACCGTCGGTGGTGCCGATGGCGCGCGTCGCGGAAGCTCCCAAGGCGCTTCCGTAACGCAACATTTCCGGGACCTTCCATCCCCGCAAAATGCCTGTGATAACGCCCGAGGCGAAGGCATCACCCGCGCCCGAAGGATCCATGACGCTGGCCGAATACGTGCCCGCGCGCCAACATTCCTCACCGCATGCAGCCATGACCCCTTGATGTCCCTGCGTGATAATCACCGTATTGGCGCCGCGTGCGAGGAGCGTACGCATTTGCGCCGATGGGTCTTTGGCGCCCGTGAGAGCGCGCGCCTCGTCATCATTGGGCAGAAAATAATCAATATGTGGCAGAAGCGCGCATAGCTCGGCGGCGCTGGAGAACCGTTGGGGAATGACGACATCCACCACCGTCACCACGCCTTTGGAACGGCAGAACTGGAGCAGGTCCGAAAGCTCCGTTAGCTTCAGACCGGGCATGACGCAAAGGCCACCGAGATAAAATACCTTCAGCCCCGCGACCCAATCGCGCGGAATTTGTTTGATCGTGAACGAGCTGTTCGCGCCGAAAAAATGAACATAGCGGCGATCCTGGCCTTCCACCAGGAGGATGACTGTTTTGCTGGTGGCCATGCCTTCGGCGAAAATCAATTGGCGGCACCCTACTCCGCGCGCTTCTAACGCATCTTTCAAAACCGCGCCCGCTCCGTCGCGGCCAACACAACCGATGATTTCCACGCTGACTCCCTGTTTGGCGAGATCGATGGCCACGTTGGCAGCGCATCCGCCGGCTTTGGTCGGCATGGCGTCCACCGCCACCAACTGCCCTTCCGGAGGACATTGCGACATGGGCCCGCAAAAAGTGTCCTCCACTAGGATTCCCGCGCAACCGACATCACTCATATTATTGGGTCTTGAGCCGCAATTTGAATGTCTTGATCTCAAACGGATGCAGATCAAATTGCAAGGTGTTTTGCTGCACCTTCACTTTCGCGCTGGAATCCTCCATCAGATTGGCTTCATTCGCCGAAATCACCTTGGCGTGCAGTTTGATCGTAGCGCCAGTTGTGGCCTGACCGCTCGCTTCATAAACACGGATTACGGTTGCGCCGTCTTTGGCGGGCTTCAACGCGCTGAGGACGACATTGCCTGGAGACACCTCCAGCAAGCCCCATGTTTTGGGCAGGGTACCGGCGTGGGTCGCCATCTTGCGCACGATAAGCGGATTATTGACTTCCAAGCCCGTCCTATAAACTCCCGCGGTGCGCCAATCGCCTGCGTGTGGCGACAGTGAGTAATGGAACGTCAATTCCTTGCCCAATTCCAAGCCGGTGTTGCTCTTTTCCGCTTCCACACCCCAATAAACGTCCACGCGGGTCGAGCGTATGAGTGACAACATCAAGGTGCCATCCGCCACATTGTTGCCGGGCAGGCCACGATTGCAAAGCGCGACCCCGCGCTCGTCATCACTGTAATCGATCCAGTTCTGTGCGGGGAACTCCTGCGCGTTGGGCCGTTCGATGGCGCCGAAGGGGATTTCCTGACAATTCCGCCCATTCTTAATGGCTGTTGGGACGAGCAACCGGTAGCGCACAAATGATTCATTATTGAGGATTCGCGTGGTGAAATCGACGCGCGGAATACCGTGGTAGAGTCTCGCGGAAGTGGCGAAGGAATTTGAGCCAAGAGGATGCTCCACTTCAATTTCGGAAAACACAGGTCCGCGACGGACGATGGCATTCGTGGAGGTCTGTTCGGTGCTAAAGCGAGCCTGGCCTGGTTGCGGCACCAGGAGTGGACGGGTCATGACCAAACTCTGTCCCCCGTCGAGCGTCTTATAGAGTTCCCAGAAGTCGCCTCTGTCAGGTTCGCAAGCGACGACATTTGCCGGGCCACTCAAGGCCTGCCAATCGCCAGCCTTGACAGTCAAATTGGTCAGGGCACCAGTCGAAACGTCGAAACCAGCCCGATAATAATCGTTCTCCAGCAAGCCATCCTGGTTGGTCGCGATGCGATCATTCATGGATTGCCCGGCCGTTGTCAACGGAACGACGTGGTAAACAGATTGACCTAGCGCGGGAATGTCCGTCGCTACGAAAGCGAATTTGACTCGCCTCAATCCACCATCTTCGTAACGTTCGGACCACAGAAGTTGGCTCGGAGTGACTTTGCCTGACGCGTCATGCAACTCGAAATCATGGATGCCGCCTTGCGCGAATCCGACGTCACCTTCAGCCACGTCCGTGCGCGGCCAACCGAGTGTGTTGAAGACCGCCAGCGAGATACCGTCGCCGCGAGAATCAATTTGGGCCAGCACCGTATTTTCCCTGGTCGCGATCATCTCGTCTGCCAGGCGCTGCGAAAAATCGTAGCCGCGGACAGCGTCTGCGTAAACATGATCCATCATCACGCCGGAGGCCTGGTCGTGCGTCACATGGAACAAGGCCGG
>DASYNM010000381.1:0-3392 GCA_036008545.1 Verrucomicrobiia bacterium
GTAATCTTCAAAAGCCTTGCGCTGGGCCGGCGCATCCGGCCGGGTGTCGAGGAAAAGCACCACTTGATACCGCGCAAGAAAGGCCGCGTTCAATTGATTCCAGTTGGTGGTCGCTTCATAGGTGAAATTATATTTGGCCGCCATTTGCGGAAACCAGCGGTTGGCTTCGTTGACAAAACTGATATGGGCCAAATCGTTTTTGCCCGTGTAGAAGGCGATCACCTTGAATTGGGGCGCTGGATTTTGTGCGTTGAGATTTGCGAAACACAAAACGACCGCACCGAATGCGAGGCCCCGCCGGAGGATGGTTGTGAATGGGGTCACAATTATTTCGTTACGCTGTTGGTTGTGCTTGCTCCGCTTTGGTTGCCGAACTTATCCCCGGCTGCCCATAGAATGGCATTGCGCAGCAGGGTTGTGTAGGTCTCGTTGGTCAACAGGCTGGGATGGTGTCCCATCTGGATATAAATATTCCGCGCCTTCATCTTCTCGTTGGTCCAAATAACCGGATGGTCGCCCATTTTGATTTCTGACGAAGGCTGATAGGACGATTCGTCCACATGGGCCAGAACATGCACATTGGGCCGCGGGTCCTTGTCATACGTGTACCATTCTTCCTCCTTGACCACAAAGGTGGCGGGCAATCCCCTGAAACACGGATGAGCCGCGTCCTCGACCACGACCGTCCCTGCGACCCGTTTGGCAATGTAATTTTTGAAACGAATCCCGCCCATGAAATCTGAGAACCAAGGCCACATAGAGTAACCATCAAACTCGCCCAGCAATGTGGCGTGATGCATTCCAACCCATCCTCCTTTTCCCTGCTCGATGTAATCTTGAAAGGCCGCCTTGGCTTCATCGCTCCAGCGGTAAGGAGGATAATTAAGCTGAATGAACACCTGGTACTTGACCAGGAAGGCCTTGTTGAATTGGTTCGGATTCTCAAAAATATCCAACGCAAAATGGTCCCTGGCCGCAGTGGCTTTGAGCCATGGCAGCGCTGCCACCACAAATGCTTCGTGCTGGTCTCCACGTTCTGCCAAGACTAAAGCGCGAAACCGGTTGGTATCGTCTTGCGCGAAGGCGGAAAAGGCAACCAAGGCTAATAAAACTGCCGCTAATTTGATCGCTGCGATTGCCTTCAGATTTTTTGTTTTCATTTTGAGGGGAATGTTTGCCGGGCGTACCTGAAAGGATTACCGACATTCCCGGTGACCCGCGAACAGTAACTGCAGCCGCGCTTATGGACAAGGAAAACGTGCGACAGTGCGGAATTTGCCGGGAGAGCGGATGCCGCGAGGCGCCAACACCTACAAGCCCAGCGCCAACTGTGATCCTCCCGGCCTGCGAAAGGCAGCGGTGGACAACTCAGGGCCGTGCTCCGCCAGTCCTGCTTTGCGGCGCGCGACGCGGAACATTTGCGAAATTTGCTCGGCGAAATTTCCCTCGCCACGCATGCGAGAACCGAACCGAGGATCGTTGAGTTTCCCGCCGCGGATGGCGCGGATGCGATTCAACACTTTCTCTTTTTTTCCGGGAACATTCTGTTCCAGCCACTGTTCAAAAACCGGCGCAACCGTTAGCGGCAAGCGCAGGATTTCCGTGCCCGCCCACCCGGCGCCGGCGGCTTTGGCTGCGGCCAACACCAATGGAATCTCATGGTCATTCAGGGCCGGAATGACCGGGGCCACCAAAACTCCCACCGGCACGCCCGCCTTGGCCAAAGCCTCCACGGCCGCCAGCCGCATTTTGGGCGACGCTGCGCGCGGTTCGAGTTTGTGCGCCAATTCGCTGTCCAGTGAGTTGATGGAAAGATGCACCATCGCCGCATTATGTGCCGCGAGTTCCCGCAGCAAATCGATGTCGCGCGTCACAAGGTGATTCTTGGTGATGATACTGACGGGATTTCTGAACTCGGCCAAAACAGCGAGGCATCGGCGCGTCAATTGCAGCCGGCGCTCGATGGGCTGGTAGCAATCGGTCACGCCGCTCATGGCCAGCATTTGTGGTTTCCATTTGGGCGACGAAAGCTCGCGCCGCAGCAATTCGGGCGCGTTTTCCTTGACCATGATTTTCGTCTCGAAGTCGAGACCGGCGGAGAAACCCAAATACTCGTGCGTGTTGCGGGCGTAACAATACGAACAGCCGTGCTCGCAACCGCGATAGGCGTTCAGACTGGCATCGAACGGAATATCGGGGCTGTCGTTGTAACTGATGATACTCTGGGAAAGGTCGCGCAGGAACAGAGTGCGAGGCGCGGGATCATCCTCCGGATTCCAATCGGCGTCACGCTCCACGGAGATTTGCTCGAATCGATTGGGCGGATTCTCGGTCGCACCTCGCCCGCGCGGCGAAGCAGGCTTGGCCCCGGCAAACTGGTCTGGCGCTGACACTCTCGCATTCTCCCGCAATCGCGGCGCGCTGTCCAGTCCGGCGCTTCAGCCAGCAATACGCCGCAGGTAATCGAAAGAGAAAAGCCCCGAGCGATGGCCGTCGGCCCAAACGGGTTGAACGGCGTAGGAGCCTATCATTTCTAGGCGCACCAATTGGAAAGAGCGTGGGGCCAGCGTCTGCTCCGGCCCTTTGTGCAATTGGCCCATGATGTCGCGCTCCCCCATGCAACCGGCGCATGGGCAGGCGCGGCGCAAAGTTTCCAGCGTAATGAAACTTTCCTTGCCATCCTCCCATTTGATGGCCAGTTCCGCGCCGATTTGTTGCAGGTCCACCGGCCGCATTCCGGCGCTTTGTTTCCCGGCTGGCGAGTCTTCGTTCATCGATGGCTCAAGTGAAATTCTTGGTGAAGACATCCACGAAACCCTCGGGCGTGAACGGGCGCAGGGCCGGGCTGCGCAGATAAGCCTCGGCGGCCTGGATATAGCCGTTGTATTCGCGTTCGGGCATTTGGGAGAGGTAGCGATGCAATTCTTCGTAAGTGAAATTGCGTTTGTCAATGAACGTGCTGGCCGGAATGTAATCCGTGATGTTGGGCGCCCCTTGATAAACCGGCACGCAACCGGCGTAGAAACAATCAAAAAGCTTTTCCGAAATGTAATCACTCTCCTCCGAGTTCTCATAGGCAAGGCAGAAGCGATAGTCAAGCAAGGTTCGGTGCTTGCCTTTGACGTTGGGGCCGATGAAGGAGGGGAAGCGGCGGAACTTGATCTTGGTCAATGGCCACACTCTGCGATAGGCGGCGCGCAGGGCGAAATTCAAGAAGGAGAGCGGGCCTGGCAAAAGAATCCGGTCCCATTCCGTGCCCATCAAATCGAAATCCTTTGGAGCGTTGGCTTCGAACCATCGGGCGGCACGAATGCGTTCGGAATAGAGTTCGGTTGGTTTCTCCAAAACCATATAACTTTGGATCAGGCAGCAGAGTTTGCGCTGCGCGAACG
>DASYNM010000382.1:0-5796 GCA_036008545.1 Verrucomicrobiia bacterium
TTGTTGGGACCGGTAACATTGCAGCAGGATGAGGAATAGAGGTTCAATACGTATGAAATGCCAACCAATAAATTTTCATTGGGGTTGTCTGGTCTAGGATCGGTGTTCAATGTTTTAACTGTGAATATTTGCCGCATCGGACTTTTCGGCATCGGCCTCGATACCTATTGGCCGCAATTCAAAGGACTCAAACCGCGCCTCGAAGGCTACGTTCGCACTGTCCAGAAAAAACTCGAACGTCCCGGCGTTGAGATCGTGAATCTCGGCTTGGTCGACAATCCGAAAAAGGCGCTGGAAGCCGGCCACCAGTTTCGTTCGTCCGACGTAGACGTGATTTTTCTCCACGTCACAACTTATGCGCTCTCCTCGACCGTGCTGCCGGTGGTGCAGCGCGCCAAAGTTCCCGTCATCATCTTGAACCTGCAGCCGGCCGCCGCGATCGATTACGAAAAATTTAACGTGATAGGCGACCGCACGGCGATGACAGGCGACTGGTTGGCGTTTTGCGCGGCATGCCCCGTGCCGGAAATCGCCAACGTCTTCAGCCGCGCGGGCATTGATTTTCATCAGGTCACCGGGATGCTGCATGACGATCCGGTTTGCTGGAACGAAGTGGACGCGTGGATCGAAGCCGCGCGCGTCGCGCACACGATGTTTCACAATCGCCTTGGCCTGATGGGCCATTATTACGGCGGGATGCTGGATATCTATTCCGACACGACGCTGCAATGCGCGACCTTTGGCGGCCACATGGAAATCGTGGAGGTGGATGAACTCGCCGCGCTGCGTTGCGAGGTCAACGCCAGACAGATCAAGGAACGCGTGGCGAAGTTCAAAAAGATCTTCGCCGTGCAAAGCGACTGTTCACAGGCGGAACTTGAACGCGCCGCCAAAACTTCCGTCGCGCTCGACCGGTTGGTGAAGGAACACGACCTCGGCTCGCTCGCTTATTTTTACAGCGGCACCGGCAACGCGGAGAACGAGGACGCCATCAGCTCCATCATTCTCGGCAATTCGTTGCTCACGGCGCGCGGCATTCCCGTCGCGGGCGAATACGAAGTGAAAAACGCTCAAGCTATGAAGATCATGGACGCCTTCGGCGTGGGCGGCTCGTTCACGGAATATTACGCGCTGGATTTTGCCGACGACGTGGTGTTGATGGGACATGATGGGCCGGGACATATTGCGATTGCCGAGGGCAAGACGAAGGTGCGTCCGCTCAAGGTGTATCACGGCAAGGTGGGCCGGGGGCTTTCGGTGGAGATGTCCGTGAAGCACGGGCCGGTGACATTGCTGTCCGTCGTGGAATCGAAGGACGGAAAATTAAAACTGCTTGTGGCCGAGGGCGCGTCTGTGCCCGGCCCGATTCTGGAAATCGGCAACACGAACAGCCGTTACCGTTTCTCCATCGGCGCGCGAAAGCTTGTGAACGACTGGAACGCGCACGGCCCGGCGCATCATTGCGCGGTCGGCGTGGGACACATTGCCGAGAAGATCAAGAAACTCGGACTCTTGTTGGGGTTGGAAACCGTGTTCGTCTGCTGATGCGCTGCTGACAACTCAATTTCAAAACGGCTTGATATAAAACGTGAGAACAAAATTATTGATTGCCCTAGCGTTGTCGCTTTATTCCAGGCCATTGGTGGCGGCGGATTTATCCGCGCAATTCGCCCAACCGCCGGCCTCAGCGCGACCGTGGGTGTATTGGTTTTGGAACAATGGCAACGTCACCAAAGCCGGCATCACCGCCGATTTGGAGGCGATGAAGCGCGCGGGCATTGGCGGCGTCATCATCATGGACGTGGTGGAACGCTTCGCGCCGCCGCCGGGCACGGCGGATTTTATGAACGCGGAGTGGCAGGAACTGTTTTGCTTTGCCGTGTCCGAGGCTCATCGGCTGGGCCTTGAAATCAATATGACCAATGGCCCCGGTTGGTGCGGTAGCAGCGGGCCTTGGATCACGCCGGAACTTTCCATGCAAATGCTCGTCTCGACGAATCTCGCCTTCGAAGGCCCGACCAATCTTTCGCTGGTTTTGCCAAAGCCGGAAACGGCCGGCGCGCGAGGACACGATGGTTTTAACAGCACGGTTAAATATGTAGATTTTTATCGCGACATTGCCTTGTTGGCCATTCCTCAAACGGCAGACGGAGTCGTCGCTCCTGATGTGGTAATGAACCTGACCGCGAAATTGGATGGAGACGGCAAGTTGAATTGGGAGGTTCCCGCCGGCAAATGGATCATCCAGCGCATCGGCCACACGACGACGGGTTCATCCACGCGTCCGCCGGTCAAGGGCGGCAACGGTTTGGAATGCGACAAGTTGAGCGCCGAAGCGATGGGCGTGCATTTCACGAACATGATCGGAAAACTGATTTCGCAAGTGGGTCCATTGGCCGGCCCGACTTTTTCCGCGACGCACATTGACAGTTGGGAAGTGGGCTCGCAAAACTGGACGCCAAAATTTCGCGAGGAGTTCCAAAAGCGCCGCGGCTACGATCCGATTCCGTTTCTGCCAGATGTAATCGGCGGGAAAATTCATATTGGCGATGCCGCAACGGCCAGCCGTTTTCGATGGGATTTTCAACAGACGATTTCCGAATTGCTGGCGGAAAATTATGTCGGGCGACTGGAGGAATTGGCGCATGAACACGGTCTGCGCCTGACGCTTGAAGGTTACGATCTGCCTTTCGGCGACGAGGCGGCTTACACCGAGCGCGCCGACGAGCCGATGACTGAATTCTGGGCGACGGGCGGCAGCCAGAATCTTACCAAGGGGCGGCAGATGGCCTCAGTCGCCCACATCATGGGCAAAAAT
Organism: Verrucomicrobiia bacterium; assembly: GCA_036008545.1. GTDB lineage: Bacteria > Verrucomicrobiota > Verrucomicrobiia > Limisphaerales > Palsa-1400 > Palsa-1400. The sequence continues at coordinate 2,819 of DASYNM010000382.1, forward strand.
ATAGTCGGCGCGGAGGCCTTCACCTCCGGCGACAATGAGCAATGGAAGTTTCATCCGGCGACGATCAAGGCGCTGGGTGACTATGAATTTTCGCAAGGGATTAACCGTTTTGTGATCCACCGTTACGCCCACCAGCCTTATCTTGACCGCTTTCCTGGCGTGACGATGGGCCCCTGGGGATTGCACTATGAACGGACCCAAACCTGGTGGGAAATGTCGGGGGCATGGCACGAATATCTCTCCCGCTGCCAGTATATGTTGCGGCAGGGTATGTTTGTCGCTGACCTTTGTTGCCTGCGTCCGGAGCTTCCTGACCAAACTTATTTCACACCCGTGCCCGAAGTTCCCGCCGGTTACAAATACGATGAATGCAGCGCGGAAGCTTTGATCGCGCGCATGAGTGTGAAGGATGGTCGGTTGGTTTTGCCGGATGGAATGAGTTATCGGCTGTTAATGTTGCCCGAGGGGGACACGCTGATGACACCGGCTCTGGTCGAAAAAATAAAACAACTGGTCGAGGCTGGAGTCACGGTGCTGGGACCGCGCCCAACCGCTTCACCGAGCCTTTCGGATTTTCCCAAATGCGACGAGGAAGTCGCCAAGCTAGCGGCGGAAGTCTGGGGCGATTGCGACGGCAAAACAGTGACCGAACATGACTTTGGCAAGGGCAAGGTGATTTGGGGGCAGCCACTCAAAACCGTGTTGGAACAGATGCAAGCTCCTGTAGACTTCAAGTCGAGTGTGAAGCTGAATTGGATTCACCGTCAGGTTGGCGACACACAGGTTTATTTTGTGGCCAACGAGAACGCTGTCTCCGTGGAAGCCAAATGCAATTTCCGGGTGAAGGGCTTGCGGCCGGAATTGTGGAATCCGCAGACCGGCGAAATATCTCCATTGGCCATTTACGAAGAAACTGCGGCGGGTATTTCCATTCCGTTGCGCCTCGAAGCGAGCGGCTCGACTTTCGTGGTGTTTCGTCCGCAAGCTAAGCCGTTTGATTCTGTAGTGAGTTTTACGCGTGACGGTCAGGCAGTGGTGCCGTTAAGCAAGCTGCCGGCTATCAAAATTCAGAGCGCGACCTATGGCGTGCCCGGCGATACGTCACGCACGCGCGATGTGTTGAGCAAAGTCCAGGCGTTGGTGGACCGTGGTGAACTTGAGTTTCAGGTCAGCCAGCTGGCGGACGGTGATGATCCGGCTTACGGCACGGTAAAAAATCTGGTTTTAAAATACACCGCCGACGGCCAGCCGTTTACCGCCAGCGGCCAGGACCGGGAAAGTATCAATCTGGGTTCGTCAATAATTCTAACCACCGGTGCCGGGAGGGGGCAGGGATTGACCGGAGAATATTTCACGAATACAGACTTGAGCGGCAATCCTACCATGGTGCGCATGGATCCCGGCGTTAATTTCGCGTGGGATAGCGCTTCCCCGGCAGCGGGGATCCCGGCCGAAAATTGGTCGGCGCGCTGGACCGGCATCTTGACGGCGCTAAAATCGGGAGAATATACGTTTTGCCTCTACGCTGACGACGGGTGCCGATTGTTCATTGATGACAAGAATGTGATTGATCATTGGAGTTTGGATAGTGGCAAGGAGGCGCACACCGGAAAAATCAATCTCGTAGCCGGTCAACGCTACAAGTTTCGGGTGGAATACTTTCAAGCTGGAGGCGACGATGAAATTCACTTGAGCTGGCTGGTTCCTGCGGCCAGCCGCGCGGCGGAAATCCGTTGCAATGCTGCGGGACAATTGGAAATCGTCGCGTCGCAGCCGGGTCGTTACGAACTGACCAGCGCGAGTGGCAAGACGATGCGTGCCGAAATCAAGAGCGTGCCCGCACCGCAGGAAATCGCCGGCGCGTGGGATGTGCGCTTTCCGCCCAAAAGGGGCGCGCCGAAAAAAATCACCTTGGATCACCTCGGTTCGTTGAGTGACTCTACCATTGCCGGTGTAAAATATTTTTCCGGCACGGCGACCTACATCAAAACGTTCGATTGGAAGCCGGCGGCTGAAATCAGAAACCAAAAGACCGAAGCATGGCTCGACCTTGGCGAAGTTCAGGTGATGGCGCAAGTGAAACTAAATGGCCATGATCTTGGCATTTTGTGGAAGCCGCCGTTCCGTATGAACGTCGCCGGCGCGCTGAAGTCCGGTCGAAACACATTGGAAATTCGTGTGGCCAACCTCTGGCCGAACCGCATGATCGGCGACGCGGCGTTGCCGGTGGCAGAACGGTTCACCTGGAGTACGTATGAGCCGTTCACCAAGGATTCGCCGTTGCCGAAATCCGGCTTGATGGGGCCGGTAATCATCTACACGGCGGATGTAGTGCCAACCGGCGTGTTGACAGATCATTCAACGCTTGTCAATTTTAACACCAATGGGCTTCAGGTTACCCGATTCGATTCTGTCGCAGCGGCAATTGATGCGCATGACGGTGAAATAGCCTATTTTGACGGGGTGTTCTACCTGTATGGCACAAGCTACGATTGTGGATACGAGTGGGGAAATAAAGATGCGCCCTTCTGTGGGTTTAAGGTATACTCCTCGAAAGATCTGGTAAATTGGACGGACAAAGGATTTTTGTTCGATGCTAAAACGCCGGTTTGGCAGTCACGTTGCAATGGCAGCACCTACGGATGCTACCGTCCTCATGTTGTCTACAACCAAAAAAACAACTTATACGTTTTGTGGATTAATAGTTATGACAATCGGTCGGGTTTCCATGTTTTTACCAGCCCAAGTCCTGTTGGGCCATTTACGGAGATGGCGGAACCGACGCTTGTAGACAGCACGAACGCGTCCGTTGGAGGCTTGAACAATGGCGACCATGACCTATTGGTGGATGATGACGGAATTGCCTATTTAGCCTTCACTGATTGGCGGGCGGGCGGAGCCATCATGGTTGAAAAACTGAATGCTGATTATACTTCCGGCACCGGAGCCTGTTCCAAAGTAACTAAAGGAAGTACCGA
>DASYNM010000383.1:0-13340 GCA_036008545.1 Verrucomicrobiia bacterium
CCGTTACGCCAGTTCTGGGCCGTCATCCAACCTCCGTCACCTCCACTCAACAACTGGCCGGAAATCCTAGGAAATTACTCCCTCTAAAATCTTTCTCCTTTTGAACTCGCGCAGAATTCTCCTTTTGAACTCCCGCCGACAACCGCTCACTTTGTGCTTGCACCGGGCTTTTTGACTCTTGTAGAGTGCCCGGCTCTGTTAAAGGCGCTATGGACGCGCCAGCCGAACCAAAAACGTGCAAACAACGCGGTTCCGTGTAAATGGATCAATCCAAGAATGAATAGACTAGAGACGATGATGCCCTCGAATAGAATGTCTGCATTGGTGGTCGCCGCTACCCTGCTTGCAAGCATGGCCGCCCTCCAGGCCCAGACCAATGCCACAACCACCTCCACCAACCAAACCACAACCAACGCTGTCCCGGCCCAGCCAAAGGTGGTCGCTCCTCTGTACCCCTGGAAGAGCACCATTGCCATCGGTTTAACCATCGCTCGCGGCAACACGGATACCACCTTGGCCTCTGCCACGTTCGGTACGGAGAAAAAATGGCCAGAAAACGATCTGGCGTTTGGGGCCGACGGCCTTTACGGGGAGACCAAGAACCCCGGGCAGCAGCAATTCACCGAAAGCGCGGAGGTCCTTCACGGCTTTTCCCAGTATAATCGAACCATCACCGACGGCCTCTACGCCTATATGAGGCTTGATGGTTTTCATGACGGCATCGCGGACATTAAATACCGTATTACGGTGGCCCCTGGAATTGGCTATTACCTCATCACCAACAAGATCACGGACTTAAGCGCCGAAGTCGGCCCGGGTTACATCCGGGAGCAATTGGGTGGTGATACGGAGAGTTTCGCCACGCTGCGCGCGGCCGAGCGCTTCCATTACGCCATCAGCGCGCACGCCAAGGCCTGGGAAACCATCGAGTATCTGCCGCAGGTGGATGAGTTCAACAATTACATCGTCAATGCTGAGGTGGGCATCGAGGCCGGCTTGAACAAAAGCAACAACCTGAGTTTGCGCTCGGTGCTGCAGGATAGTTACAACAACGTTCCCGCCTTCGGCAGGCTCAAGAACGATCTTAAGCTCATCACGTCGCTCGTCTATAAATTTTGACCGCCCCAATGTCTGCTCCCGCTCCAACTCATCGCTGGCGTTTCTTTCGCGCGGGCGGCTTCGACCAGGTCAAGCTGGAAGCTGGCGCCGATTTGATGAATTTGGACCAATTGGACCAGAAATTATGGGTCGCGCTGGCGTGTCCCATAGCCGGTCTGGAGTTCGATCCCAAAACGGCGGAACTGATCGACACCGACCATGACGGCCGAATTCGCGCGCCGGAAGTCATCGCGGCCGTCAAGTGGGCCGGCGCGCTGTTGATAGACCCCGATCTTCTAGTCAGAGGCGGCGACTCCGTTCCGCTGGCTGCCATCGCCGAGGCCGTTCCTGAAGGCGCGGAGATCCTAACCGCAGCCAAACAAATCCTGGACCGAATTAGCCGTGGGCAGGCCACGTCGATTTCCCTAGCCGACGCAGCAGACGCCAGTCAGCATTTCGCTGACGCCCTTTTCAATGGCGACGGGGTCATCATCCCCGAATCGGCAGGGGAGACGCTAGCCAGGGCGGTTATCGAAGAGATCGCCGCATGCATGGGCTCAGTTATGGATCGTTCGGGCAAACCGGGCATTGATCAGGCCAAGGCAGATGCTTTTTTCGAGCAGTGCAAAGCTTACGACTCCTGGTGGCAGGCTGCGGAGAAGGACGCAAGTATTTTGCCCCTTGGCGAAAATACCGCGGGCGCCGCTGCAGCCGTGAAGGCGATTCAGGCGAAAATCGATGATTATTTTGGGCGCTGCCGGTTAGCCGCCTTCGACGCTCGCGCCGCCGCGGTGCTCAATCGCAAGGAGGAGGATTACGCGCCCATTTTGGCCAAGGACATCAGCATCAACGCTGGCGAATTGGCCGGCTTTCCACTAGCTGAGGCCGCTGCCGGCAAGCCACTGGCCTTGCCGGGAGCGGTTAATCCAGCCCATGCCGCGGCTCTGGCCACGTTGCGCGAGGCAGCGATCAAACCATTGCTCGGGGACGTATCGGAGTTGACAGAGGCCGGGTGGGCCGCATTGCAATCGCGATTGGCCCCATTCGCCGCCTGGCAGGCCGCCCAAGTTAGCCCGGCGGCCGGAAAGCTCGGTCTGGCACGGGTTCGCCAGCTCTTAACCGGTTCGGCCCGCCAGGACATCAATGCGCTGCTGGCGCGAGACAAGTCCTTCGAACGCCAGGCCGGGGCCATTGCTGGCGTCGAGAAGCTCATTCGTTTCGTGCGCGATTTGCATGGATTGTGCATCAACTTCGTCAATTTCAAAAATCTTTATGCCGGCGATGCTCCCGCCATTTTCCAGGCGGGCGTGCTTTATCTGGATCACCGCTCGTGCCATCTGTGCCTGAACGTAGATGACGCGGCCCGGCACTCGGCGATGGCGGGCTTGGCGGGCGCATTCCTGGCTTATGCGGATTGCGTGCGCAAGGGAACCGGCGAGAAGCTGAGCATCGTGGCCATTTTCTCGCAGGGCGACGACGAAAATCTGATGGTGGGCCGCAACGGTGTTTTCTACGACCGCAAAGGGCGCGATTACGACGCGACCCTCACCAAAATACTGCCCAACCCCATTAGTCTGCGGGAAGCCTTCTGGGCGCCTTACAAGAAGGTTGTTCGCCTGATCGAAGAGCAGGTTTCCAAACGCGCTTCCGCCGCTGATGCCGTTGCCACCGCGCAATTGGCTGAGGGCGTTCAGGCCCCCGCGCCACCTTCCAAAATGAAATTTGATCCCAGTGTCATTGCGCTGATCAGCGTGGCCATCGGCAGCTTGGGAGTGGCCTTCACCACCTTTCTCGCCTTCCTGGGCAAATTCGCGGCTTGGCAACTTCCGCTGCTGATCATCGGCATCATGCTTATCATCTCCGGGCCCTCGATGTTGCTGGCTTTCGTCAAATTGCGCCGACGCAACTTGGGCCCGATCCTCGATGCCAACGGCTGGGCCATCAACTCCACCGCCCGAATCAACGTGCCTTTTGGCACCAGGTTGACCGACATTGCTGTGCTGCCGCCGGGGTCAAAGGTCGATATCCACGATCGCTACGCCGAAAAGTCGGCGATCTTGCCCAAAGTCATCGTGGTGTTGCTGATCGCGGCGTGGTTTTTTGCCTTTATCTGGGACGTCGGCATCCTTCGCGAATGGACCAAAGACTGGAAGACCCCATTGGGCAAGCCGCCCTTCTGGGTCATCGAGAAAGCTGAGAAGGAAAAAGCCGAAAAAGAAAAGTCGAAGCCTCCGATTTCCACAAATTCCGCCAGCACCAACAAGTAGCGTTGCTAGGCGGGTTTCTTAATCCTAATCGTAAAGTTTCCAACCACCGGAGCGCGGGAGATTACGATTAGGAAAATGATGAGTAAGGTGGTGCTCGACGGCCCTCGCGGCAATCTGGCAAAATGCCCCCGTGGTTGCCGAGCTTGGAACAGTCGCGTCGCTGCACCTGCACCCTGAAGTTGCCGGAGATCCTTTGCGCCCCGTGAGCGAGGTCTATGCCGAGGCCGGCAAAGGCCTAGTGGGCGATGCGCGTGTCTATGGCCGCACAAACCAAAACGGCGAACCTCGCCGGCGCCAAGTCAGCCTGATCGCACGCGAGGAAATCGCACGGCACGCCGCCGCGCTCGGCCTGCCGGAGATCATTCCTGGAGCAGTCCGCTCCAACATTGAAACCATCGGTCTTGATCTGGTTTCCTTCCTTGGCCGCGAAATGGAGATTGGCGAAGCCGTGTTGCTCTTTTACGAGCCTCGAACGCCGTGCTGGAAAATGGATCGCGTCGCTCCCGGCTTGCAAACCATCATGTCCCAAGGCCGCCAAGGCGTGCTGGCGCAAGTCATTCGCTCCGGCTGGATCCGAGTCGGCGATGCCATCCGACCTTTGGTCGAGGTCCCCGCGAATGCATAAATCCTATCATTCTCTACCTTTGCTGTTTCATAGACTTTTCAGGTAACAGTCGCAAGAGCTGGCCGTCGAGGTTGCCATTTCTGGGTTGCATTTCCATTGCACAATGTCGTAAAAACTTGGAACTGGCACAACAATCTTGAACGTGAGTCGCAATAATTGTTTATGAAAACCAAAGTTCGCTCGATTTTTTCTGCCTTGCTGATCGCAACTTTCCACACACAACTTCCCACTACGACAGCCTTCGCCCAAGGCAGCCTTGCTCCTCCCGGTCCGCCGGGGCCGACCATGAAATCACTGGATCAAATCGAGGCGCGTGGCGCGATCACTAATTCAGGCGCGGTCACTATTTCGCAATCCGGTTCTTATTATTTGACACGCAACATTACTGTCGCTTCCGGCGACGCCATCACCATCGCCGCCGACAACGTCACGCTTGATCTGAACGGCTTCACCATTTCCACGACCACGACGACGCCGAACGGCTTCGCCATCGATTTGGTCGGCACGCGCCACTCCATCACGATTCTCAACGGCTTCATCCAAGGCAGCGCCGGCACCTTTGAAGGGTCCACCGTGGACAACGAATTCAATTCCGGGATCGATTATTCCAACGCCGCGCCCGACGGCGTGCGGGTCTCCGGTCTCACTGTCAACACAGTCGCGCAGCACGGGATTTACCTGGGCGAGAACACCTCCATCATTCAATCCTGCCTCGTTGACAACGCGGGTGATACCGGCATCTATGCCTCCTTGGTCTCTGATTCGATTGCCTACAACTGCGGGACGAGCGCCGCCATCGTTGGCAGAACGGTGAACAATTGCAACGGTGCCAGCACCAGCAGCGGCTATGGAATTTATGCTGTTAGCGTCAATAACTCCGCCGGCACCAGTTCCTCCGGCGTCGGCATCGGCGCCACCTACGCCAATTACTCCGTGGGCACCAGCGGCAGCGGCGACGGACTGGATACCGCGACCGCTTACAATTGTACCGGCGGCACCAGCAGCACCGGCAGCGGCAATGGTCTCAACGCCGCCGTCATCGCTTGCAATTGCACCGGAAATTGCGCCGGGTCGGGTGTGGGTTTGTATGCGCCGACTGCTTTGAGCTGCGTTGGCTACAGCCCGGTCGGCAATGGCGTCCAGGCTAACAATGCGCAGAATTGCAATGGCAACACCTACAGCGCCTACGGGGTGCAATCGTCGGTCGCCGAAAATTGCTATGGCTACAGCTCTGGTAACGGCAGCGGCGTCGTTGTGGATGCAACTGCCATCAACTGCTATGGCTACACCGTCGGCAATGGATCGGGTGTCTCCGTGGGTGTAGTGGGCCCCAACGACGGCATCTTTGGCGTCGCCCAGAATTGCGTCGGCCTCAGCGCTGGCGGAGGCACAGGACTGAACACTATTTCTGCAAACAACTGTAACGGCGCCAGCAGCACTGGCATCGGCCTGAGCTGCGCGTCCGCCGTGGGAAGCGAAGGCCAGAGCAGCGGGGCGGGCGGTACCGGCTTGTCCGCCTCGGGCATTGTGATCGGATGCAACGGAGTCACGTTCAACGGCGGATTGGGTTTGAGCGCCAGCATCGCCAACAGTTGTTTCGGCTCATCCTACAGCTTCGGAATGTATCAGTACAACATGCCTTGAGCGTGATTATGACCGCCGCCCGATTTTGCACTGCCTTGGTGCTGCTTGCTCTGAAGGTTTCAGCCTTTGAGGGAAGCATACGCGCGACCCTGAATCACAGCGGCGACAGCGCGGACTTGCTTTACAGGATTGCCGCCGGCCAGCTACGCGTCGAACGCATGGAGACCAACCTGTCACATGCCGTCAATCTTGTGCGGATGGACGACGGCGAAGTAACGTTGGTTTATCCGCAGAACAGAGGATTTGTGCGATTGAGCAGGAAGACCGATGCTGTTGCAACGCCAGTGCCGCCGGGTTTTCCGCAGGTCCCGGGCGGGCCACCCGGCCTCGGGGTAACACCCGCACCACGGCCTGCGGGTCCGCCCGGCGGCGGGACTCCCATTGGGGCGGGTGCGCCACCCATGCAAGGGGGAGCGGGCTTGCCCTTCATGCCGCCGCCACGGATTGAACCACTTGAGTTACAGGAGACGGGGCAAACAACCAACTTGTTGGGGTTCGATTGCAAACGATTTGAACTCAAGCAGCGCGGAACCACGATGGAAATCTGGGCCACTGACCAGTTGTTTCCTTTTCAAGTCTATACGGAGACGCAGCCGAACCGGTTGGCCGCGCACTTTATCGAAAACCGATGGCCGGAACTACTGAAGGCCAGAAATCTGTTCCCGTTGCTCGCGACCTTGAAATCGGATAATGGCAACGAACGATTACGGTTCGAAGTCGTGTCGATTTTGCCGCAGCAATTCAAGGACGAGGACATGAAGTTATTTCTGCCACCGGCTGGCTATGTGGAACTCAAACCGCTACCCTTTTGAATTATGAGAATCGCGCGAATTTTCATCTCCGGCCTGATGCTTGCTTCGTTTTGTTCCCATGCCGCCACGACGATCGACTCCGTCAATCGCAGCGCATACGGTGCCAATGTGGGCTGGATGGATTGGGTCGCCGACACCAACAATGGCGCCGTCGTTGGCGAATATGTCTGCTCCGGCTATATTTATTCCGCCAACGTTGGCTGGATCAACCTTGGCAGCGGCTCACCCGCCAACGGCATTCAATATCAAAACAATTCAGGCACAGATTTCGGCGTCAACCAGGATGGTTTGGGCAATTTAACTGGTTATGCCTATGGCGCGAATATCGGCTGGGTCAATTTCGAGAGCAATGGCGCACCGCAGGTCAATCTCATAAACGGTCAGATGAGCGGCTATGTTTGGAGCGCGAATTGCGGATGGATTTCCCTGAGCAACGCGGTCGCTTACGTGCAAACCGATGCTGTTTTGCCCGGCGCATTGGCGCCCGATGGTCTGCCCGTCGCCTGGCTGCTGACTTACTTTGGCACCACCAATGTGGACCCGAATGCCGATCCAACTGGCAAAGGCATGACCATCGTACAGGATTATCTGGCCGGGACGGATCCGAACAACACCAACAGCGTTTTGGAAATCACGGGCGGAAACTTTTCCTTCGACGGAACCAACGTCATGCTCACCTGGGAAAGTGTGCCGACGCGTTACTACCATATTTTAGAAACCCCCAGCCTGAGTCCACCCGCTTGGACTGACAGCGGCTTGGGAGTCATCCCGCCATCCGCAAATTCCACCACCACGGCAGAATTCACCGACACCATGGCTCCGCTGCGGTTTTATCGGATCCAGGCGGTGCGCCCACTCATCCCGTAAGCCTAACAAGGAGATTCAATTCGGGAAGTTGGAGACTGACACGGTGCTCAAGTCGAATGCGGTGAAGCACCATCTGCACCGATTCCATCAACGCGTGCCCATGCCGACGCTTTGCACAGTCTGGAAAAGTTTGCCCTCGGTCTTGATGCTGGGGGCGATGATGATTTCGGTCTCTTGAAATTCCCGAATGCTGGACGCGCCGACGTTGCCCATGCAGGTCGTGATCGCTCCGACCAGGTTCTGTGAGCCATCGTCCACCGTCGCTGGTCCAAAAAGAATCTGCTTCAACGAGCCGGTGACGCCGACTTTGATGCGCGTGCCGCGTGGCAGATTGGCGTGCGGCGTGGCCATGCCCCAGTGGTTACCCTGACCCGGCGCCTCTTGGGCGCGCGCAAAAGCGCTGCCGACCATGACGGCGTCGGATCCACAGGCCAATGCTTTGCAGACGTCCCCGCCTTTGCTCATGCCGCCGTCAGTAATAATGGGGATGTAGCGGCCGGTTTTCTTGTGGTGATAATCGCGCGCGGCGGCGCAATCGACGGTCGCCGTCACCTGCGGCACGCCCAGGCCCAAGACCCCGCGACTCGTGCAAGCCGCGCCCGGCCCGACTCCGACCAACACGCCCGCCACCCCGCAGGCCATCAGTTGCCGCGTCACGTTGTAGGTAACGGCGTTGCCGACGATAACCGGGATTTTCATCTGGTGGCAGAAATCAGCCAGTTCAAGGGATTTATATTCGGTTGAAATATGTTTGACGGTCGAAACGGTGGATTGGATGACGAAAATGTCGGCCCCGGCCTCCTGAGCGATGCGTCCGAAGCGTTCAGCCTTTTGCGGGATCGAGCTGACGGCGGCCAGCACGCCTGCGGCCTTCAATTCCCGGATGCGCTTGACGATCAGCTTCTCCTTGATCGGCTCGGTGTAAACTTTCTGGATCAGCGCCGTGGTTTCATCCCGGCCAGCCTTGACGATCTCGTCGAGAACTTCAGAGGGATTAGCGTAACGCGTTTGCACGCCTTCCAGGTTGATGACGCCCAAGCCGCCGAGCTTGCCCATGGCGATGCAGAAGCGGACATCGGTGACACCATCCATGGCGCTGGCGATGATCGGAATTTTCAGTTCGATGGCAGTGCCATCCTTGCGCGGGATTTTGAACGAAGTATCGACTTCGTTGGGGTTGACGGTCACTTCGCCCGGGACAAGCGCAATCTCGTCAAAACCGTAGGTGACGCGCGCCTTGCGATTTCTGCCGATCCACATTCCCATAAATTAATTAGAACTCGAACGGATCATTGAGCATTCCACATTGCGAACAACGCGAACGGTCCACGTCCGCGTCGTCGGTATAAATTGAACCGCAGCGTTCGCAGCGAAAGATGCGGTCCTGTTTGCGCGCCGGCCCGAACCGCCGGCTGCGAATTTCGGAATATACGGCCAGAACGGAGAGAGCCGCAAGCAAAGAAAGAACATAAGCAGCAATGAGTTGTTCCGTGGACATCTTCGTTCGCCTTCATTTCGCCGGGTCAGCAGCAGGCGGCTCGGTGGTTTGCCATTGGAAAACCGCTTCGCCCCACTGCGTCCCCGCCGAGGGGGACGGACGGAAGCGCAAGGCGCGTGCTTTGGTCAGCGCATCGGCGTCCGCATCGGCGGCGCCGCAACGAGTCTCCAACCGTGTCGCGACGACTTCCCCCGTCGGGTCGACCGCGATCTGCACGGTCGAATTAGTCAACAATTGCGCGCTCGGCCAGGTGCCCAGCACCGGGGCCGCACCGAGGATGCGATCGCTCAAGCCACCGTCCAGGCGAAAAATCGATTGAGTTGAAATGATCTCCGGCGGCAGGAACGTGGGCAGCGGTTCCTCGTGCCGGGCCAGTTGTGCAGTCAACCCCGGAAGAATGGCCTCGGGGCCGGAAGGCATGACCGGAAAATTGGTCCCAAGAAGGACCGTGTCGAGAGCCAGCCATTGGGGTGGTTCAAGTTGGATCTCCGACTGATATTTCGATGGCTGCCGATTCAGCCAGCCGCGGCCGGAAAATCCGTGACGATTGGGCAGGGGAAACACCGCCGGATCACCGACAAAGGACTGGCGCATCAACTCATCCTCACTCACCGACGCCCCCAGCGAGCGAAATCGAACCGACGGCGAGGACAACTGCGGCTGCGGTTCAGAGCGGTCGCCGAATAGAAACAGCAGCCCGACTTGAAGGACGAAAAGCACACCTACCGCCCCGAGAAAACGCCCGCGAGTCCACGAGGAAGGATCATGGATTGCATTGTTCATTGCGAGGAGCCAAAAGTCGGCGGTCGCTGGGCCAGTTCAACTTCTGCGATGCCGGCCTCCTGTGCCAGTTCGAACAGGCGGGTGAGGACTTGTAGTTCCGCCGCCTTGTCCGACATCAATATCAGGGTCAGGCTTTTTCCATCGCGCGCGGCGGCCTTAGCGCGGCCGGCCAATTCTTTTTCCAACTCCGCGTCCCCCACTAATCGGTTTTCGTAAATGCATTGACCGCGAAAATTGACCGCTACCACCACCTTCGCATTGTCCGTACCCGTAAGATTCTTGCCGATCGGAATGGTGATTTGAAAGGTGTTGCTGACTTGCCGCGCCAGGTCTGGATTGGCCCCAGCCTCCGGGGCCACGCTGAAATGTGCGCTGCGGGGCCAGGTTTTCAAGTCGTCCCGCAATTGGTCCAACTCTCCCGGCATGTAAGTCTTGCCCGCAAAGGCGACGGTGTTGCTTCGTGTGACGAATATGGTCTGGGTTCCGTGGCCCAAGTCGACCAGGACACCCGGTGTGTAAACTAACGAGCTCAGCAGCATAAACATCATCAACAGCAGCAACACTCCTGCCACCGGCGCAGCATCCAGCGGACCGCGGAAGATTTTCGCATGACGGACGAATCTCATGCCGGTCGCCCAGCGGAAGGTTCGGCCGCGGGCGCGGAAACGATGTTGAGGATTTCGCTGGAAACCTGCTCCATGTCCAAAACAATGGTATTGACACGCCCCACCAGATAATTGTAACCGGCATAACTGGGAATCGAGACTGCCAGGCCGGCCGCCGTACAAATGAGCGCCTTCCAAATGCCGATGGAGAGATCTTCGACGTGAGCGTTCAACCCGGCGTCTTGCACCTTCTGGAAGACGGTAACGAAACCGAGCACCGTGCCCAGCAAGCCCAGCAACGGCGCGATTTGTGCGATGGTGGCCAGCAGGTTGAGCTTTTCTTCCAAGCGCGGCACTTCCCACGAACCAGCGTCCTCCAGCGCCTCGCGCACGGCCTCGCGCCCCTTGTCCCGGTTGAGAATGGCGGTCTTGACCAAGCGCGGCACCGGTCCCGGCGTGGCGTCACAAATCGCCAGCGCTTCGACTATGTTGTCGCGTTTGAGGACGTTGCGGACGCCGTTGAGGAATTGGGTGGAGTCAATTTGGTCGCGATGGTACTGGAGGAGTCGTTCGGCAAAGACGCCCAAGGCCACCGCGCTGCCGGCCACAATCACCCAAAATACCCATCCACCTTGCGTCAATATATGAGGCATGTCCCTAGTTATAACCGTTGAACTTTGATCTTTAAACCTTAAACTTTCCGCCTAAAGTCCAAGGCATGGACAAGCCGGGCCTCAAAAAGCATGCAGTGCGCCGCGCCAAAGAGCCACCCTCACACTGGCGCAAGGAAATCGAGTCTGTGCTCATCTCCAAGGAAAGCCTCGCCCGTCGCGTCCGTTTTCTCGCCCGGCAAATTGAAAGGGATTTTTGCGGGCACGATCTGGTCATCGTCGCGCTCTTGAACGGCACGGTTGTCTTTCTGGCCGATCTGCTTCGCCGGCTTTCCATGCCTTTGCGCCTCGATTTCATCGGCGTCTCGAGTTATGGCAGCCAGACCGAATCGGGGCAACTTGTCTTCACCAAGGAGCTGCGGCTGGATGTGAGTGGGCGCGACGTGCTGCTGGTCGATGATATTCTTGACACGGGCAAAACCCTTTCCCACGTCATCGCCAGCCTGCGCCGACTGGGGCCGCGCGCAATCAAGATTTGTGTCCTGCTCGACAAGCCGTCGCGCCGCGTGGAACAGATTGTCCCCGATTACGTTGGCTTCACCATTGCCAATCATTTCGTGGTCGGCTACGGACTGGATTACGCGGAGCGGTACCGCAATCTGCCCTTCGTCGGCGTGTTGCATCCGGAAATATATGCTCAACCCGGCCTTACTTCCGAAAAAAAGGCGTCTGCGCCAGGGCGTTGAGGATGAATTGAACGGCGACCGAGGCCAGAAGAAGACCGAATAAGCGCGTGATCAGCTTCAGCGCCAGCGCGTTGAGATGATGGGCTCCTTTCACCACCAGCCATAAAATTATGTAGGCCGCCGCGCACACCAACACAATCGCTCCAAATAGCGCGGCCACTTCCGCCGGCCCTTTGGCCTGATGGAACAAAATCAGCGCGGTTGTGATCGAGCCGGGCCCTGCCAGCATCGGCACACCCAGAGGAGTGATGGCGATGTCCTCCTTCGCTGCGCCCTCGGCCACTTCCTCGTCGGTTTCACGCGCGGCCGAACGCCGGGCGTAGAGCATATCCAGAGCGATGCGCAGGAGCAGAATGCTTCCGGCTAATTCGAAGGCCGGCAGCGTGATGCCCATGATCTTGAAAATTAAATCCCCGGCGGCGGCAAAGAGCATAAGCACCCCGGCCGCCACCGAGCACGCCAGGCGGGCCATGCGCAATTTCGCAGCCTGGCCATCATGGGACGTCATGGCGATGAACGCCGGCACGACCGCAATCGGGTCCAGCACGGCGAAGAGGGAACTCAAGGCCAGCAATGCAAACTCTGTCAAGTGCATATTGGCCGCGGTTTATTTTTAAGGCGCATTCCGCTTCCTTCGGTACCCACTCTTGGCTGCAATCGCAATCTTAATCTCCTTTCAGGCGGTTTGATGACTACGATTGGCTTTTTATGCACATGCCTCTCATGGCAAACCAAGCCCGCGAGAACGACCGCCTCAGCTTGGCCGATGGCACTGGACAATCCACAGGTGGCACCAAATGTTCCATTTATTTGCGCCATATTTCTTCAATTCATAGGGGAAAACCCTTGGTTCTACGGGCACGCTGTTCGTCCAATGCACTGGCACGGAATCCGCTAATCTGCCCTCCGTGAATAAGACCAAAGTGGAGGTGGATAAAAACGTGTCGGTTCCTGAATCAGTCAGGAAAGCTTTTGGGGAAGGTAGCCATCGGGTGGTTCCAGGGCCTGCAAGGTTGGATGCCGTCGCACGGTTCGTTGCCAATGAAATTGACCTCGCCCTTTTGGACATCGGTCTTCCCACCAAGAGCGGCTGGGAAACCTGGGCTAAATCAACCCAGTTTTTCTTCGATTTTGGAGCTTGACTCTTTCTGGTGTTTTTGCCAGAATTCCCCTCCGCGGTTTAAACATCATATATAGGAGATACACATGAAACTACTCGCATTCGCCGGACGGCGGACGAGTTCCTTGGCCGTCGCTTTGTTGCTATCGACCGGAACCTATTCCGCACACGCGCAAACCTCTACCTCGAACTTTCGAGTTACCATCACCTCCCCGACCAACGGCGCGTCGTTCACGGCGCCGACCAACATCCAAATTGAAGCCGTGACCTACGATACGAACAACGACGTCGCCGACGTCGTCTTCATAGCCACGCCACACGGTCGCGGCATAGAGCCAATGTACGCAATAAATTTGGGCACCGTTTCAAACGGCGTCGCAGTCGGCGGCTCCGGATCGAACCAGGAACTTTTTACCCTGACCTGGAGCAACGCCCTGGCCGGAAGGTGGGACCTGACGGCTCATGCCTTCCGCACCAACGGCACGACGACGCGAGAGACAGGTTCGTTGCCGGTGACCATCACGGTTTATCGACCTACCCCTGCACTTTCCGTGGATATTGCCTCTCCTACCAATGGTTCCACGTTCGTCGCTCCGACCAACATTCAACTCATTGCCGGCGTAACCGATACCAACGGCCCCGGTGCCGAAGTGGAATTCTTCGA
>DASYNM010000384.1:0-12354 GCA_036008545.1 Verrucomicrobiia bacterium
CATTGCGACGTTTGCCCTCTGCGGATTTGCCAACCTGTCCTCCATCGGCATTCAGATTGGCGGCATCAGCGCACTGGTGCCATCGCGCCGCGATGATCTAGCCCGGCTCGGTTTTCGCGCCATGCTCGCCGGGACTATGGCCAACTTGATTTCCGCAGCCATCGTCGGGATCATGCTGTGATTTCTTCCGGCCGCGTACCTGTGTCGAATCTCCAATCTTCACCGAGCAGGCGTCTTCTTCAATTCCCGGGGAGCACGGCGCCCTCGCGTGTCGCAGTCGGCGCCCTCGCCGACTGCTCCCGCTCATGCAATAGAAAGCGGAGAAGATGCAAAGATGTGGTCGGCGGGGGCGCCGACCACGACACTCGAGGCGAGTGTGCTCCTCCAACCGCGACCATTCGACCGATAAGTGAGGGTTGGGATGGTCAACGAACGAAGCGCGATTACAAATTAAGCGGACCAAAAGGTTCCACGAGCAGCGCGGATAATTTGCGGCGAATTATTTTCTTCCCGTTACAGACACAGATTATTTCTGCGTCCGGCCCGAACTCATTAATCACCTGGCGGCACGCACCGCAAGGGGCGGTCGGCTTCTTGGTTGGCGTATAAACCAAGACCGCACGAATCGTGGACGCTCCCTGCGCGATCGCCTGGAAAATGGCGTTTCGTTCCGCGCAAATCGTCAGACCATACGACGCGTTCTCGACATTGCAGCCAGCCAATATTTTACCCTCACCCGTCAACACCGCCGCCCCGACAGGAAAGTGGCTGTAGCGAATGTAGGCGCGCTTGCTGGCCCGGCGCGCCTCTCGCTCCAACTCCCGCAAGACTTTTTTGGAAATAACTGTTTTCACAGGTCGATCCCACAAAGCTGTCCTTTCAATGATTCTTTCATCAGGAAATAAACAAATGCTAATGTCATAAAAAGGGCGACGATTCACAAACAATTAAACGAACCGATACGGCAGCTCACTTTCAATAGCTTCCGAAACTGATCACGTGATGAATCGCGCCCAGATATTCCACACGCAATTTTCGTAGCATGCTCAGATGATCCTGGCAAAATCCGCCCCCTGTCGAGGCTAATTACTACAAACATAAATGACTGACACCGGAACGGAACCGGAACAACACCGGCATGCACGTGGAAGTTCGCGTTTCAGGGGCCGGTGACTCGATAAAACCGAGGAGCCTGATTCGTGCCCAACGCCTCGCTGAAATGAAAAAGCCCGCCTGCCAGCGTGTTGGTTGCCAATGCAGTCCAGGTTAGCAGGTCGTAACTCTCTTGAACAACCGCTGACGCACCGACGGGGCCACACACATCGAAGACAAAGTTGCCTCCATCAGCGCCGACCCCCATGTGCGGGGACACAAGGACAAGAGGCGGGGCGTATTTAATGGTCACATACGCCCATTGTCCATTGGTCAACGAGGCGGTTCCAGTGACATTAACATTTCCGGCGGAATCCACCTTGACCCCAACTGGCTGGCTATTGCCAGATTCCGTCGAATCATAACGGTTTGTCCACAAAGGCCATCCATTACATGTGTACGCGATGGTGGCGTAACCAAATACCTCAGACAGCAGGGCTGAGGACCCAGTGACGTAAACGTTTCCAGCCGCGTCCGTCGTCATGGCGCTAGGCGTGCTGTAGGCTCCGCCGAAGTACTGATTCGTCCAGAGCGCGGTGCCCTCATTGGAGTAGGCGACCGTGACGTAGCTGGGAAAATAAGACGCATTCGTCGTCGCATTCCCGGTGACGTAAATGTGCCCAAGGTCGTCGGCGGCAATGGCCTCCGCCTCAGCTTGGCCGCTTCCACCGTCCGCATACCAGTTTGTCCAAAGCGCATTGCCAGCCAATGAGTATGCGAGCGTCGCAAAATATTCGCTTCCGATGCTGCCTGTGACATAGGCATTTCCACTGGCGTCCAACGCGACGGCGATTGAGTTGCCAGGTCCATAAAAAAAATTGGTCCAAAGAGGCGCGCCAGAAGGAGAATATGCCAAGGTCACGTAGTCCGAGTACGCGCCGGGCAGGGTTGTCCAGCCTACCACAAATACATCGCCGTTGGTGTCCACGGCGATGGAGCGGTTGTCCGAGATAAATTGCGCAACGGTGGCGCATGTATTCGTCCAGAGCGGCTCGCCTAAACTCGAATAGCAGATAGTCACAAGATCACCATTAACATTGGTGGTAGCGGCGTCGCCCAAGGCATAGACCATGTCATTTGGGCCAATGGCAATAGCGAGGCCAACATTTTCCCCTTCCCCTCCATCGTAAGTGTTGGTCCATAAAGCGACCCCAGATATGGAGTACGCAACCGTCGTGAAATCATAGTTCCCGTTGGTTTCGCCGGTATAGCCGGTCACGCACACAATGTTGCTCCCAGCGGCAATGGCCAGCGCCCAACCTCCCACGCCTCCTGGACCATCAGACCAATTGGTCCACAGAGGAACGCCGGCGGTCGAGTAAGCGACTGTTCCATAATGAGTGCTGCTGCCCTCCGGCCCGGTCGCTCCTCCGGTCACAAAAACATCGCCCGCCTGATCCAAAGCAAGCCCACTCGCCTCGCAAAATCCATCTCCTGGGGCATCAAATTGGTTCGTCCAAGGTTGGCCGTTGGCGACTTGAACCGTCAAAGCGAAAGCTCCCATCACGAAGGCGAGACGCGCGGCAGTAGCGCACATCTTTACGAACGATTTATTCATGAGTTTTTTGCGTGTTCCGCTGTCTTCCACGTATAACAGAGGCGCGCATGCCGCGTCGAGGTCAATCGTCGGCTGCCAACGCAGGATCAGACCGCAAGTCAGTAACGGGGTCAGTCCTTGATATATGTGTTTGACTAAGCCTCTACGAACCGTTGCCCGACCCACCATCATCGCGCGATGAAGATGGTCTCCCCAGAACCTGAAGGGTTCGGAGCGATTAGCCGGTGGTCGAGCGCAGCGACCACCGGAAATCAGGCGAAGAGAATTTTGCATCCTGAAGGGATGCCAGTCCTCAGATGATTCCTTCCACCTTCGCGTTAGGTCTTTCCGTGAGGAATTGGTCGAGATGTCTGACAAGGCTGGTATTGGATACGAGCCGAAATATCTCGATTGAAATCGCTCCGACCCCGGACCGGGGTCGGGATACTTCCTTTTGGCATCCGGGGGCGGCGCTCGCGCCTCGCGTAACCCCCGACTAATGGCTGGCATCCCACCGGATGGCATTAGGACTCTCGATTCCATCGAAAACAGCGAGGAACCGCACTTGAATTTTAATACTTGCGTTCCCACTAACATGTGTTATTGTGCCTATGTGAAAGCGTTTGAGCGCATGTTCTTTGAGTGCTCGCCAATGCGCCGCTTCGGCGCGGCAAGAGGTAGAGCGCTAACGGCTCAAACTTGGCCAGGTGCCGTGCGAAAGCAGCGGCAGGCTGTGGATTGCGGTGCATTCAGCTTCGTGTGGCTTCGTGATCTTCGTGGTGAAAGATCCGTGACTCCACGTAAGTTGTTGATTTCCAGGATAGTTTTCGATAGTTTCACATACCTCTGATGCTGAAGCCAAGCGCACATGTTGACCGGGCAGCGGCCTGCCTCTAAAGTTTTCCGCATGAAAATCGCCACTATCGGAAAGTTGTTTGATCATTCCATTCTGCGGCCGAATGCGACGCGGGACGCGATTGTTAGTTTCGCGGAAATGGCTGTCAAACTAAAGACAGCGAGCCTCATGCTGCAGCCTTGCAACCTGCAGTTCGCAGCCGATGTTCTCAAAGGCTCCGGGGTGCTACTGGCCAGCGTCATCGGATTTCCGCATGGTAACGAAACTCCCTCGATGAAAGAATTCCAGACCAAGGAAGTCGTGGGCCTCGGCGCGGAGGAGATCGATATGGTGATGAACATCCCCGCCTTCAAGAATAATGATAAGCGCGTTTTCCTCACCGACATCGAAGGCGTGGTGCGCGCCGCCAAGGGCTTCAAGGTCAAAGTCATCCTGGAGAATTGTTTTCTGACCGACGATGAAAAACGGCGCGCTTGCGCATGGATCGCGCAAACCGGCGCCCACTTTGTGAAGACTTCGACCGGCTTCGCGGCCAGCGGCGCGACTCTGGACGATGTGCGGCTCATGCACGCCGCCGTGGCCGGGAAATGCGAAGTCAAGGCCGCGGGAGGCGTCAAGACTATTGGCGAGGTGCTGGCATTTCTGAAAGTGGGGGCGACGCGTTTCGGCTCGACTCGCTCCGATCAAATCATCCAAGCCTACCGAGAATTGCCTGAGGAGAAGCGCAAAGAGTTCGGCGAGTTCGTGGCGGATTTGCGCGCTTAGCGAGGTGTAGAAATACCGCAGGCATTTGCGCACCTCTCTCTTGGCGCTTCGCGTCCGTTCTCTCGCCGCTTGGCGGGGAGAGAATTAAAGAGAGGGGCCCCGGTATATCGGCTACAGTTCTAACAACATTGCACTAACTGCCGATCACCTTCTTGACAAGCACCCGTTTTTCCGTCACCGGTTTGGGGCCGATGCGATAGGCATCTGAAAGCAACCGCACTGCCTCCGATAATTTCGCCGCGTCATTATGATGAATGGTGGCAATGCCTTCCCCAGTAGCCACGGCATCGCCGATTTTCTTATGCAACTCAAGTCCGACCAAAGGATCGATGACATCGTCCTTTTTGTTGCGGCCACCGCCGAGCATGAGACTGGCCAAGCCGACTTGCTCGCATTGAACGCTTGCAATAAAACCAGTCGTGGCGGCCTTGAATTCGGATTTGAATTTGGCCGAGGCCAGCCGCGAAGTTTGGTCCAGCACGCCGGTGTCGCCGCCTTGCAGGCGAATCAGGTCGCGGAATTTAGCCAGAGCTTTTCCGCTGGTAATGATCTCTTCCGCCAGCAACCTCCCCTCCCCCACGCTGGACGCGCGCCGACCAAGGAAAAACATCCAGGCGGAAAGCTCGACTGAAAGCTCGCGCAGATCTTCGCTCATGGCACGACGTTCTCCTCGCAGTATCTCGACGCACTCCAGGACTTCGAGGCTGTTGCCCACCATGCGGCCCAGCGGTTGATCCATGTTGGTAATGAGCGCGACGGTGCGTTTGCCCAAGCGCTCACCCGTCTCGACCATCATCGTGGCGAGGCGCTCGGCGTCGTCCTGGCGTTTCATGAACGCGCCCGAACCCGTCTTCACATCGAGCACCAGGGCTTCGATCCCCTCCGCCAATTTCTTGCTCATGATGCTCGCGCAGATCAGCGAGGGACTTTCGACGGTGCCGGTGACATCGCGCAAGGCGTACATTTTCTTGTCCGCCGGCGCAATTTCGGCGGTCTGGCCAATCAGCGAACAGCCGCATTGCTTGAGGACGCGGCGGAATTCATCCACGGAAAGATTGACGTTGAAATCGGGAATGGCTTCGAGCTTATCCAAGGTGCCGCCTGTATGGCCGAGGCCGCGCCCGCTGATCATCGGCACCAGCAATCTGCCCGCCGCGACAACCGGCGCCAAGATGAGCGAAGTCTTGTCACCCACGCCGCCCGTGGAATGCTTGTCCACCTTGACACCTGGCAGGCTGTTCAGGTCCAGGACATGACCGGAGCGCAACATCGCCTCCGTCAACGCGGCAGTTTCCGCGGCGGAAAGGCCGCGTAAGAGCGCCGCCATCATCCAGGCGGACATCTGGTAATCGGGCACATCGCCGCGCGTGTAGGCTTCGATCAGCGCGCCGATTTCCACGGAGGTGTGTTCTCCGCCGTCTCGTTTTTTGCGAATCAAGTCAACGGGACGCATAAGGCATTTCTCACCCTAGCAGTGCGCAGGGGGCTAGCAAAGCAGAAAGCGGGGCCGGAGAGGGGTCGAAAGAAAGTGATATGTAATTTCGCCGATAATTTTTTCCGAAAACGGACTTCCAGGTTCCAAACCATCCGTACAGGAGTTTAGCCCCACTTTTGCGCGGAGCTTCAATTTTGAAGATGTTTTTGCCAGGCTACGCGGACCAAAAAAAGAACATGAGCGCACCGCTCATAACGGCGCTGGATTTGACCTGATTTCGTAGTCGGGAAAGTGACGCTTTAAACCGGCATTCAATGGCCCTAAATGGGCCTTGAAACGGCGGTTCGGCGGCGGCTGGGTGAACAGCGCAAAAAGTCATAAGAGCGAAGTCGATCCACCAAGGCTGCTCGAATTAAAATCATTAACCCACTGCAAAAAACGCTGGGCGATGGGTTCAAAATTTTCCGTGGAGCGCTCAGGGAACGCAGGAATCCAAATCATTCCGGCCTTCCAAAAATATCCGATGGCTGAACACTGCGCTAGTTTGTGGGCTTCCAGTTCGTCAGCAAGCACAGCAATAGCAGCCGGCCAGTCAGTCACGGCAAAACTGCCTATACTTTCCCCTCCCTGTGTGAGGAAAGCGCCGCTTGTCCTAATACGCCCATCCTCAGGTCCACCAATCGTTTCCGATTTGGCCAACACTCCCCGACCGCGCAAACAGGCTGTCAGTGTCCACGTAAGCATCTTCGACCATTGGAGCGGGTCAAGCCGCACCATTGCAGGGCCGGTTCGCAAATCAATCCTAATGAGGATGTCAGTCTCACCCTGATGTGGGGTTTCCTCAGTATTTGCAGTGTCATTCATAATTTTAAAATCCTAGAATCCTTGCTGACTCTGGCCCATTCGACTCTCCAAATTGGAAAGGCGCGCTTCGAGTTCAGCTAAATTGGGACCGTATTGCTGCACATAGCCTGAATGATTACCCAAGAGAGCGATGACACGCTCTAAAATACCGTGGACTTGGGCCATTTGTTGCGCGTTGCCGCGTCCGCCCTGCCCTTGAATTATTGACAATATACTTTGGCCTTGTTCAAGCGCGTGAGAGGCGTCGCCAGCCCCCTCAGGGCCAGACTCTGTTGCCGATTGCGCCTGGTCCCGCCAAGCGGCGACTTGCTGGCCCTCGGCGGCGGTTCCGCGCCCGGATTGAACCCGCCTGACCATGTCTTCGTTAGCGGCGCGGCGATTCACAGCGTCTGTCTGGTTATCGACAGCTTCAACTTGGGCGCGCCCGGCCTGGCGCGAATGCAAAGATTGCTCTGCGGCGTCAGCCTCCTCATTCAGCTTGTCGCGCAATTCGTTGCGGCTGGTGATGAGTGCCCTCTGCGATTGGATGTCCTCTTTGATCGTTTCCCCCTGCTCTTCCAGGTCCGCCTTGTGCTTGATAGCCGTCTCAAGCATGCCCTTGGCCTGTTCGGCGGCGGCCTCTTTTGCCCGCAAATCTGCGCCCGCTTGAGTGCCCGCTTCATGCTTGCCGATTTTTACCTTGGCCTCTTCCGCAGCCTTGGTTGCCTCCTCGGATGCCTTCCGCAGCTCCTCGATACGATTATCGGCCAGGCCAATGGCCTCATTGTTGTCACGCGCATCGCCCCGCAAGCCTGCCACTCGGCCAGTGGCGTCGCTGATTTCGCCGCCAGCGGCTTCGGCGCGGCCACGCTTGGCAGCAATGTCCGCCTGGGCTTGCTGGTCCTCAGCGGCCTCGCGTGCGTGCCGCGCGGCCAGTTGCGCCTGGCGCTCTTGCTCGGAAGCGGCGGCGGGCGTGATTTGTCCCGCCGCCTCGCGAGCGTGAATGATGGCCTCGGCCAGGCGCTCCTGGGCGGAAATCAAATCGTTTGTATTGTGCAGAGACTCCTGCCCGGCAGCGATGCTGCGTTGGAGCGCCTGGGTAAGCTGATCCACATTGTCCCGCGCGTGTTCAAGTTGCAAATTCCAGGTGTGCGTTTGAGCGGCACTTTCCAACATGGCGCGCTGGTGATTTGACGCAAGGAAATCATGAAAGGCAGTGAACGCTTCCAATTGCTTGAGCGCGGCCTCGCGGGATGCGTTCATTTGCTCTATCAGCATTTTGAACGCCAGCACAGCCCCGGCGACTCCAAGCAACTCTGGCGAGCCTAGGAAGTGGCCAAGTTCTCCGATAGGGCCAATGGCATCGCCTGCCGAAAGCGCAGCGAGCTTGATGGATTCGTGAAGTTCCTTGTGGGAAATTCCGGCTTCGTGGGCGGCCCTGCCTGCCTTCTCAGCGGAGTCCTTTACCTTGTCCAGTTCAGCGGCGGCTTGCGCCGCGCCGCTGAGTTCAACCGGCGTGCTGATTTTAACTTCAAAGTCTGACATGGGAATTTTGGGTTAGGCGGTGGCGACGGTCGGGGTGATTTCGCGGTCGGGCATTTCGAGCGCGGGCGCGGACGGCGGCGATATTTCGCGCGACGGGCCTTGTAACATGGGCGCGCCCTGGGCGGCCGGCCGGATCGGGCGGCCGCGTTTGATTGCGATTGGTTGCTGCCGCGCCGGCGCTGGCGGCGCGGCGCTCCTGGGCGGCGCAGGCGGCGGCGTGGCGGGAATGACCTCTGACGCAGTAAGCTCCACGTCAGCCAGGGTGACGGCGCTGTGGCCGTCGCGCCGGGCGATGTAGCGGGCGCGGGAGCAAACCGCTTCAATGGTCTTTAAATACCCCCCGCTCTGTTGTGCCCAGCCCGCAATGAGCCGATGGAACTTTTCGGGGATGTCCGGGCCTTGAATTTTGACGACGGCCAGCAAATCAGATTCGGAAAGCTCATTCGGCAGAGTGGCGTTCAGCATGATGCGGCCAAAGAATTGCGCGAAGTTGTAGCCAGTCCACTTTTGGAATTTTTCAACGCCGCGCGTGAACGCTTGCGGCGTGCAAACCAAAGCGACGGGCAAGCCTTTGTCAACAATTTCGCTTCTTACCCAGTCCAGGCGAGCGGGATTTGTGTTTCGGCCATAGCTGCTTGGCAGCAACCAGTGTGCTTCATCGAAAATTAAAAAAAGGCGGCTGTGCCGGATGACGAATTGCACGCGGTCTTTCAAGTCCGACGTATCGACGTTTGGAGTGTAGGGCAATCCAACCACGTCAGCCACCGCGAGAAGCAAATCACGCAAGGAATTGCTGCTAGGCGTGGCCACGAGACGCGCCTGGCCAGGATAAGCGAAACACCATGCCTTGATTGCCTCGCTCTTGCCCGTGCGCGCGTCGCCTTCAATCTTGACCAGGCATTTTTCCTGCCAGGCATAATCCAATCGGTCATTGACCAGGGCGACAACCTGCGTCAGCGCCAGTCCGGTTTTGACCCTCTCAGCGTGCGCGTCCATCGCGTCAAACAAAAGGTCAATAAGCTTCGGGCAGTAGGCCGGGGAAATATGAGCATACTTGGCCGGTCCTTCGCACATTGACCGTAAATGGATTGCCAGGTGCCTTTCGGCAGCTTCCACGAAAAGTCGGCGAAATTGGCCGGGCGCAATTTTCTCGAGCGCGGCGTGAAAGCGTTTGCTTTCATCCTCGCCTTCCCACTTGGGATACATTTCAGCGCGCGGAGCCATGGCGTCATGCCAGTTCAATGAATCCCAGCGCGGGTCCGGCTCTTCGCGCGGCACTTTCTTTTGCCAGGCGTCGGGCGGAATGAGCGCCCGCTGCTTTTTGGTCGAGAGAAAGACAAACAATTCGAGGCGCTGCTTAAGGGTAAGCTCGGCTGTCCCTTCGTGAATGGAGACGGGTCCAGTGAAGCAATGGGGAAATTTTGCAATCTGGTCCAAGGCGAATTGATCCAGGCCGCCCGGCTGTGCGGACAGCCATTGCAAATACCAAAGCAAGCCGACAAGGCGAGGTTCGTTGCGGATCGTTTCGGCAAAGCCCGGTTCCGTGCCGTTGTCGGCGCTGGCCAGCTTTGAGGCTATGACCAGAGGCGAGATGGCTGATTTCGGGAGATTGTTCATGCGCTGGCGTCGGTTTCTTCGGCCTTTAGCCTGGCAAGCTCTTCGTTGACGGTTTCGAGTCCACGCAAGACGCGCTCAGGATTGCGGACGCGCGACGTGTCCACGCGGCCTGCGGATGCAGTTTGGATTTTCCGCAGCGTGCGCGACTCGGCAGCTTGCTCCGTTTTGAACCGGGCCGTTTCGGCGTTGTGAAAATCGCCCAAAGCGGCTGTGGCGGACTCAGGGTCAAGATCGCGTGTAATTGTCAGCGTGCGCCCGTGCTTGATGTCCCCGTAGATTTCGCGGGCGTGGCGAGTGTGGGCGGCAATTTGCGAATTGGCGGCGGCGAATTGTTCATCCGTAGCGGACATGGCGGGCGCGGAAATAGCTTTCACGGTGAATGGATTTTGAGAGTTCAAATCGGTGACGGTGAGCAAGTCTTCCCTTTCAACGTCAGGCCAGGCCAAGACTTGCTGGCCAATAAGACGCCCGGTTTGCTCGTTACAAAAGAGCTTCCGTTCCGGGCCAATTTTCAAAACAATTCCCTCTTGACGCACGCGCACTTGGCGCGGGTTAGTGGCAAAGATGTAACGTGCGTTTTCCGGCAACTGCCGAGGGGGATTGATACCGAGAGCCTCCTGCCAGCCTTCGGACGGACTTAAACCCGCGAGACGCTTTCCGTTTTGCGGGTCCACGTTGAATTCATTGCAGTCAGCGCCGATCCAGCTTGCCCATTGCTCCATCGAAAGCAGATCAGCCGGCGCGGCCGCTCTGCCATTATCGCGCTCCTCTGTGCGAATGCGCGCTCGCTCGCGAGCCAGGTATTTTTGCATCCGTTCCATTTTCTGACTGCGCTCATTAAAGCCAACAAACCCCGGCGCGACTCGCTGGCGCTCTTGCAAAATGCGGATCAATCCTTCAATCGGTTTGGAACGGGGATTCGCCGGCCGGGTGTGCTTGATCTGGACCTTATATTGCGCCAGCTCGCTTTCGGTTCGGCAGCACTCCTGGCGCATGATGCTATCGACGGCTCGCGCGGCAAAGATCGAATTTTCCAGGTAGTAGCCTTCGTGGGGAAGGCCGGATTTGTCATGGCCCCGCAGGAGCAATTTAATGACATGGCGCGAATTGTAATGCCCGGCGATTAGCAAAAAACCGATCACGAAATCGGTTCGCGTGTCGCTAAGAAAAAGGCATTCGCCGCGATGCAGAGTGAGGCAACCGAAGCTATCGCGTGAGAAGAAATAATTGTTGAGGGTGGTATCATCCGCTGTCAGCCAATCGCACGGATTCACCTTTGACCAGTCGCGCCCGATGTAAGGGCCGCGCATCCTGGCTTCGTGTGGGCCGCGATGGATCGGGCCGCACATTTCAACTTCGGCACTGATAGCGTCGCGGACCGCGTGCGGCACGTAAGACTTGTAACGGCGCGGATTGAAGCCATAATGATTGACAAAGGACGGCGACAATTCATTGGCTTGGCGCAGTTTGCGGTAGGCCAGAGAGATGTTTCCGCCGTGCAGAATGGCCGCGTTGCGAATTTTCTCATGGTCCGCTTGGAACCGCGATTCAAGGGAATTTCCAGACGCAATGGCGCGCCGGTCGCAGAGCGCATCCGCCAGTCCGCCCGCTTCCGTCCAGGCGCGCAACTTGTAATTGAAAACGACTTTTAAGGCGGCGCGATTCGGGGACAAGGCAGGGACGGCCACAAAAAGGAAATCAATCAGCGTGCGCTTGAATGCCGGCGCGGTTGCGGGCGCGGCCAGGCGCGCGGCTTCCAAGTGGCGAAATGAAGCGTCAAACAAAAACTTGCGATCATCGGCGGTTGGATTGGCCGGATCGTCAAACGTGCGGATGGTGTCGCCAAGCGCCGCTTCGTGTGCGGCATGGTCCGCGCGGTCGGGTTTGGCCGCTGCGGGCGCGGGCGCGGCACTGGCGCTGTCATCCAGGTAAAGTGAAAGGTTCATCCAGTCGCCCCGTCCGCCGTCGTGCTCAATCGTGCGTGCCAGGCGCTCGCGGAACCATCGCCCGCCAATGGGGCGCCCGAATTCCTTTTGATAGGCGGCGACGCCGGCTGCTTCAATTTCCGCCGTGCTTCGGGCGTCAAGCCCTTCGGCGCGCAAGAAAGGTTCCAAAACCGCGCGCAACTTCGCCGCTTTGTCCAGTTTCGCCTGGCTGACCTGATTCAGCGGAAAGCGCGGCTGCCAGGCTGACCCGGCGTTGAACATGGCTTCAACGGCCTGTAAATCCTTGCCGAATCCACGCTCTTGCGCCAAGGCGGCAAGCTCGTTTCGTAGATCCATGGGCAACGCGGCCAGGTGCCAGGCGGCGGACTCTTTGCCCCGAATGATGCGTGTCGCGGTTGGTTGGACTGCGGCAAGGCGCTGACGGACGGCTTGGGCGCTGCATCCAAGCGCCTGGGCGATTTGTGCGGCGGTGAAGTTCATGGCCGGTTTTGCCCCTACTACCGGATGCTCCCAAAAACGTGTTTTCGAGGGTTGGCATTCGCTTCTAATGCCGTTGAATACGCGCGCTGCACCGTTGAACGTAGGCGCGAGGCCGGGGAGTGACAGGCTGATACCCTCCAAATCGTCCTGGGGCATCCTAGTGTATCGTCCCTTAAGT
>DASYNM010000385.1:0-18130 GCA_036008545.1 Verrucomicrobiia bacterium
TGTATTTTCGGCACCCAACTGAAATCCACGAAAATATCGCGCTTGGTTGTGGTTTGTCCGCTGTCAATCTTGAACGGCACTTGGTCAAGGCGATCAGCCGCCCCAGTTGGGCGCAGTCCGCGACATCATCCGGTCCCTCAAGGCTCGGTTCAGCTCTCCCAACTGGCACGCTTGGAATTTGAACAATGACGCGGTGAACCTTGCTTTCGGTTGCCCGGTTTTAGTCTTTCACCCAATGAACCGTTGCTGAGCGGAGATTGCTGGAATCGGGTCCGATATGAACTATGAAATCACCGGAGTCCCAGTTGTACACCAGTCCACTGTTATAGTATTTCAAGTCGTCGGGAGTGATGTTAAAACTCACACGAACCTTTTCGCCCGGCTGGAGAAACACTTTCTTGAACCCGCGCAAATCCAGCACGCTTCGTGTGACGGTGGCAACGGGGTCTGTGATATACAACTGC
Organism: Verrucomicrobiia bacterium; assembly: GCA_036008545.1. GTDB lineage: Bacteria > Verrucomicrobiota > Verrucomicrobiia > Limisphaerales > Palsa-1400 > Palsa-1400. Next base: position 465 of record DASYNM010000385.1, read on the forward strand.
ACCGTCTCCTCGCCGGCGCGTGTGCCCGTATTACGCACTTCGACGGATGCAACCAGTGTTTTGTTTCCATGCAGGGAATGCTCGTTCAAATTGACGTCGCTGTAGGAGAAGCTTGTATAACTTAAACCAAAGCCGAAGGGGAACAGAGGCGTGTTGGGCACATCAAGATAACGGGAGACATATTTCACGCGAGAGTTGCCGTCCCAAGGACGTCCCGTATTCTTGTGATCGTAGAAAAGCGGTATTTGCCCGGTATTTCGTGGAAAAGTCGAAACGAGCTTTCCAGAAGGGTTGTAATCGCCGAACAAGACCTCCGCGATCGCCGGCGCCGCTTCGATTCCGCCAAACCACGTTTCCAGGATGGCGCTGCAGTGCGTTGCTTCCCAGGGAAGCGTCAATGGCCGGCCGTTCAAGAGAACCAAAACAACGGGCTTGCCTGTCTTAACCAGGGCCTTGAGCAGTTCCTCTTGTCCTTCCGGCAATCCAATCTCACTGCGGCTGCTGGCTTCGCCGGACATGGCGAATGATTCCCCAAGCGCCGCCACCACGACATCGGCTTTGGCCGCCATCGCCACCGCATCCTCGATCATCTGCCGGGGCGAACGAGGATCCGGCACAATGTCCGCGCCGGACTCGTTCAGGGCGGCCAGCATTTCGTGATCATCAATAAGGTTGGCGCCGCGATCCCAAAGCACGGAGGTTTGCGGCCCGGCCCCTTTTTTGACAGCATCGAGAAGGTTGACCATCTTCTTCCAGTCGCCTGCGGCGCTCCAGGAACCAAGCAAATCCCTGCGGCTGACCGCCAAAGGCCCGATTAACTCTATGGTTCCAGATCGCCTCAAGGGGAGTGTTTGTCCGTCATTCTTCAGGAGCACAAACGAGCGCCGCGCCGCGTCACGGGCGAATTTTAAATTCCCGGTCGTCAGAATCTCGCGCTTGGCGCGCTCTTCGCTGCAGCCGCGAAACGGGTCTGAAAAGAGGCCCAGCTTGTACTTGGCCTCAAGGATCCTTCGGCAGGCCGTGTCAATCATAGCTTCTGGGACTTGTTTCTGCTCCACCAGTTTTTTCAAATACTTGACATAAGCTTCGCTCACCATGTCCATATCCAAGCCCGCCTCCAAGGCGAGTTCGGCGTCGTGCTGCACGTCGCCCATGCCGTGCAGGGTCATTTCCTGAATGGCAGTATAATCGCTGACGACAAGACCTTTGAACCCCCATTGCGCCCGCAACAAGTCCGTCAATAGCCAGCGATTGCCAGTGGCCGGCACGCCATCGACCTCGTTGAACGAAGCCATAACACTTCCCGTCCCGGCGTCCACGGCAGCTTTGTAAGGCGGCAAATAGTATTGATACATCGTAAGTCGGCTCATGTCGGCGGGGTTGTAATCCCGCCCGGCCTGGACCGCACCGTACAAAGCAAAATGTTTGACGCAGGCCATGACGGCATTGCTTTGCGCAAGGTCGTTTCCCTGGTAGCCTCGCACCATGGCGCCAGCGATCAAGCTGCCCAGGAAAGGGTCCTCGCCGGCGCCTTCGGAAATTCTGCCCCAGCGCGGGTCGCGCGCGATATCGACCATGGGCGAGAATACCCAACTGACGCCGTCGGCGCTGGCTTCGTTGGCCGCGATTCGTGCGCTTTGCTCGATCAAATCGAGGTCCCATGAGCAGGCCAGCGCCAGTGGAATGGGGAAGATGGTTTTGTGGCCATGAATGACGTCGTATCCGAACAACAGCGGAACGCCCAAGCGGCTTTTGCTGAGAGCCAATTCCTGCAGCTTTCTCGTCGCGGCTGGCGTGTAAAGATTGAAAACGCCCCCGACCAATCCCTTGCCAACACTCGCCTCCACGCCTTTGCTTGCGACTGGCCCCGTTACGTCAAAACCCGTTGAAAGCAGGTTCAATTGGCCGATTTTCTCTTCCAGGGTCATTTTGCCAAGCAAATCAGTAACAAACGTATTCATGGCCGGGCTGGCCGAAAGAGGCGGCGCAGCAACACCAACGACAGTCAGGAAGTCCATCAGCATTACCATTAGAAAGCATGATTTCATTTGCTGGTACGGTGGACGGAATTGCATCGAGAATCGAGAAATTGTTATTGGTAATTGAAAAGGGAGGTCCCGTCCTGAACTACGTTGGTACTTTGGATTGAGAAATTCCAGGTATGATGACCGGAGAGTGAAGCACTCATGCCACTTTTTGCAGTCCGATGAGACCCAGCGCGACACCTGTTTCCGGCCGCCGCCCTCCAGCGTGCTACGGAAGTTCCACTTGCTTGCAGTACAATTCAGTTTTGCGGTGGAATTCGTTTTGAAGTATCGGTCAGGATTTTAACCGAAAGAACAAATTCCCGTGTTGCAACGAATTGGTCACACTGTCGTTAGTGATCCCGCCAACATAATTGTTCCAATATGTGGTCGTCAGGTCGCCATTGGTTTGTAAAGTGAAGCCCGTTTCTGATGAGGGCCACGAAATGATAATTTGGTTGCCCGAACGCGTTATGGTCATTGGCACAAATCAAATCCATGTGGCCGTCGCCGGTTACGTCAGCCGTCGTCACGGATACCCACCGTCGAGAATTTCTCATTTCCGAGATCGCAAATGGTCAGGAGGACGGGTGATTTTTTCACATTGTCGGACAGGCGTTGTCTTGTTTCGAGACAAATTCCCAAGGCGGAAGTTCTTCCTGTAAACAAAATAATCACTGCGAATAAGTGGCCGGCCTCGTTTGGCTTCGAAAAAGGGGCCAAAGCGGCGAATATATGGCAGCAGTCACACAAAAGCCCAAGTCTCGCCTCGGAGTGGTGCCGACGGAGGGGGTCGAACCCACACACTCTCACGAGTACTAGATTTTGAGTCTAGCGCGTCTGCCAATTCCGCCACATCGGCCTCACCAAGGATTACAGCATATCAGGAGCGGCTTTGGTCGAGCAAGCAGATTGCTTGCGAAGAGGAAGCAAAAAAAAGAAGGCCCGGGGATCACCCGGGCCCTTGGGGGGTCGCGACCTGATAGGGCCGCGAGAAATCGAGCCTATTAGGGCAGAACGTGCGTCGCCGGCAGAATGGCGCATTGAGGAGACGTGCCCACGTTATTCACCGTGTAGCTGGTGGTGAACGTGTTACCCGAGTCCACAGGGCAGGTCGGCAATTCGCCGTTAGCGCCGCGACCCAAGTAAGGCTGCAGGTCAGAACCCACCGGGTTGTCCGTGGTCTGCTTTTTCTGTTCCAACGCCCATTGTTGTTTGGCCGCGTCAACCAACCGGAGGTTGTTGATGCAGGCGTTTTGCTGTGAGGTCGTGCGGGCTTTAACGAAGTTGGGAATCGCGATCGCGGCCAGCAAACCAATAATGGCCACAACGATCATGATTTCCACCAGGGTGAAGCCCAGTTTCTTTGTAGTGTTCTTTTTCATATTAATTTCTCTCATTTACATGCGGCGTGAACTCATCGAAGAGCTGGTTAATACTAATGCGTTCGTCCACTCATTGCTCTTTGAAAACCGCGTTTGTATCGATAGCAAACGCCATGCCAGACCGCCGTCCATGGCCTGCCTCTTTGGCAAAATTCGCAAACCTGCGAAACACCATAAAGATACCGCTTCTGGCCCATATTCGCAACTAAAAGGCATTTTTTCGTCATTGATTCAGCCGTTCCGGAGGGTTTTTGGGGAATGCAGCCCGCCCTTGGGCGGCGTCGGCCGGGCCAGTCACCGGAAGCCTTTCAAGAGGCAATTTCGGGTAACGACCGGGTCCCCTGACCAACACGCAAGCCAGGCTGTCAACATAAACCAACTGCCATCCGCCTGCTTGGGCCAACTCCTGCTGCGCCCCGGCTAAATTTGCCGGTAACAAGGCCAAATCTGCCTTTCCAATGTCCAATATTTTCCTGTCAACTGGTTGGCCGTTGTAAAACTTCCAGTGTTCCGGGATCAGTTCCCGTGGATAGCACGTCTCCCATCGGCCGTCGAGAGACGGGGCGCACTCGGGCAATTCCCAAAGACAAAGTTCGCCCCAGTCAAAAAACACCAGCAAATTCCCCCGCAATTCGTGAGCGCGAATGAACGCAATCGCACTCAAGGGATATTGGCTCCGCGGCACCTCCATGGTCAAAGGATGCTCTTTGTGCAACAGGAACGTCCCGGCGCATTCTCCAAGAGCCGTCAGCGCTAACAGCACCGACACCACGCCTTGCGCCACGGGACGCTGCATCAATTCTTCGAGCCTTGCAAATTGGCCCCGGAAACGCACGATGACATCCGCCAAATGCGGTGGCAGAAAGGCCAGGGCGGCGATGGCAAACAACGGAGTGTGCCGCACGGACCGAAAGGCAAAAAGCGCCAGCCCCGCACAGACCGCCATTTCCCACGGCGCGCGCGGCCGCCTTGTCAACACGAATGAGATCAAGGCCAGGAACGCCAGAACGAAAAGCGGCGTATGATTCAAGTCCAGCGGAGTCGGATGCCATTCCTCCAACTCCGTTCGTTGGTGCAACCAAACCACTCCGCTGATGGTCCAGCGAATCAACTCCCATCCGTAGGGATTGACGAACAAAGCGCCAACGCACAGCGCGCATGAAACCCACAACGCCACAACTGATGGCGGCGAAACAGGCTCCACCGGCAGCTTGACAGCCATCTCCCGCCACTTCGGCCAGAACAACTGCGCCGACGCCGCCAGCGCGGTCATCACGAGCACGGCCAGCCCCGCCAGGACTCCGCCGTGCGTGTTCACCCATAACGCGAACAGAACGGGCAAGGGGAAAGCCCAGCGCCATCTGCCTTGCACGATCTGCCGCAACAACCAAAATTCAATTGACAATCCAAGGGCCGTGAAAATTTGCGGACGTGGCGCAAAGCCATAGGAAATTTCCACCACCGCCAGCGCGCCCACGGCCCAGGCGACCGCGCGTTGCGGCCAGGCCAAATCGCGGGCTCCGATGCTCAACGCGATGCCAAAAGTGAAGAGACCGACCAGCATTTTGAGCAGCAGAATCCCCGTTCCACCCGCCAGCCAATGCGCGGCGCCGAGCGCGATTTCAGCCAGCAATTCGTGATTGATCCAGGGCGTGCCGCGCGCTGTCCAAGAGTAAGGCTCGGAGTTTTGCAGGTGCCCCGTCTTGAGAATATGCTCTCCAACCATGACATGGGCCCACAGGTCCGGATCCGCGGTGTTCTCGGAAAACTGGTAGAGCGCCAGCGCGAGCACGGACGCGCAGAAGAGCCATTTCAATGCTGCGGAGGATCGGCCTGCCATGCCGCCACTCCAGCGTACTTTGCCGCGCGGGACAAGATTATTCGCGGACACAAAAAAGGCTTGGAATTGACTCCAAGCCCGTTGCGGTTTGTGATCTCCGGATCACAAGAAGCCACATTAAGGGAGGACGTGCGTGGCGGTTAAAATCGCGCACTGCGGGGAGATGCCAACCTCATTAACCGTGTAGCTGGTGGTGAAACTGTTGCCCGAGTCCACCGGGCACTTCGGCAATTCGCCAGTGATGCCGCGGCCCAAATAAGGCTGGAGATCTGTGCCGACAGGAACAGAAGTGGTCTGCTTTTTCTGCTCCAAAGCCCATTCCTGCTTGGCCGCGTCCACCAGGCGCAGGTTGTTGATGCAGGCGTTTTGTTGTGAAGTCGTGCGGGCTTTGACGAAGTTGGGAATCGCAATCGCGGCCAGCAAGCCAATGATGGCCACCACGATCATAATTTCAACCAGTGTAAACCCCGCCTTACGATTAACTTTCTTTTGCATAGTATTATTGTCTTTCATTTTTTCATCACGGAGTGAACGCAGCAAAAGGCGGGTTATTATTATTTTGTTCACGTATTGCCTTTTGCGATCCGCAATTATCTATTTAGCAACCTCGGGTCCAATCTCATTGGCAAACCGGCAAGGAAAGGCCTCTTTTTCCTGTGAGGGAATTCCTATTGACGCCGTCTCCATCTCCGCACAAGGGCAAATCATCTCCTGCGGCCCCCTCGGTTGCGCCGGCATTCCTGCCCGCAAGCCACTACGTCGTTGCTCCTGACACCGGGCGGCGCGGTATTGTGGCCGGCCCATCGTCAATAAGATTATTCGTGGACGCAAAAAAGGCTTGGAGTTGACTCCAAGCCTTTTCGCGGTTCGTGATCGCCGGGATCACGAGAAGACCCGTTAGGGGAGAACGTGCGTGGCAGGTAAAATCGCGCACTGTGGGGAGATGCCCACTTCGTTGACCGTATAGCTGGTGGTGAACGTGTTACCCGAGTCCACCGGGCACGTCGGCAATTCGCCATTGGCGCCGCGGCCCAAATAAGGCTGCAGGTCTGTGCCGACCGGAACTGAAGTGGTCTGCTTTTTCTGTTCCAAGGCCCATTGCTGCTTGGCTGCATCGACCAACCGGAGGTTGTTAATGCAGGCATTTTGTTGTGAGGTGGTGCGGGCTTTGACGAAGTTGGGGATCGCGATGGCGGCCAGCAATCCGATGATTGCGACAACGATCATGATCTCAACGAGCGTAAATCCCGCCTTACGATTCATTTTCTTTTGCATACTTTTGGTTTCTTTCATTTTTCCAATGCGGAGTGAACGTAACAAAAGGCGGGTTAATATGATTACTTGGCCGTCCACAAATTGCCTTTTGCTGTCCGCACTTATAAGTTCAGCACGATTGGGTCCAACCCCGTTCTGAAGCCCGCAAGGAAAGGCCCCTTTATTTTGTGAGGGATTCCCTATGCACCCTGGGCTGGTCGGGCACCGCGCATTTTCCATCGCGGAACATGGTCAATAATAGTGTTCGCGCGCGCAAAAAAAAGTTGGACTGGACTCCGAGAATCCTCATCAAGAGCTCCCCAAGATCGGGACAAATGACCCGTCAGGGCAGGATGTGCGTCGCGGGGGCGATAATACACGTAGGCGCGCTGCCGACGTTGTTGAGCGCGTAGCTGGTGAGGAAGGTGTTTTGCGAGTCCGCCGGGCACGTAGGCAATACGCCCATGCTGCCGCGGCCCAGGTACGGCTGCAGGTCGCTGCCTGAGGCCGCTGGCGTATCGGTGACCTGCTTGCCCTGTTCCAAGGCCCACTGCTCCTTGGCGGCGTCCACCAGCCGCAGGTTGTTGATGCAGGCCGTCTGCTGTGAAGTGGCGCGAGCCTTGAGAAAGTTGGGGATGGCAATAGCGGCCAGCAATCCGATGATGGCGACCACTATCATGATTTCGACCAGCGTGAATCCCGACTGGCCTTTAACTGTCCTCTGCATACCCGTATTTCCTTTCGCTTTGTCCAGGGCGACCTATACCCGGCAAAAGGCGCAGTTTCCACGTTCACGTTAGTCTTCACATGCTGCCTTTTGCGTGTCCTGACTCCACGCTTAGCATCCCGCGTTCCATCATACGTTTCCGGAGAGCTTCTCTACCCAGGCCTCCGTGCAGTAAAGTCTGCTCCTGCTCGGCAGATTAACGAATTATTTCCTTTTGCCGCCGACGTTTCGCGGCCATCCTTATCAATATGGGACAACGCCGTGAAGCTCGAGAGCGGGCCGTGCAATTCCTCTTCCAGCACGACCTCAATCCTCCAGAAAATCTGGAGGAAGCGCTGGGGCATTTTTGGAGTTCGCAGCGCGGCCCGGCCATTGCGGACGAGAAAGCCAGCGCATCCTGGGGCCAGGCAGTGGAGTTGCCTCCTCCTTCCACTCAGGAGTTGGCCACCCGGCTCTTTGCTGATAAACTTATTCGCGGCGTCATCGAACACCGCCCTGGCTTGGACAAGCAAATACAAGACCACGCCCAGAACTGGGATCTTAATAGAATGGCCGTTGTAGATCGAAATATTCTGCGTTTGGCCGTTTACGAGATGCTCTATCGCGACGACATTCCACCGATCGTGTCCATAAATGAGGCAGTCGATGTCGCAAAACGGTACTCGACGGAGGACAGCGGCAAATTCGTCAATGGCATCCTGGACAAGATCAAAGGAGAACTCTCCCGGCCCGCGCGTGGTGCAAAATGAATCCGACCGCCGCCATTGCCAACCCCGGCCCAACGCGCCTAGCAGAGCCTCTGGCCGGCTCGGCCGATCTGCACCTGCACACACTCTTTTCCGACGGCACCTTTACGCCGGAAGAATTGGCTCAAAGAGGCGCGGAGCTTGGCTTGGCGGCGATGGCCTTGACCGATCATGATACCGTCGAAGGCTGTCCGCGCATGGCCCAGGCCTGCCAGAGTTTGGGCGTCGAGTTCATACCGGGCACGGAGTTGACGGCGGAATTTGAAGGCCACGAAGTGCATTTGCTGGGTTTTTTCCTGGATGTGCAGCATCCCAGATTGCTGGCTGAAATCAAAAAATTTCAATCCGTGCGCCAGGAGCGCATCTGCGAAATGGCGGCACGCCTCAATAAAATGGGAATCCCCCTGCGCGCCGAATCCGTTTTTGAGCTGGCCAATTGCCGTTCGCCCGGACGCCCGCACGTGGCTCGAGCGCTGGCTCAAGAGGGGTTTTGCGCCAGCATGGACGAAGCGTTTGAGCGCTTTCTCAAAAAGGGTCGCCCCGCCTGGGTGCCCAAATACAAAATCTCCGCGCTGGAGGCGATGGATTTGCTGCATCAAGCGGGTGGCTTGGCCGTGGTGGCCCATCCGGGTTTGAATCACTGCGACCAAATCATTCCGCGCCTGGCCGAACTGGGCCTCGACGGTTTGGAATGCTTTCACTCCAAACAAACCAGCACGCAAAGCGAATACTACCTGGCGCTGGCCAAGCGCCTGGGCTTGGCGGTCACCGGCGGTTCCGATTGCCATGGCATGAGCAAAGGCAAGCCTCTCATCGGTGGCGTGAGGCTCCCGGCCATTTACCTGGAAAAGCTCAAGCAAGCCCGGCGCTCCTAGTTCCACCTCATGGGTCTGTTCCAAAAGTTCAAAGAGGGCCTCCTCAAAACGCAGCACAAGCTGGCCCACGAAATCAAACGCATTGTCACGGCCTCGCCCAAATTGACCGCCGGCAGTCTGGAGGATTTGGACGCCGCTTTGATCGCCGCTGATCTGGGCACGGCCACAACTGCCCAGATTGTCGCCGCTGTCAAACATGGTTATGAAACCCAGGGCCGGGCCGGCCTGGACGTCTTGGCCATCGCGCGCGCCGAAGTCGAGCGGAGCATGGCGGCAGCGCAGGCCGATTTGCGCAAGCAGGCGGAGGGATTGACCGTCGTCTCCATCGTCGGCGTCAACGGCACGGGCAAGACCACCACCGCCGCCAAGCTGGCGCACCTGGTGCAGTCGCGCGGCCAGAAGGCGCTCCTGGCGGCGTGCGACACCTTCCGCGCCGCCGCCGTCGAACAGCTCAAGCTCTGGGGCGAACGTTTGCAGGTGCCCGTCATCGCGGGCGCCCACGGCGCCGACCCCGCCTCCGTGGCGCATGACGCCGTCACCGCCGCGCTGGCGCGAGGGGTTGATTATTTATTCGTCGATACCGCCGGCCGTTTGCACACCAAGCACAACCTGATGCAGGAATTGCAAAAGGTGCATCGTGTCATGCAGAAAAAACTGCCTGGCGCGCCGCACGAGACGCTGTTGGTGCTGGACGCCAGCACCGGCATGAACGCGCTGGTGCAGGCGCGCGCCTTTCACCAAGCCGTCCCGCTCACCGGCCTGATCGTCACCAAGCTTGACGGCACCAGCAAAGGCGGCATGGTCGTCGCCATTCAGCGCGAGTTGGGATTGCCCGTCAAATTTATCGGCCTGGGCGAAAAGCCCGACGACCTGCAACCCTTCGACGCCGCACAATTCGCCCGCGCCTTGTTTGAGGAGGAGTGAGCCTGCTCAATCGATTGCAATTTCGGGGAGCGCGGGCGTCTCGCCCGCAGTGTTTGGCGTCTCGCCAAACACATTTTCTCGAAGCGCGTCCCAACCGAGCGGGGAGTGCGGCGCGGGACGCACCGCACGGCGACCGAGACGGTCGCGCTCCCCAAGCATCGCTAGCCTTGATCGACTGGAATCGTCCTGTGCTTTCGTCTTGAAAATCCTCTCAACGCTGCCAACATTCCTCGCGTGCCAATGATTCAGTTCAAAGGGAAGACGGCGGTGGAAAGTTACCATCGGGTGGTGCCGCATCACACGCTGGAATTGGACGAAAAACTCTCGCTTGGCAAGAAACCCTCGTTGGACGGCAATTTGATCATTGAAGGCGATAATCTGGTAGCGCTGAAGAGTTTGCTGCCGACGCACGCGGGCCGGATCAAGTGCATCTACATTGACCCGCCTTACAACACCGGCAACGAGGGCTGGATTTACAACGATAATCTCACGCAGCCGCAGTTCAAGGAGTGGATCGGCCAGGCCGTGGGCAAGGAGGGCGAGGATGCCTGCCGCCACGACAAATGGTGCTGCATGATGCATCCGCCCAACAAAAAGGAAGATCGCGCGTTGGACGTTGCTTTCCTGGAAGGGTTGAGCGACAAAAATCCGCGCAAAGTTATTTACTGCGAAAAGGTTTGGGTGCATCGCGAGGATTTAGGCAAGTTCGGCGACATCCGCCCGATGCTGGTGCCGTTCAATTTGAAATGAAGCCATGGCGAGCCGCATGAAACGCATATCCGAAATCGAAACTCGCGGCGGTGTGCCGTTGTACCAATTGAAGATTACTTTGAGATGGATCAAGCCAACGATCTGGCGGCGCGTCGTTGTGCGGTGCGACATGACCCTGGATCGGTTGCATCAGGTCATTCAAATGGTGATGGGCTGGACGAATTCGCACATGCACCATTTCAATGTGGGGGACACTTTCTACGGGCGGCCCAGCCCGGAGCTTGCTGACATGGGCAGCGAAGAATTGAATGAGAAACAATTCAAACTCGCCGAGATCGCGCCCACCGCGAAGAACAAGTTTATGTACGAATATGATTTCGGCGATGGCTGGCTGCATGAGGTGGTGGTGGAAAAGGTTTTGCCGCCAGACCCGGCTTTTAAACATCCAATCTGCCTGGCCGGGGCGAATGCGTGTCCACCGGAGGATTGCGGCGGGCCGCCTGGATATGACAATTTGCTTGAAATTCTGGCCGATCCCAAACACCCGGATCACGCACAGATGGCAGAGTGGATCGGCGGCAAATGGGATGCGGCGCGATTTGATCTGGAGGCCGCCAACGCTGTGCTAAAACGATTGAAAGCATGAGATTCAACGGATGGAATTAAAGAAATACCAACTGCGCGTCCTTGACGAAGCCAAGGCGTATCTCACGGAGCTGGCGAAGCAGCAGGCGGCCGGCCACAAGCACGCCGCGCTGGACGCCTGGGATGAGGTGCGCGTGCCGGGCCGCCGCTACTCGGAACGGCGCAACGGCTTGGGCAAGGACATGCCTAATTTCTGTCTCAAGGTTCCCACTGGCGGCGGCAAGACTTTGCTGGCCACCCAAATCCTTGGTTTGATCTACAGCACGATTCTGGAAAAGCGGAACGGCGTCGGATTGGTTTTGTGGGTCGTGCCGAGCGATCAAATTTACAAGGACACGTTAAAAGCGTTGCGCGACCGGAATCATTTTTACCGTTTCTCGCTGGAACACCCTGGGGCAAAGGAAATTGGAAGCCATGGGGCAACAAGAGGCGGGCTACCACGAAACGGATGACGTGGTGCGGGCGTGGCTGGTGGCGAGCCTGCCCTACGATTATTTCAGCTTCAAACAACTCCGAGTGGTCGTTGAAAACTTCACCGGGCGGTTGTGCAAATTGAATCCGGCGCTCACAGGGATGTTGGGTCTGGTGAAGTTCACACTGCGCAACAAGTGCCGGGAATTCATCGAGACCGAGACAGACCACCAGGCCGAAGCTGCTTTTGACCGATTATTGGTAAAGGATCAGTTGTGTTTTTATCTCGAATGCGTGGAATGCCGTTTCGAGATTCCGTCGAGCATCGAGCGTCGGTCGGTGGGGAAATTGCGCCATGCTGATGATACCGACATCGCCAAGTCCTTGTTCGATTACGCCGAACGCGCTGGTTTCAACCAGTATGAAGCGAACGTTGCGCTGGTGCTGGACAGGCACCCGGAAGTGCTGTGGTGGTATCAGAATAAAGTCGGAAGAGATAGCTTCGCCATTCAAGGATACCGGAAAAATCGGATTCATCCGGACTTTGTGGTCCAGAACGGCAAAGACCGGAAACCGGTGGCGCGGGTTTTGGTCGTGGAGAGCAAGGGCCAGCATCTTTCCGGCAATCCCGATACCGAATACAAACGGAAGATGGCGGGTCACTTCGAGAAAATCGGAAAGGAAGTTTCATGGCAAAAACTCGGCGAAGGCTTCGACAAGCAAGAGTTCCGATTTCAGATTTTGGACGAAGGGCTTTACGACAGTTGGAAGGATGAACTGAGCAAACGGCTCAGTCATTAAGACTTGACCCAGACCGAAATGGCCCTAGTTTTGCCGGGACTTAGAGGTCATGATGAAAGCAATTCTCGCCCTGGAAGATGGTTCGGTGTTCGTGGGCCGGGGCTTTGGCGCCAAAGCTCGGGCCTGCGGCGAAGTTTGCTTCAATACCTCCATGACCGGTTACCAGGAAATCCTCACCGACCCCTCCTATAAAGGCCAGATCGTGACCATGACCTACCCGCTGATCGGCAATTACGGGGTCAATCCGCTCGACGTGGAGTCCTGGCAGCCGCACGTGGCTGGTTTTGTGGTGCGCGAATTATCGCCCGTGGTCAGCAGTTGGCGGGCGGCATCTTCCCTGGCGGACTATCTGGAGCAAAAGGGCATCCCGGGTCTGCAAGGAATCGATACGCGGGCGCTGACCAAGAAATTACGCGTGCGCGGCGCGCTCAACGGATTTATTTCAACCGAGGACATAACTTCGGAGGAAGCGGTGGCGCAGGCGAAGAATTGGCCGGGTCTGGAGGGTGTGGACTACGTCAAAAGCGTGACGCACGCCAAGCCATTCTTGTGGGACGATAAAGAGAGCGAAAGTTTCACCTTGACACGAGGTTCGGCCAAACCAACCGCGCGCGCTTCCCTGCCGCCGGCGGACATTCCGATTGTGGCCTTCGATTACGGGATGAAATACAACATTTTGCGACGCCTGCGTCAGCACGGTTTCAAGACGCAGGTGGTGCCGGCGACGGCGACGGCGGAAGAAGCGCTGGCCTACAAGCCGGCGGGGATCTTTCTCTCCAACGGCCCGGGCGACCCGGCCGCGCTGGGTTACGCCGTGCGGGCGGTGAGCGAGTTGGTCAAGAGCGGCACGCCGATTTTTGGGATTTGCCTGGGGCATCAGATTTTGGCGCAGGCTTTTGGCGGCAAGACCTTCAAGCTCAAGTTCGGCCATCGCGGCGCCAATCAGCCCGTCAAGGATTTAGCCAGCGGCAAAGTGGAGATCACCTCGCAAAATCACGGTTTCGCGGTGGACCCCGCGACGCTGCCGCAAGAGGTCTCCGTGGAGCGCGTCAACTTGAACGACCAGACCGTCGAAGGTCTTCGCCATCGGCGCAAGCCCATTTTTTGCGTGCAATATCACCCTGAGGCGTCGCCCGGACCACACGACTCAACGACGCTGTTCGCGGAGTTCCGCCAGATGATCGAAAAAGGATGAGCCTCTGCATGGAGCCGCCCCAGGCACGTTTTTGGCAGTCAAGAAATGTCAACGAAAACGGTTTGACTTGCCGCCCAGACCGGCCATAATTCGCGGACGCCCAAAGTATGGCAAGACTTGTAATTCTAAGCGAGGGGTTCACCGGCAAGGCCTACGAACTGACCGTGGAGAAAACCACCATCGGCCGTGTCGATGACAATGCCTTTCCCATCCCGGAAGGTTCGGTTTCAAGCCATCACTGCGAGGTGCTGTTGCGCGGGGCCGACGTTGTCATACACGACCTGGGTTCGACCAACGGCACCTTCGTCAACGGCCATCAAGTCACGGGGGAAGCCGTTATCAAGCCGGGGCAGATTTTGCGTTTGGGACAGGTGGAAATCCGCCTGGAAGACGCCAGCGCGCAGAAGGACAAGCCGAAGAAATTGCCGGATCAAACGATGGTCATTCCCCAAGGCGTCAAGCTCGGCCAGGAACCAGCCACTAAGACGGTGGCGTTCGATAAGACCACGTTTGCCAAGAAGAGCAACACTGCCAATAAGATCTTCGTGACGGCGATCATCATCTTGGGGGTGCTGGTGGTGGTGTTGGTCTTGGTGATGGTCGTCAAGTAATCGAGCGTTCAACCTTCCTTAAGCCAGCGCGCCAATTCCACCGCGCCGTACGTAATAATGAAATCCGCCCCGGCGCGGCGCATCGAGATCATGGTTTCCATCGTCACGGCACGTTCATCCAACCAGCCCTTGGCGGAGGCGGCTTTGATCATCGAATACTCACCGCTGACGGCGTAGGCCGCCACAGGGCAGCCGAACTCCGTCTTGACGCGATGCAGAATGTCCAGATACGCCAGGGCCGGCTTGACCATGACCATGTCGGCTCCCTCCTGAAGATCCATGGCCACCTCGCGCAAGGCTTCCCGCGCATTGGCGCCGTCCATTTGATAGGCGCGACGGTCGCCGAATTGCGGCGCGGAATCCGCCGCGTCGCGAAACGGCCCGTAATAGGCGGAAGCGAATTTCGCCGCGTAGGAAAGGATGGGCGTGTCAGTCAGACCGTGCTTGTCAAGCGTCTGGCGAATGGCCGCCACCCGACCATCCATCATATCGCTGGGCGCGACAACATCGGCGCCGGCTTCGGCATGGCTCAGCGCGGTGCGTGCCAGCAAGGCCAGCGTAGGGTCATTGGCCACGCGGCCGCTTTTGGCTTTTTCCACAATGCCGCAATGGCCGTGGCTCATGTATTCGCACAGGCAAACATCCGTCAGCACCAGGCAGTCGGGCAGATTTTTTTTTAGCAGGCGGACAGTTTGCTGCACAATGCCGTTGCTCGCATAAGCGCCGGAAGCTTTTTCGTCCTTGCTCTCAGGAATTCCAAACAACAGAACTGCCGCCACGCCCGCTTGCTGCGCCCGCTCGGCCTCGCGCAGAATTTCGTCCGGCGACAATTGAAAAACACCGGGCATGGCCGCCACAGGCCGGCGAACTTTGCGGCCTGGGCGCGCGAAAAGAGGAAGCACCAGTTGGCCGGCGTTCAGCGAGGTTTCTCGCACCAGCCGTCGGAGCGCAGGCGATTGCCGTAAGCGGCGCGGACGACTTGTCGGGAATTGGCCAAAAGCGGTAAAGCTCATGGAGCCAGCGTAATGAAAGAAAACCAGCGCCGCAAAGGATTATTCATCGTGAGGCGGACTTGCTTAGTGTCAATTCTCGTGGAATCGAAATTGGTCATGCGAAACGAAGCATCAGTTCGTTGGCAGGGCAATTTAAGTCAGGGTTCGACAGAGTCTCACCCCACCGTCGAGGATGACTTTGAACCTTGAACCTTGAACTTTGAACTCACCGGGGCTTAAAGTCGGGGCATGTTGAAGAATATGGCACGCACGGGGATGACCTTGATCGTGATTTTCGCGGTGGGCTTGTTTTTCGGGTGGCTGACCTACCGATGGTATCAGGGCCGCGGCGTGAGCGGTTTCAGTGGGCCGGCATTGCTGCAAAAGGTCCAAACGCTTTCGCAGTTTGTCACGGTCAAGTACACGTTGGAAAAGGTGGTGGAATATGATGACGCCAAATGGTACGGCGACAGCCGCGTCCTGCTGGTGGCGCACGGCGTGGTCAAAGCGGGCATCGACCTGAGCCAGCTTGCCCCAGGCGACGTCCAGATTTCGGGCAAAACGATTTGCATGACCTTGCCGCGCGCGCGCATCACCGATGTCTATCTGGACGATCGGCAGACCCAGATCGTCGATCATACCACGGGGATATTGCGTGTGTTTGACAAGGATTTGGAGCAAACCGCCCGCCGGCAGGCAGTGGATGAACTGCGCCTGGCGGCCTCGCAGAATGGCATTATGAAGGACGCCGCCGAAAAAGGGCAGTCACAGTTGACGATCCTGCTTTACCAGCTCGGCTTCACGAACATCAGTTTGCGGTCGAAATAGTTTTTTTGACAGGATGAACAGGATTTACAGGATGGAAAAAAGGATTGGCATCAGGAACAAAGCCTTACCGTTTGGTGATCGCTTCCGAACCGGCGTTCCATCCTGTTCATCCTGTTCATCCTGTCAAAATTCAGTGCCTTTAACTCCATCATGCCGGCTTCGAGCGCGTCTCAATTATCAACCTTCAACTTCGCCCACCACGTCGCTTTTTTCCCATCGACGGTGCGTTGCGGCGGCATGCCCATCAACCGCCGCGCCTGGCCGATGACGTAATCCCATTGCAAGGCCGGGCCGGGATCGACCTTGTTGTCCTGCACGTGGTAATGACCCAGCACGCCGTGATAATCACGCCATTGCGCCGCCGGCAGTTTGTGGGTCATCAGCTTGCCGTCAGGCTCGCGCGGATAATCGCAGGTTATGCGCGGCAAAACCGTGCAGAGGGCGGCGGTTAATTTCGCCAGCGCTTTGTATTGCTGCCGTGTGAAATCGTATTGACTCAATTGCCTGCCTTGCACCTCGCCCGTGATCAATTCGCGCCGCACCGGGCGGCCGGCAAAATGCGGCGTGCGTTCCGGGCTCGGGCCGGCCCTGGCCGGAATGGTGATGATGGTCCGGCCCGCGGCGTCCTTCTTGTACCATTCGGCCAGCGGATTTTTATTGGTCACGCCGTAGGAGCCCATGTTGGCGATTTCGATTCCGACGGACCGGTTGTTGGCGATGGTCGCGTGGCGCGCGCGCTCCTTCACATCCAGCGTCTGATAAATAGTGCCGTCCAGATCGAGCATGAAATGAACGCTCAAATCGCGCGTGTCTTGCAAAACCTTGAAGCACGTTCGCGAAATGCCCGCCACGTCGAAGTGCAACACGAATTGATCTACGTTGGACTGAAGCGTGGGCAAATCCCACCCGCCGCCGCGCACGCGCTCGAGTTGTTCCGGGGTCAGGTCGTGGCCGCGGAGGTCGTAGCGGTTGGGCTTTTGCGGTTTATCCAAAAAGGGGCGCGACGTCTCAAAATCCGACTGATCGTAGGGGACAAAGCGGCGCTCGACGCGGTAGGCGTCATAGCCGCCCGGATCCATCCAGAGCACGACCGGCGTGCCCGTGTGAAAAAACTGGCCGGCGACGACGATCTCATCCCCTTTTCTTTTCTCATGACTCCCCGGCGAGTGGCAGCAGCAACCCGCCAGCAAAACCGGCGCAAGCAAGGCAATAGAACAGCGCTTCAAAAGCATCCATTCAGATGCGGTGAAAAACCGCGCAGGTCAAGAAAGTTACTTCTGATGAGTCCACGCCTGGCGCATCTCACTTTTTGGACGACTTCGCTCAACTCCCTCTCCTCCACATACTTGTGGAGGAGAGGGCCGGGGAGAGGAGGCTCGATCAGACGCACCCCTCTCCCTATCCCTCTCCCCGCGTTGCCGCGGGGCGAGGGGACGTCATTGGACGCGCTCAGAGAAATGTGCAATAAAATGAGGTGCGCCTGGCTTGGACTCATCAGAGGTAACTTTCTTGACCTGCGCGGTTTTTCACCGCATCTGAATGAATGCTTTTGAAGCGCTGCTCTATTGCATTTCTTGTGCCGGTTTTGCTGGCGGGTTGCTGCTGCCACTCGCCGGGAAGTCACGAAACAAGAAAAGGGGACGAGATCGTCGTCGCCGGCCAGTTTTTTCACACCGGCACTCCTGTCGTGCTTTGGA
>DASYNM010000386.1:0-15402 GCA_036008545.1 Verrucomicrobiia bacterium
AGTGCTGAACCTTAAGCAAATCATCAGCCTCTTGCCGAGATCGGACGAGAAAGCCGATCGCCATACGTCGGTATTCATCTCCATGCGAAACGGGAAAAATGTGGAAGTGTTTCAATACGACCGTCACCACGTCCCATGCAATGTCCAACGCATCTATGATGTTGGCGGCGGATACTTTGAAACCAACACCGACACTCCATGAAACCCAATATGCTCTTCGGCCTCGTGCTCATTTTTGCTGGCGGCTTGCTCGGCTGCGGCACAAATAGCGCAATGACTCAGTATTCCGTTGCGGATCGACAATGGGGCAACGCTACCAACGGCCTGCAAATGGGCCTTTCTGTCTCGACGACAAGCAATCGGAACGATCCGGAGTTTGAGGTCGCGTTTCGGAATCTGGGAGAGCAAGATGTCTGCTTGAACCTGGGCTCTATGCTAGACAACGGCAGGGTGCTGCTGCCCGATAAAATTCATCTCAATCTCTTAGACGGAAGCGGAAGAAATCGAGATCTCCAATTTTCCGACAGAAGGTATCCGGCTGTTGCGGGCCGCCTTGACGATTATGTGGTCCCGCTTAGGGCCGGTTCCACTTACTCCCTTGGATTGCGGCTCGACCAATTCTGGTCGCCCAGCACGAAGGAGTTCGACTTGAAACTAACGCCAGGCCGCTATGTGGTTTCGGCCCAGTTTCAGGAGAACCGTGCAGAAACGAGAAACCTGATCTTTGTCTGGAAAGGAAAGCTTCAATCCGATGAGGTCAATATTGTTAAATGAAGCACAAAATCATCCTCTGCCTCGCGCTTGCGTTCACAGGCTTCCTGCAACCCGCGGACGCGAGCGAAGCGCGCATCGTCAATATTTACAATTTCGTCCGCAACTCCGATTCTCGCATGGCGAATTCCGAAGATGTCCTCTATGAAACTACCCGGCAGCAAATTAAGTTGATCAAAGAGGCCAACCTGCCCGCCACCTGGGCTTTGCAATATGATGCTTTGATCAACCCCCGCTATCAAAAGCTCTTTAAAGAGCAATTGAGGACAAAGGACGAGATCGCCGCCTGGTGGGAACTTCCCCGCCCCTTGGTCGAAAAGGCCGGCCTGAAATGGCGGGGTCGGTTTGATTGGGATTGGGCGGCCAATGTCGGCTTTTCTCCGGGCTACACACCCGAAGAACGGCGCAAGCTGGTGGACGTCTATATGGCCGATTTCAAGGCCATCTTTGGTTATTATCCGCGCAGCGTGGGCTCGTGGTATATCGATGAAGTCACGTTGTCATACATGGCCAAGCGTTACGGCATCGTGGCCTCCTGCAATTGCAAAGATCAAGTTGGCACGGATGGCTACACATTGTGGGGCGGCTATTGGAACCAAGCCTACTACCCCAGCCGCCTCAACGCCTACATGCCGGCGCAGACCAGGGCCGGGCAGATCGATGTGCCCATCTTTCGGATGCTAGGCAGCGATCCCATTTATCAACATGGCACGACACCAGGCATGTTTACTCTCGAACCCGTTTATCCCAAGGCGGGCGGCTCGGCGGAATGGGTGTCATGGTTCATGAACAATTTGATCCATCAACCCTCGCTGGCCTTCGGATATACCCAGGCCGGGCAGGAAAATTCATTTGGTTGGGAAGCGATGAAAACCGGCCTCACCATACAGGTGGCGCTCCTGGCCAAAGAGGCCAAAGACGGAGAGATACAAATCGAAACACTGGCACAAGCAGGGGCATGGTTCCATCGCCACTATTCCCTCACGCCGCCCACTGCGGTGGTGGCCCTCGATGATTGGAAACATCAAGACCGAAAAACCGTCTGGTATGACAGCCGCTTTTATCGCGTCAATTTTCTTTGGCAGAACGGCGGTTTCTTTATCCGCGATCTCCACCTCTTCGACGAACATGTCCTCTCGACAACCCACGACACTGCGCTCACTTCAACATCTTTGGCCTATACAACTCTGCCCGTGATGGACCGAGCGCTCTGGTCAGGCTCACAGAGGGAGCCGGTCGGGATATGGCCGGTCTTGCTCTCACCCAGCGACGAATCATCGCCCATGACGCCAGACGGTCCGCCCGTGGTCGCGGAACTGAATCGAACTGATTTGAGCATCCGGCAGCCTCTTCAAGGTGGCGCAACTTTTTCCATCGTTTGCCGTGAGGCCAAAATCACCTTCACAGGGTTGGACGGAAAGGGGCAACCCCTGCGCTGGGCCTGGGATCTGCTCGGTGGCACAACGCAAAAATCCGTTGTGCAGACGGTGATGAAGAACGTCATTATGTATCATGACAACGGCGTGAGCTATAAACTAAGCGTATCTGCCGGAGCGGGTTCTTGCGAGCAATTGGACAATGGGAACATTCGGCTCCGTGCAAACAGTTCGGGAAGACTGGCTCTGAATTTGTAAGAGGGCAAATTCACCGATCACTTCAAAACCAACAAGCCGGGGTCGAATCAAAACCGGCCACTCTGAGGTGCTTGATTAATATCAATTTTCTGGTCACAGGCAAAGGGCTTTACAATTTCTTCATGTCGGCTGGCGCAGCCGCTTCCAGCAAGGTTACGAGCAAGGCTTCTGCTTTGCTTCGGCGCTTTGAAGTATCTCGGCACACTGCTGGCGCTTCATCTGCACTGCCATCTCCAACGCGGTCTTGTCGTAAATAGGGGCAGTATTCGGGCTGCCCCGGAGCGTGAGATCAGCACCAGCATCCACCAACACGCGCACAACATCTGGATAGTCGGCTATGACTGCAAGCATTGTAGCGGTGAGGCGATACTTCGCGGCATGATTGAGATTTGCGCCACGCCGTGCTAATAGTCGAACAACCTCGGAATGCCCTTTGTGAGCGGCACTCATCAGCGCGGTCTGGCCGTGGCGGTCAAGCGCGTTAATGTCGGCTCCGGCATCGAGAAGTGAGCCAACGCGCTCGGCGTCGCCACTGTTGGTTGCCTCTTGCCAGTTTTTTGTCATGATTGTGGATTCATCTGCATTTTCAAATCGGCGCTGACCTTGAGCGGCCAATTTGGCCGATTCACGGCGAAAAATCGTGCGTTTTCCATAATCGGTCAGCAGTAATGTAAATCGAGCAGAACCGGAAAGCGAGCCGTTCAGCTCACCGTTTGTTCGACTGATTCTTTTTGCCGTTTCAGGTTTTTAAAAAGTAAAAGCCAATAAATGGGCGCGAAAACGAGATAGAAATTTAAGGAAACAAGCAAATAACCAGCTACAATAAGGGCATTTTGACGCAGTTTATCGTTGACGCCATTTCGTAAAACTTCTCCTTCGGAAAAAACTTGGATGTACGGCATCAGATTGTTGTAGGGGCCGACGGCGCAACCGCAATGCTCGCAAAACCAAGAACCGGGAGTGACCGGGTCAAAGCATCGATGACAAACCTCCACCGCTTCAGGTTCATGCACTGCTTTTTCGATTTCTTTGTCCCACGGGTCCGGCGATCTGGGGATTTGCCCGACCCGGACGAAAGCGCGCCACAGGAGGCCGAACACCAAAACGGCCAAACCAACTTCGCCAACCAGACGCTCCGGATCGCGAGTCATACGCTGTTCAATGTTGGCTGTCCATAATTGTCACCGGTCGCTTCAAAACCAGCCAGCCGGGGTCGAATCAAAACCGGCCGCTCTGAGGTGCTTTATTCATATCAGGTTTCTGGATGTAGGCAAGGAATTCTCAATGTTTCGTAGCTACCCGCTCTACAGAGAGCGGCGGCGTTGCATTTTCCATTACTTGGCCGATTTTGCCCCGGCCCACCGACTGTCAATAGTAATAAAACGCTGTCGATCGAGTCGGAAATCGCGTCTGTCGGGAGCTCCTGGACAAAGGCTGGTGGGGAATGTATAGTAGCTCCATGCAAAAGCTACTTCTTGCGATTGCGGTCCTCTTTCCGTCGATATTGCTTGCTCAGAACCCATTCGACGGAACTTGGAAAACGATTTTTGACCAATCGACATTGTCTCCGAAGCCAATTTCATTCTCGGTGAGTAAGGGAACCTACGACGCCTTCACTGCAGTCCCCGAAATCCATGTCAAGGCCGACGGCCAGGACCAGCCCGTCAGTGGACATCCTTACAACACCATTGCCGTGACCGAACTGGATGCGCACACTGTTCAAGTCGTCTATAAGAAGGATGGGAAAATGATGCGGGAATTGATTTATACCGTGACCGACGACGGAAGAACCTTGACCTACAAATCCAAGGCCTATTCGCCGGGCGGCGATCAAATCACTACTACCGAAGCTACCATGGAGCGCGTGGGAGAGGTCCCAACCGGCGCGAACGCAACGTCCGGCTCCTGGCGCTCTCAGAAGCGGAGCGCGTCAGAGAATGAACTTCTGGCGACCTACACGCGCAGCGGCGATGGACTGACTTTTTCCAAGCCAACCGGAGAGACTTGGACCGCCAAGCTGGACGGCAAGGATTACCCAGTGAAGGGCAGCTACCGGGTTGACGCCGTTTCGTTGAAGCAACTTGAGGGTAATGAGATCGAGGCGAGCTACAAACGCGAGGGCAAATTGATTGAAGTCGATAAAATAAGGATCTCCAACGACGGCAGAAAAATGACCAGGGTTGCTGAAAGCAAGCTCACTGGCCGCGTTTCGACTTACGTTGCCGAAAAGCAATAGTCAGCCGCATCTCAATTGGCAAACTCCAATCCCACGCCCTGGAATTCCGAAGCGGGGTGACTCTGTTGAGTTGAGGCTTTTACCGAGGAAATCGAGTCACGGCTCGACTGGACGGACAGAATTTGCAGGACACAGTTTTTCCCAGAAATGGCCGGGCGCTAGGGTCTTGAGATTTCACCAACCTGCTTCATGTATTTCTAGCCAACCACATCGCTGTGATCCGTTTCACCTTATCTTCAAGTGCTCTTCGATGATTTCTTTGACATAGCTGGGAATGTTCTTCTGTAATTCGAGTGTTTGTTGCTTCAACCTCTCATAAATTTCGACTTCCGATTCCATCCACAGAATATCGGCGCGACGAATTTGCCGCATCGCCACGTGCGTGTAGTTCTCAGGGAATGCCCAGTAACAATTTCGGCAAATCTCGACATTCTTCAACTCGAGGCAATTGACGGGCGAGATTCAAGGATTCGGCCAATGCGGGCGACAAATAAAGCGATTCAATGGTCATTTCCTCGCGTCCCAACAACGTGGCCTGAGACGAGCGCCCGGCATGCAGTTCGACGTGGTGTAGTCGCAATCCTTGGGGCAACTTGCGCCCATGCACGCGCTCGCCTGTTCGACCATCGTAGCTCACAAGGTACTTAATATCGCGATAATTGAGCGTTTCCAACACTTCAACAAATTCATGGAACAGAACGCCTTGCAGATAACGCGGGTCGCGCTCGCCGCAGACGCCTTGATACGGTGGGTCTAAATAAACCAGATCGTCCGGCGTGGCTTGCGCGAGAATTTCCTTGTAGTCACTGGCGATGCAGGCGCTCTTGCCGCGCAGCAACTGCGACGCGCCGAGTAGGTGGTGACGCATCGTTTCCGGCCTGGCACCCATGCGGCGATTATCCGGGCTTTGATTGAACTCGCCGTCGGCGTTATAGCGCACGGAAGCCTTTACGCAGCGCGCCAGAAGATAAAGAAAACGATCCGGTTTGCCGGTGCGATTGAATTCTTCACGAATGCGGTCGTAATACTCCCGACGGTCCTCGTGCTGCGCCCGCCAGAGCGTTTCATAATGGCGAGCTAGTTTTTCAGGCGATTCGATGATGGCACGCCATAATTCCACCAACGGCTCGTTCAGATCAGCGATGAGGTACCGGTGCGCCAGGCTCCGCACGGCGGCGGCCAGCGTTATGGCCGCCGAGCCGGCGAACGGTTCGATCAGCGTTTCAATGTCCGGTGGAAAATATCTTAGGATGACAGGCGCAAGATTCCGCTTGCTGCCCTGATAAGGAATGGGGTGCGGCACCCTCATGCGTTCGCAGCATCAAGAGGCCATTGCGTGTTGGCGAATTCCTTTGCCATGAAAGGAGTTTAGGAAAACGGCAGGAAAAGAAAAGCATATTAGCCGTGGCCGCAAACCCTCCTTTGTCCCCTTCCGCCATTTCCGCGCTTGGCATCGCCCGAGATATGCATCCACCGGGCGGAGGCACGCCGACTACAGGTGACAGTTCATCGGACCCGTCTCAATGCCACTCCAACTCGTCCCGCGTCGGCAATGGCGGGAATTTCTTGTGCGGCAGTTGCTGATACCAGTAGGCGACGGAGGAGACGTCGTCTTGCAGCGGCAGGTAGCGTCCGCCCGATTGCCAGCCCAGGCCTTGGATGGTCACTTTGAGGTCTTTGTGGAAGCGGACCGGGTCGGGGATGTGCCAGCGATACAGGCTGAAGCGCTGCTGCGAATCATAGACGCCGTCCGGACGGATGATCTGCGGCACGCCAGTGTAGGGCGACGTGAATTCCGTGTAGGCGACTTTGCCGTCCGCCGTCGTGTGCTCGAAATCGTAGGAGCCGCAGAAATAATCCTCCGTGCCCGTGCCGCAGATGGTGGGAAATTCCTTGTCGCCGTCGATGAAAAATTTCACCTCGCCTTCGCCCCACCAACCGGTGTTATGCACGCCCCAAGCCAGGTAGGTGCCGACGTATTGGCCGTCGCCTTCCACGCCGTCAAGTATAGTGTAAAGACCCTTGGTCTTCATCGGATTCTCGCGCCGGAATTGGGCGTGAAAATAGCCGGCGTTGGCCGGAACGTCGCCCAGCGCATAATTGACCTGGTAATAGAGAGTCATGTCCTGGCCGTCGAGATTTTCCATAGTCATGCGGCATTTTTTGCGGAACGGCATCTGCCAATAAGAATTAAAACCGCACCTCGGATTGACGCAAATCGGCAGCGAATTGATGAGCGGGCAGCGATCCCATTTGGCCCAGCCGCTGGCAAAAAAGTCGGCAACGGGCACCTCGACCGACGGCTCGGGATCATCGTCCCAATAGATGCGCAGCACCGAGAGGCGCCAATTGCCGGTGGGCGTGAACCAGATGCTGCGGATGCAACCCGGCCCGGTGATCTCGGCCAGCGTGAACGTGCTCTTGGCTTTGATGCCAATGGAAGGCGAGACCTTCCAGCCCTGGCCCAATTCGCGCGAAGCGTGCGCGCCATCGCCGGTGGTCGCCATGCCGGCCTTGCCCTTTTCGCCGGTGAAATTCTCCGCGCTGATGGAACGGGACTCGACGTTATCGAGGCGGAAGATGTTTTCCAAATTGACGCTCATGGTCGCGCCGCCCTGGTCCTGCGCCCGCAAAACGGATGGGAGAACGATCAAAACAGCGGCGACGATGAAGGAATGAAGAGTTGTCTTTTTCATAAAATAATTCGCGATACGTGCAAGGGGCGCATCGTGGCGGCGGGCCAAGTCGCTTGTCAATCTGCTTTTGTGCCGGAGTGGTTTTCGGCGTGGGGCGGTCGTAGCCGCCGAGGTGACGAGGCGGATCTTCGGGAATGGACGCTCCTTGATTCTTGGTCCGCCGACTTACGTCGGCGGCTACGAGGGCGCTTGACGTGGCGTCCGCTCCTGTTTGGCGTCGAAAATGAAGAGGCGTTGCTCAAATTCCTGGACGAAAAAGCGTTTGCCTTTTTGAACGACGCGATGACCTTCGGTGGAGAGCTGGCGCTTCAATCCAGCAATGCCGCCGGGATACTTTGGATTCAATTCACCTTTCGATTTGAGCGTGCGCCAATAAGGCGTGGTGTTGCGCTTGCCTTCCGCCCCGGCTTCGGCGGCGGCGTGCGCGGAAATCCAAGCGAAGATACTCGTCGTCAGCGGACAGGCAATAGTCGCACCATGCCGATGCGCGAGGGCGTCGCGAAGTTGGTCCAGCGTGGCCAATTTGCCTTTCGGCACCTGGCTCATGAGTTCGTTCACTTCCATGGGCGCGGGGATGACGAAGGTGCCGCGGCCCCAGCGCTTGGATTGGGTGGAATTGATCGGGCAGACTTTGGGAAAGCCTTTGTTGTCGATCAATTTTTCCTGCCACGTTTTCCGTCGTGATTTCATGGCGGAAATTTAAGCACAATTTGGGCGTTGAATCAATGCTGCATTCGACCGCAGAATTGAAGAATGCGCAACTGATGATTCACCTCCGCACGAAAACGCTTTGCAACTGACGAGGATTGCATGAGGATGGCTCTGTAGCATGACCGAAGGCGACGTAACCGTTTCTGGCAGCTCCCAAACCGTGTTGCGGCGGCAAAGGCTAAGCCGCCGCCCTGCACTGGAACAACTTGAGGGCGACGGCGGCCCGCGTGTCTTCGTGCTGGAGGGGGACGAAATGCTGATCGGCCGCGCGCCCGAGGCTCAAGTCCGGCTGACCTCGAAACGCGCCTCGCGCCTGCACGCCTTGTTGCGGATGCGCGGCACCGATTGCATGCTGCTCGATAATGACAGCCACAACGGCGTTTTCCTGAACGGCGTCAAGGTCCACTCCGCGCTGCTCCGCGACGGGGACGTGATCCAGGTGGCGGACAGTGTTTTTGTTTACAGTGAAGGCTAAATTCTGATGGCAGCCTTCGTCAAATTTTGGGGCACGCGCGGTTCCATTCCGACCCCGGCCAGTTGGACGCGTGTCTATGGCGGAAACACTGCCTGCGTGGAAATCCGTTTCCAGGACACGATTTTTATTTGCGACGCAGGCTCGGGCATCCGGGAATTGGGCAAAGACTTGTTGACACGCCAGCCGCCGCCGAAGGAGTTGCACCTTCTGCTCACGCACTCACATTGGGACCACATCCAGGGTTTTCCATTTTTCGCGCCGGTCTATAAGCCCGACATGAAAATTCGCATCTACGGACGCCAAGCCGGCGACGACAGTCCTTATCGCCTGCTCTCGGGGCAAATGATTTCGAGCTATTTTCCGGTGACGTTTCTGGAGTTGGGTTCCAGCATCGTGGCCGACCATTTGGAGGACGGGAAGAAGGAGATCAACGGCGTGTTGGTGTCCGCCTTTGCGCTCAATCATCCGGGCGGGTGCATTGGTTATTCGCTCTCGCAGGACGGCCGTAAAATCGTGTACATGACAGACAATGAATTGGAAATTCAGGTGGGGGATACTTTCCCGGACCTGGACGACTCCGGCCCGTTGCGCCATGTGCCGGAAGAACTGGCGTCGGTGGTGCGCGGGGCCGACTTGCTTATTATTGACGCGCAATACGACGAGCAGGGTTATGCGGCCCGGAGAAAATGGGGGCACTCTTGCTGTTTCTCCGCCACCGACCTAGCCATCCAGGCCGAGGTCAAGAACCTGGCGCTCTTTCATCACGATCCCGAGGACACCGACCGTGGCATCGATCAAAAAGTGCTGACCTGCCGCCGACGCGCCATCCGCCACGAATCGAAATTGGCCATCTGCGCCGCGCGCGAAGGTGTCGAGATGAAATTCTAAATTATTTGGGCGCTGCCGACGCTGCCGTGGCCGGGACCAGGGCCTGGGCTTCGTGGAGGAGCAGGCGGGCCGCGATCCAATCAGGCCAATGGCTGCCCAGGTCCGTGCTTTCCGGCGGAGGCATTTTCGTGTCAAGTATTTGTCGCCCGGTGGCCAGAGCGGTGCGGGCGTCGTCGGGATGATTCAATTGCTGTTGCGCCATGGCCAAAACCGCTTCGGCTTGCGCGGCGCGGGCGTCGTCCAATCCATTGGTGTCGGAGAGCGCCTTCGCCGCCCTGGCCGCTGCCTCCGCGAAAAGGTTTTGCCGGTATTCGGCCAAACTCAGCAGCAACGTCCAGCCAGCTTGTTGCGGTCCGGGCGCGTCGGCCGCGAGCGCGTTGCGGGCCAGAGTCGCCAAGGACGGCGCATTCACTGCGGCCGACGGCGTCAGCAGACAATCGATGGCCGCGGCGGGATTATTGGTCTCGCGCCATTCCTTGAGAAATTGCGCACAGTGCCTGCCATAGCCTTCGGTGTCGCCAGTGTCCGCCAGCAGAGGCGCCAGTTTGAGATGCAGAGCGGCATCGTCGGGCCTCATGTTCAGCGCCTGAGTAAAATCGGCGATGGCGGCAGCGCTGTCGCCGTGGCGCGCGTGCCAATCGCCGCGCGCTCGCAAGAAGGGCGCGGCCCACGGCTGTTTCAAATCATCCGGCGGGAAGAATGTGTCGGCCACCTTCAACGCTTGCGTCGGCGGCAGTGTGTCCAAGCTGGCCAGAAGGTTGGTCATGGCGCCGCGCCATTGGCCAGTCTCGGCCAAAGCCGCCGACGCGGACGCCTCGGCTTGCCGACGCAAATTGGCTTCTTCGGCGGCGGTCTTGGCTGATTCCTCACTCTTGCTGGTGGCGGCGACAGCCTTGTTTTTGGCTTCTTCGGCTTCGCGCAAGGCCGCCAAGGCCGTTGACTGAGAATCCTTGGACTGTTTTTCCGCAGTGTCGGCCTTGGCGTGCTCGGTTCGGGCCTGCTGCAGAGCTGTCTCCGCTTGCTGGCGCGCCGCTTGGGCCTCCTTCTCCGAATCCTCGGCCTTCTTCTCCGCGACCTGGGCCTTGGCGCGGTCTGACTCGGCTTGCTGGCGCTCGGCCTGGGCCTCTTTTTCTGAGTCCTCGGCTTTTTTTTCCGCCGCGAGGGCTTTGGCGCGGTCGATTTCAGATTGTTGCAGCGCGGCCTCCGCTCTCTGGCGCGAGACCTCGGCTTTTTGTCGCTCGATTTCAGACTGTTTGCGGTCGGCCTCGGCCTGCGTTCGTGCGTCCTCGGCGGCTTGGCGGGCGATGTCGGCGCGTTTGGTTGCGAGTTCCGCGACTTTCCGTTCCTGATTTGCTTTGATGTCGAACCAAGTCGTCATGCCCAGGCCGATGAACAGCGCCAGGCAGACGGCGGAGCCGGCGGCGAAGGCGAGCTTGTTGCGGCGCACCCACTTTTGAAAACGATAGACTTGACTCGGCGGGCGCGCCTCGACCGGTTCGTCGTGCAGGAAGCGCTGAACATCCGCCGCCAAATTGCCCGCGGTTTCGTAACGGCGCGAGCGATCCTTCTCCAGGCACTTCATCACCACCCAATCCAAGTCGCCTTGCACCATTTTGATCAGCTTGACAGGGTCGGTGCCGTGCCGCTTGGCGGTGGTGGTGCTGTCGGAATTCTTCAGCGTGAGCAGGCGGGCGGAGGGCCTGGGCGGCTCGTGTTCACGGATCATGCGGCGCATCTCGTCGAAACCACGCTCCAAAAGGCTCTTGGATTCCAGCGGCGTCTGCGATGTCAACAATTCGTACAAAAGCACGCCCAGGCTGTAGATGTCCGTGCGCGTATCGATGTCCAGCCCGCCCAATTCCGCCTGCTCCGGACTCATGTAGGCCGGCGTTCCGACGAATTGTTCAAATTGGGTGAAAGCCGTGTGGCCGGTGAAGCTCTCCTGCGTCGCCTTGGCGATGCCGAAATCAATAACCTTGGGCGCCGGATGCCCGTCGTGCAGCGTGATCAGAATGTTGGAAGGCTTGATATCACGATGGATGATGCCCTTTTGATGCGCATGCTCGATGGCGCGGCAAACCTGGATGAAAAGTTTCAGGCGGTTGTGCGTGGATAAATTGTTCTCATCGCAATAATCCGTAATCTTGACACCCTTGACCAACTCCATGACGAAGTAAGGCCGCCCGCTCTCGGTCGCGCCGGCGTCGAGCACCTTGGCGATGCCGGGATGGTCCATCATGGCCAGCGCCTGGCGCTCGATTTTGAATCGGCCCACGACCCGCTTGGTGTCCATGCCGAGCTTGGTGATTTTCAGAGCGACGCGGCGTTTGACCGGCTCTTCTTGTTCGGCCACATAGACGGTGCCGAAACCGCCCTCGCCGAGCATTTCAATCAGCTTGTAACGGCCGATGGTTTGGCCAATCAATTCCTCGCGAGGTAGGACGCCTTCGGAAGTGATGGTGGCATCCGCATCGAATTCTGATTCGGTTTCCAAGTCTGAGGTGGACTCCGTCGAGGGCGCGAGTTTGGCCAGACGCTCTTCCAGGCGAAGGCGCAATTCAGGATCCGCGCGGCAAACATTGGTCAGGAAAGAAGTGCGCTGCCGCGTGGACAAATGCCAGGCGGCTGCGAAGAGGGCGTCTTCCACTTGGTTTGGATCACTCATCGAATCTGAGGCAGGGAGGGTGTAGCAGAGCCCAGAGATTGAGGCGAGTAGAAATCGAGCATTCTTGCAGGCTTGTCTTACATAGATCACAAATGCGCGGCGGTCGTAACGAAGTAAAATTTGGGCTTTCGCGGCCAGCGCGACAGTGGTAGAATAGTGATATGGCGCTAACCATGGAATCAGCCGCATTCGAGCGGGGCATTAGTCCCGTCTTACAAATCGTCCTGCCGGAAAAAGCGGAGGCCGTGGCCCATTTTCGGGCTGATCCCATGTTACAAGCGCGCATCGAGGAATTGGCGGCAAAATCTACACAGGGACAATTGACTAAAGCGGAATCGGAGGAGTACGCCGGTTACGTGAAAGCGAATAAATTTGTCGCTATTTTACAGCGTCATGCGCGGCAGATGATCAAATCGCCCGCTGAACGATGACTTCCGGCGCAAGACGCCACGTTCGAGAACGCGCCGGTAATCGTTGCGAATACTGCCACTTGCGCCAGGAAGACTCACCCTTGGCCTTGCTGCACATAGAGCACGTTATCCCAAGAGTCCACGGTGGCGACGACGATTTGGATAATCTGGCTCTTGCCTGCATAGACTGTAATTTGCACAAAGGTCCCAATCTGACGGGAGTCGATCCTGAAACACGCCAGACGACCGAACTTTTTCATCCACGGCATCATCGGTGGGAGGACCATTTTGAATGGATCGGCATTTCTCTTTTAGGCAAATCGCCCATTGGCCGAACCACCGCTCGTGTGCTGAACGTGAACTCCGAGGACCAATTAACATTGCGGTCTTTGGGAGGAGAGCCATCCATCGGCTAGTCCGAACAGGCCTGGAAAATGTGAACAGAATTTAACATGTTTGCCATCAGATTGTCACATTTTTGTGTGACAGTCTGGTAGTGAAGAAAGTCCTGATCCTGACGGCGGGCTTTGGCGACGGCCACAACACGGCGGCTCGCAATGTGGCCGATGCGCTGGAGCTGATTTCCGATGAGGTCAAGGTTGAGGTGCTCGATGTCTTCCAAAGCAGCATGGGCATTTTGAATGACGTGCTCAAGAAGGCTTACCTGGGCTTGACTCGTTTCGCGCCCGGACTCTGGAACGGGATCTATTCGATGTTGGATAATTCCAAGGGGCTGGAGAGCAATTTGCTCGCCTTTGGCAATTTGAAAAGCGCGCTGGAACAAATCCTGACCCAATCGCAGCCCGATTGCGTCCTGTCCACCTACCCGACCTACGCGCATGTCATCCGGGAAATTTACCGCGACCATTCCGAGCGGCCGTTCCGTTTTATCACGGTGGTGACGGACTCCATTTCGGTCAATTCCTCGTGGTTCCGCGCGCCCAGCGACTGGTATTGCGTTTCCAATGAGGCCACGGCCGAGGTGCTTCGCAAAAACGGGGTGGCGGCGGAGAACATCAAGACGCTTGGTTTTCCGGTCAACCCGCTTTTTGCCGAAAAAGTTCAGGAGACAGTCGAGGCGCCGGAAGCCGATGGGCCGATCAAGATTCTTTACATCATCAACACTGGCAAAAAGAAATCCGGCAAAGGCGTGGATCGCTTGCTGGAGAATCCGCGCGTCCAATTAACCATCACAGTGGGGCGCGACGCGGAATTGAAGGAAAAATTGATGCGGCGCACGGAAAAATACGGCGAGCGCGTGCGCGTGCTGGGCTGGACCAATCAAATGCCGCGGTTGATGTTGACGCATCACCTGGTCGTGACCAAGGCCGGTGGAGCGACGGTGCAGGAAGCTATCGCGGCTCGATGCCCGATGATTCTCAACCAGGTCATTCCCGGCCAGGAGGATGGCAACGCGCAATTGGTCAAGGAGCTGGACGCCGGGGTGGTGGCGGAAAAAAACCGCGAGGTGGCGGAATGGGTCGCCGACGCCTTTGCCAAGGACGCGCGTTTGTGGAAAAAGTGGCGCGCCAATTTGACCAAAGTTTCGCGGCCGGATGCTTCGCTGCGCATCGCGGAGCTTGCGCTGCACGAATGCGAGTTGGACGCCCCGGCGGATAAATTGTTCGAGTCCAATCAGCCGGGCATCACGCGGCCCGGCCGTCGCGCGTTGGCCAATGGCTCCAGCGAAGCGCGCATGTTGCTGTGCGATTTTCACATGCACACCAACTATTCGGACGGAAAATTGACCGCGCCCGAGGTGGTGGATTTTTATGGCCGTCGCGGTTTTGACTGCATCTGCATTACGGACCATCTGGGCGATCCGCGGCGATTGATCGGGAAGTTGAGCAAGCTGCTCAAATTGACGCTCGGCCCGGAGCAGATGGATGAATATTTTGACGTTATTGCGCGGGAAAGGCGCCGCGCCTGGCGCAAATACAACATGATCGTGATGACCGGACTGGAGTTCAACAAGGACGGATTCAGCAAGAAATCGTCCGCGCATTTGCTGGGCATCGATCTGAAGACGCCGATCAATCCGGCGCTCGATCTGCCGCCGACAATCGCAGAGATTCACGCGCAAGGCGGGCTGGCGGTAGCGTCGCATCCGCACATTATGAAAAGCGAATGGGGCAAGAACACGCTTCACCTTTGGGAGAACCAGGAGACTTTCGCACCGTTGATCGACGCCTGGGAAATTGCCAATCGGAACAATATTTTCACGCCCGTCGGCTTAAAGCGGCTGGCTTTTCTGGCTAACAGCGATTTTCATAAGCCTAAGCACATCTATTCTTGGAAGACGCTTTTGCACTGCGAGAAGGATCCGGAAGCGATCAAGGAGTGCATCCGCAAAAACGAGCGCTTGGCCATCACGCTCTACCGCGACGGCCTTGCCTCGGCCAGCGCCACGCCGGATGGATTGGAAGACGGAGCGCGCGTGGTGAAGCTGGACATGCCGAGGCCGCTGCGCAGCATGAGCGCGTAATGCCGCGCAATCTGCTTTTTCGGGAGGGGCGAGCTCCTGCGAGTCCCTAATACTAACTGGACTTGTCACGGGCTCGCAGGCGCTCGCCCCTCCTGAAAATTATCGGCTCGCGGGTCAGAACCATTCAAAAACGAGCACGCTCTGAGGGCTGCAAGCCCCTCCCGAAAGAGAACATCGAGCCGTGATGACTTTGAGCCAGCCCTGTCGAAGTAATTATGGCACTCGAGGTGAGACGGAAAAGCTGGCCGCCTATGGTGATCCCTGTTTTGGGGAGGGGACGCAAAACGGAGGTGGCTCCTAAGGCATTTACACTTACCGAACTCCTGGTCGCCATCGCAATAATCAGCATCCTGGCGGCCCTCATATTTCCAGGGTTGTCCATTGCCAAAGGTTACAGTCGATCCGTCGCTTGCAGAAATCATCTGCACCAG
>DASYNM010000387.1:0-6167 GCA_036008545.1 Verrucomicrobiia bacterium
CAATTCGTGGACGGCCTCTGGATACGCGGTCTCTTTACCGTCTTGGGCCTCTACATTGTCGGCGTCCTGATGTATTTCGGCGCCCTCTACGCGCTGAGAGTGAAATATAATCGCGTCAAGGCGGACCTGGCCACCATCGGCCAGACCTACACCAACGCGTGCAAAGACCACGCCCAACTGGACATTCTCCAAGAGCGCCAACAACTCAAATTTGCCGCGTTGGATTGCTACAAAGCCGTGGCCGAACACCTGCCCGAAGGCGTCACCATCGACGACGTCCATTTTGACCGGCAAAAGTTTGATTTGCACGGCAGCGCCGCGACCGACGATCAGGACGCTGTGGAGAGCTTCAACGAAGAATTGCGCCACATCCCCAACCCTAACAAGCCTGACCAGACTTTATTCGCCGAAGTCAGCCCGCCCACCTTTCCCCAGATACGCAACAACGTGGTGGATTGGCGGTTCACGTGCAAACTCAAGGATACCGGCGGTGAATAATTTTCTGAGCCAGCTTAATTTGACCGCGCAGGAGCGCCGCATTGTCGCGGCCGTCTTTCTCGTCGTCATTGTCGTGCTCAATTACTTGTTCGTTTGGCCGCAGTTCGGGGAGTGGAGCAGCATGAACAAACAGCTCACAGAAATGCGCGCGAATATTGAGAAGGACAACGCGTACATCAAGCAGGATTATGCGTCCAATGGCTGGAAGGTGCAGGTGGAAGAATTAACCAAGCGGGAAGGAGGTAGCGTGATGGCGCACCCCGTTGACCCCCAGGTTCAATTGCAGAACACCATCCGGGCGCAGGAACGCAAAACCGGCGTCTATGTCGAGAGCATCAACCCCGGCACCGTCAAAACGAACGAATTCTTCGAAACGCAATCCACCGCCATCTCTCTGGAGTGCCAGGAGGCGCAATTGGTCAACTTCCTATACAACATGGGCATGGATCCGGCCATGATCCGCGTCGCCATCCTGAACCTCAAGCCGGCTGATCCCAACCGGTATCGTCTCCACGCCACGATTACTTTGACGGCTAATTACACCAAAAAACCGCCGGCGTCCGTTAGCGATGCCGCCCCCCCCAAGCGCGCGCCGGGAGTTAAACCTGCAGCCGCGCCGCCCACGAAGCCGGCTGCATTGCCTGGCGCTCAGCCGCGCGGCGTTCCCGCTTCACTGCCTGGGGCACCAGCCAAGCGTCCGCCGAGCGGACCCAATGTCCCGCCCGGTTTCAACAAAAAACCCGGGGGACAGATGCCTATTATTCCGGGCAGACCGACGCCATTGCCTAAACCCGCTCCGGGCCAAAAAGCCGCCGACTAGAACTTATGAACCCAAAACGCTTCATGCCTTTGCTTCTGCTGTTGTTGATCGCGACAGAGGCGCGCGCGCAATCCGATCCCACTCTTGACCGCGGCTGGCAGACTGCCCAAGTTCAAATACCGCCGCGCCCTGGCGCCGCGACGAATCGGCCATCGGCCGCGCCCGCTGCCGCCGCGCCCACGACGCCCGCTGCGCCGGTTCCTGCGGGCAACGCTCCGACCGTCGCAACTCCTCCCGGAGCAAAGCCCACTTTACCCAATTTCCCGGCCATGCCTGGAATTCCGCCTGCCATTGCGGCTGATAAGACCAACGAGGCAGCTACTATAACCTACAATTTTCCTGGCATCCCGGTTGAGCAATTGTTGGACGAATACGCGGAATTGGTCGGTCGGACAATATTGCGCTCCAGCACCGGCCCCGGGTCCGTGGCAAAAGATGCTAACATTACTCTCAAAACGCAGAGCCCCCTGACACACAAGGAAGCCATTGTCGCCTTGGAAATGATCCTGGCCATGAATGGCATCACCGTTGTTCCGATTGGAGACAAATTCGCCAAAGTCGTCACGCAGGACGTGGCAGGCCAGGAAGGTGGGATTATTAGCACTAACACGAACAACATGCCGCAAGCAGGTAAAATGGTGACTCAGATTGTTCAAATCAAATACACCGACATCAAAGACCTCTCCGACGTGCTGACGCCTTTTTCCAAGATGCCCAAGAGCATCATCGCCCTTCCCAGTACCCAGACTCTCATCCTGCGGGATTACGCCGAAAACGTCGATCGCATGATGGAGATGATCAAGAAAATTGACGTGCAGAACACCTTGACCATCAAGCCGGAGGTGATCCCGATCAGATACGCTTTGGCCAGCGATATTGCCGCAGCCCTAGGCCAGTTGGGTGCCAGCGGTGGCACCGCAGTCGGGAGAAGCACCTCGGGAGCCAACTTCGGCGGGCCCAGCCGCAACGGTCTCACCACTGGAGGCATGAACGGGGGCTTTGGCGGCACAGGCGGTGGTTACGGCAGCGGCTTTGGTAGCCAAGGCGGTTTCGGCAGCCAAGGCGGCGTTTACGGGCAGGCCAACTCGACCAGTCCTCTTGGCGGCGGCGCCACCAGCGCTCGCAGTTCGTTCCAAAACAACCTCAATAAGATCGTGCAGAATGCCGCCAACGGCGGAGGATTCCAAATGCTCAGCAACACCAAGATCATCGCCGACGAACGCACCAATTCCCTCCTGGTGTTCGCCAATGACGAGGACATGAAGATGATTACCAATATTATCAGCAAGCTGGATGTCGTCCTGCAGCAGGTTCTCATCGACGCCATCATCATGGAAATCAACCTTAGCGGCACCGAAAGCACAGGCGTAAGCTACCTGGCCCAGCGGCAAGGCGGCAGCTCGTTCACAGGAGCGGGTGGTCTGCAGAACCTAAGTGCCGCCGCCTCGGGCTTTCTGACCGGTTCCGGCTCATCCACCAATGGCAGCGGCGTCGCTTCCACCGCCAGCAGCTCTACGCTGGCCAATCTGCCTGGCGGGTTCAGTTATTTCGCCAAATTCGGAAATGATCTTAACGTCGTCATGGAAGCCGTGGCGGGCGACAGCCGGATCAACGTCCTTTCCCGTCCGCGCATCCAAACCTCCCACGCTGTGCCCGCCAGTTTGTTCATCGGCAATACGGTGCCTTATGTTACGGGCACTTATAGTTACTACGGCGGCGGCCCCAGCTCGCAATACAGTCAGTTGCAAGTGGGCATTAACCTGCAAGTCACACCCCTGATCAATCCCGACGGCCTAGTCGTCATGGATATTGAAGCTGATGTCGAACAGCTCGGCCCCCCCGTGGCCATCACTGGTGTGGGCAACGTTCCCACCACCACCAAGCGCACAGCCGGCGCCAAAGTCGCGGTGCTTGACGGCGAGACCATCATTCTGGGCGGATTCATCAGCGACAGCCGCAGCACGGCCGATTCGGGCATCCCTGGATTGAAAGACATTCCTTTGCTCGGCAACCTCTTCAAGAGCAGATCCATCCAAAACCTTCGCACCGAGTTGATTATGCTCATGCGCCCGACAGTACTGAGGGACCCCTCAACGGCCGCCCGTGTGGCGACCAGAGAAAGGGACAAGCTCTCGGCCGTCAAGCAAGCTGAGTTGGAGATCGAACACGAGCAGGAGGACCGGAACGCCGCCGTCGAAATCGAAATGGCCAAGGATGCCGCAAGGAGGGCTGAAAAGGCCAAGAAAGAAGCCAAAGAAAAGGCCAAACACAAATCATCCAGCACGGACACCAATACCCCGAGCATCGACTCAATTCCGCCATTGGAGGAAAAATAGACCGGCTGTCAGAAAGAAGAAGCCGAACAGATCGACTTTCACCGAGACCGTCGACTACAATTTAAGCGCGGCCACTTCTAGCGTTTAGTACCCCACGGACATGTGCGTTCGTCAACCATCGCATCCGTCCGTTCGGCTTCGTTGTTGAGCCAAGGCGG
Organism: Verrucomicrobiia bacterium; assembly: GCA_036008545.1. GTDB lineage: Bacteria > Verrucomicrobiota > Verrucomicrobiia > Limisphaerales > Palsa-1400 > Palsa-1400. The sequence continues at coordinate 3,813 of DASYNM010000387.1, forward strand.
ACGCCGTTCGCGATCACCTGTGGATATACACTGAGCGTCGCGCGCCGGGCTGTGCCGGGGATTTGGCCATGACAGCAACCTGGATTTCTGGTTGCCCTTGATTCACTTTGACGTATGCCTTCGGCACGGCTGGATGAACGGGCTGGGTCACCCATTTGTAGGCCGTTGCGGAATGAGTATTTTTGATGAGTCCGCTGCCAGCTTGCGCCGGGCATGCAGCCAGCGTTCCAAGCGTGACCGCAACGGCGAGAGATGATCCGATGGCGCGTTTAAAGCTCTTAACTTTCATAATAGACCCCTTTCTCTTAAGCGAATTTTATTTCCGCCAAGTAGAATATTGGTACTAATTTAAGTCTAATGATTTGACCGGGAATTGTCAAAAATCATTCATTTTTGTTTCAGTTAAAGAATGGCCCCTCTTTCTGGGGGCCAAGGAATCGGGAATGGAATTGGCCTGCTTTTTCCTGGAGTCATCTAGAGCGGTATCGAACAGACAAAGTGATTAGTGAACCGATTAAATCAGCCTGAGCAAAAAAAAGCAGCGATTCCTTCCACTTCTTGGCCATTGGACATAACGTAAGTTGTTCCGAAACAGTATGTAACAACTTGCATGTAAATCCGGTACAAGGCGTGCTGGCACCTTGAGCGTGCTGCGTTTGGCCAGATGGTTTTGTCGTTTTTTTAACATTTTTTCTCCGTCCTTTAATTATAAAAGGGCCGGATTCAAGGTCAGTTTACTCGTGTACTAAATGGAGGCTGCATCCAACACTAAACGAAAGCTGATGGGGTTTGGGTTATTGCTCCTGTTGTGTCAGGGACTTCCCGCATGGTGTGAAACGTTGGCCACGATCCCATTCAAGTTGCGCGCCGGATTGATCTGGGTCCAAGTGGACAATCCGAGTGGCGGCAAGCCTTTGCAGTTCGTTCTTGATTCTGGAGCCGAGGCGAGTGTGTTGGATCTTCAAGCCGCACGACGCATTCATTTGGAATTGGGCTCGCCCGTCACCGTTCGCGGAATCAACTCCACGACTGTGGGTTATCGCGTCGATGCATGGCAGGCCCGAATGGGAGGGATTGATTTGCCTACCAACTATCTGGCCATGGACCTTTCGGCATTGAGCGCCGCTTGCCGACGCCAGGTGGACGGCCTCATCGGTGCCGATTTTTTCGCCGGGCGCGTGGTGCAAATTGATTTCGCGAGGGATCGGATTCATTTGTTGACAAAAATCAACCCGGGACAAAAAGACCAGGTCTTGCCACTACAAATACAGGCTTCGAGGTTGCGAGTGCCAGTGGAAGTGGTGGGTCTCGGCAAGGCTTGGGCGCGATTGGATACTGGCTGCGCGTCCGCTTTGCACTGGGCTGTTTCTACCGCTGTGCTGGCCGGCCAGGATTCTTCCCAGGAACTTGGAGTCGGTGTGACCAGCGTCATGATCCGGCAAAACAACCAATCCGTCCGTCTGGGCGGCCTTACCTTGGAGCGTGTCTCGACAGGCCTCCATACTGAGAAATTGCTGGCGGGAGAAGATGGACTGTTGGGGACCGGCTTGCTTTCGCATTTTGCCATTGTCACGATCGACGAACCGTCCTCGCAACTGATCCTCGAAGATTTTTCCAACCCCAAGCCTCCCAGCCGCCGATAATGCCGCCGCAGATCGTCTGATACTTTAGTCCGCCTTCGTCTGAATGCGCAAAACGACAAGCGCGCCCGCTGTGAACAAGACGGCGCTGTAGCCGAACGCAACGGTTGTACCCATCGCCGTCCAAAGCGCGCCCACGACCACGCTGGAGAGAAAATCGCCCACGCCGTTGACAGTGGCCAGGACGCCGAAGGCCATGCCGTGCTGAGCCTCGCTCACCAAGGACGCGCAAAATGAATCTTCCAGCGTTTCTGCCATGGCCACATAAACGCCGCCCAGGCAGAAGATCAGAGCCAGTGACCACACGGTAAACGGCAACACCATCAGAGCCGCCGCCATCAACGCCGCCAGAAAATAGCCGCCCGCGAGCAAAAAGTTTTTCTTCATTCGATCGGCGAGCCAGCCGGCTACAAACGCAAAGGTCGCGTAGAACACATTGTGCAGTAAGTAGAGGCCGACGGCCACGCTGGCGGCTGTGGCCGCGCCATACGCGGGGGTGAGCTTCTGAGTGGCCAGCAGGATGAGCAGGGTATGAGCAAAATCTCCCGCGCCAAACAGTCCGGCGGCTACGAGAAATTGGCGATAGGCCGCAGGCAACATGCGCAGGCGTTCGCCGAATGCAATATGCGGCACAGGCGCTCGCGACCTCTCCTTGACCACAAAGGCCATGAGCGCCGCTGCAGTAAGGCTCGGAATGAGCGTGACGGCAAACAGC
>DASYNM010000388.1:0-3404 GCA_036008545.1 Verrucomicrobiia bacterium
GGTGGGCCGAGACTCCGTCGAGGCCTTACTAATCCTTGGCCCCTTAAATACAGTCAGGGCTCGACAGAAACAGAACAAATAAAGAGCGGCCCGCTGTGCGGGCTGTCTCGCCCCACCAATGCGCAGGACTGAGCGCGGCCAGGAAGAACGAGGCGGGCCGATCGATTGCCGAGACATATTGTGTTTCCCGTTCAGAATCCTCGGCGCGGTCAACTACGCGGCTGGCAACGCAACGGGTTCTAAATCTGCTGACTCGCCCTGAGACTACCGACTATTTTTCGTGTTGTCAATCTGGACGAGTCGATTTGCACGGGCGCTCTTGGGCAAGAATCGTCCGCGTGATATAACCTTTCGCCAGTTTCACCGCTTGCTCCAGTGAGCGTCCATGCGCCAGCCACGCAGTGATCGCAGCCGAGTAGGTGCAACCAGTGCCGTGAAGGCCCTTCACGTTGGCGCGCGGGGCCGACAACATCCATTCTCCCTTGGCGCTGCAAAGGAAATCGACCGCTTCCCGCGTACCCAACAAATGCCCGCCTTTGACCAGCGCGGCACAACCAAACTTCTGTCGGATAATGCGTGCCGCTGCCCGCATTTCCTCCAGGGTTGCGATTTTTTTCCCGATTAGAACTTCGGCCTCGGCAATGTTAGGCGTCACCAGCGCGGCCAGAGGGAGCAGTTGGCGTTGGAGCGCGGCTACACCGTCTGTTTGCAGCAACCTGCGTCCGCTGGTTGAAATGATGACCGGATCGACTACTAACGGCACCGAGCGCGCTTGCTCAAAGAAGGCGGCCACCTCGCGCACGATGGCGGCGGAAAAGAGCATCCCCGTTTTGGCGGCGGCGAGCGGAAAGGCGGCGGCGACGGCTTCCAATTGCGCCCGCACCATGCGCGGCGAGCACGGTTCCAGGCGGGCGACCGTTTTTCGGTTCTGCGCCGTGATGCAAGTGATGGCGCAGGTTCCATGTACCGTGAGCGAAGTGAATGTTCGCAAGTCCGCTTGCAGGCCCGCCTCGCCCCCGCTGTCGGAGCCAGCGATGGTCAGGGCCACTGGGTGTTCGGGCGTTTTCACGAATGTTTTTTCTTAATCTTAATCGTAATCTTAATCCTAATCTCAGGAGGTGGGGACGGCTCGCCGAGCCGTCCGCAGTTGCTTCGTACCGGGACGGTCGCCTCGGCGAGGCGACCCTACCTTTCCCCGACCCGCCGTCACTGACCCGTTGCTTCTCATGTTAATCTCAGGAGGATTAGGATTACGATTAAGATTAAGATTAGGAGGAAGAGCCAGAAACCGCCACGCATAAAAGTGACGCGCAACTCGAAGGTACGCATCTCACCCGAGAGACTTTGTCTTTCTCCCTCTCTTCCACATCCTTGTGGAGGTGAGGGCGGGGAGAGGAGGTGCCCCTCTCCCTGTCCCTCTCCCCGCGTGGCGGGGCGAGGGGATGGTGAACGACAATTTCAAAATATCTAACCAAGAAACGAGATGCGCTCACTCGCGGTTCGATGCGCTTTTCCCCTTTGAACTTTGCGCGTGGAACGCCATATTTCCTTTATGGACAAAGAGCAAATCGCGGGAATTTTGTCGGAGATCGGAACGCTGCTGGAGTTGAAGGGCGAAGTCATCTTCAAGACGCGGGCCTACGCCAACGCCGCGCGCACGTTGGAGGGCCTGAGCGAGCCGCTTGACAAGCTTATCGCCGAGGATCGGTTGGGCGAAATCAAGGGGATCGGCGAAGCGTTGCAAAAGAAAATCACGGAACTGGCCACGACGGGCAAACTGGCTTACTACGAAGAACTCAAGGCTTCGATTCCGCCGGGCCTGTTGGACATGCTGCAGATTCAGGGTTTAGGCCCCAAGAAAGTCAAGGCGCTCAACGACAAGCTGGGCGTGGAGACCATCGAGCAGTTGGAGAAAGTGTGCCGCGAGGGGAAGGTGGCGGATTTGGACGGGTTCGGCGAGAAAACGCAGGCGAAAATTTTGGAGGGCATCCAATTTCGCCGCCAATATGCCTCGCGCCATCTGCTTTCCGTCGCGTTGTCAGCCGCCGAACCGATCCTGGAAAATTTGCGCGCGCACCCGGACGTGTTGCGTTGCAGCATCGGCGGCAGCTTGCGGCGCAACAAGGAAGTCATCGGCGATATTGATTTTCTGGTTTCCTCCAGAAATCCCGACGCCGTGATCGACTTTTTCACCCAGCAAGAAGGCGTGATGAACGTCACGGCCAAGGGCGAGACCAAAGCGAGCGTAGTATTGACTGGCGGCATCCAGGCCGACTTGCGCGTGGTCAGCGATGCGGAGTATCCCTTCGCCTTGCTTTATTTCACCGGCAGCAAGGAACACAACATCGTCATGCGCCAGCGCGCCATCCATCGCGGATTGCGCCTGAACGAATACGGCCTGTTCAAATCCGACGTGGAAACGCGCGACCCCAAATTGCTGGTCGCCTGCAAAACGGAGGAGGAGGTTTTCGAGCGTCTTGGGTTGGTTTGTATTCCGCCTGAAATTCGCGAGGACGCGGGTGAATTTGACGCCGCCGAAAAAAACAAAATCCCGCGCCTATTGGAATGGACGCAATTGAAAGGTTCGCTGCACAACCATTCCAATTGGAGCGACGGCCACGGCACGCTGGAGGAGATCGCGGCTTACATGCAGGAGCTGGGCTGCGCCTACTGGGCCATCACCGACCATTCCAAGTCTTCTTTCCAGGCCAACGGCCTCCAGCCTGAGCGGTTGCGCGAGCAAATCAAAGTCATTCACGCGTTGAACAAAAAGTTGGCGGCGGAAGACTCGGATTTTCAATTATTGACAGGATCCGAGGTCGATATTCTGTCCGGCGGACGCCTGGACTTTGACGACGGGCTGCTGGAGGAGTTGGACGTGGTGGTGGCCAGCGTGCATCAAGGTTTTACCCAGGACGAAGCGGAGATGACCAAGCGCGTCATCGCCGCCGTGGAGAATCCTTTCGTCCACATGCTTGGTCATTTGACGGGGCGGCTGCTGTTGGAACGCGAGGCTTACAAAATCAACCAGACCGCCGTCATTGACGCGTGCGCCGCCAACGGCACGTGGATCGAGTTGAACGCGAATCCGATGCGGTTCGATCTGGATTGGCGCCTCTGGCATCACGCTAAGGACAAAGGCGTCAAATGCGTCATTAATTGCGACGCCCATCGCAATGAGCACGCGCAATTCCTCCGACTCGGCGCCGGCATTGCCCGCAAAGGCTGGCTGGAAGCGAAGGACGTGATCAACACCCTGCCGCTGGACAAACTGCGCAAGGAATTGAAGCGCAAATGCGCGCGCAAGTAGCGTGGCTTAAAAACGTAGCCGCCGACGTCAGTCGGTGGACGACGCCCCTTTCGCGCTGGAAATCCGCCGACTTACGTCGGCGGCTACAAGTGGA
>DASYNM010000389.1:0-13286 GCA_036008545.1 Verrucomicrobiia bacterium
CGACGGCGGCTACGGCGTTGCACAGACCAAAGGGGCCAAATCTTGCTCAAAAAACGCGATTTCAGAAATCAATACAATTTCTTCTGCCGCAGCATCTTAGCAATCAAGCAGTGCGCGATAGTCTAGTACTGACAGAAAAAACGGGCCTGTTTTGAGGCGTTTTGGCAGCTAAATCGATGTTTTAGGCAACAAAAAACGAGTTTGCTTTCGTGTTTTGGCGGTTTTTCGAGATTTTCTGTGCTGCAAGCCATTGCGGGGCAGTGACTACCATCGACTCAGACCCTTTGAAAAAAATCATACCAAAAAGCCTACGGTAGGTTTTTTGGTTTTCGGGAACTGTCGTAAAGTCGTCTCCATGATCGATTATAGAAGTGTCGAAGGGGCTGAGGAATCTGGATGGGCCTGCGTCAAGGCGAGGCCAAGCCCGCTCGTAGCCGCCGACGTAAGTCGGCGGTCCGGGCGCAGTCGCGCAAACAGTGTCCGCCGAGGCCCTCTGCGGACGACCGACCAAAGCCGCATCGTCATCCAGAATCCGCCGACTCACGTCGGCGGCTACGGGGCAACGGGCGCCATGAATTGCGATGAGCCCAACCGGGAATCGTCCATCTCTAACTTGTTGATTTCCAGGAGAGGCCTTACGCAAGTCGTTGATTTTCCAGATATTTGCCGATATTTTCATGGTCCCTTCGGGCTCCATTCACTGCTCAAGTTCTCCAAAGTGCGCATCCAGCTTATGCAAGTCGTTGATTTCCACGATAGTTTCGGTTATTTCTGCATGCCTTTAGTCGGAGGCATGGCGAATAGCAGGCAATGCGCTTCGTTAAGGGAGAGCGCTGTGGTCTTGCCAACCGCAGACTTGCGGTTCCAGCGCGGGATTCATAATGTAGGCGCTGCTTTTGGTATGCTGACATCTCACGAATTGTTTGGGTTCATGTCTCCGGCGTTGGCCGTGCGCATCGTCGAATGCGCGCACGACGAGAACAAGGAGCTTTATCACACGGCCCTGCGGGCGGTGGCGGAGGCAAGGAAACTGCGCCCCACTTTTTTGGAGCGCTCGCCCCGCGCGGCGCGGCACAAAGACATGGCGGCCATGATGGCCCGTCCGCGACTGGAGTTGATCGCGGCCAACCTTTTGCGCGAGTGGTTGATGAAGAAACAAGCGGCGATGCTGGCGCTGTATCTGGACGCGCTGGGCATCGCCCACCAAAACGGCGCCGTGGACGACCTGCCGGCAAGCGTGGAGGATGACAAACTCAAGGCCGCAGTGGAGACGTTGCTGACCAAATATCCGGCCGAGGAAGTCGCGGTTTATCTCAACGCCTTCTACACGATGAATGAAATTCAATGGCCGAATTTGGAAACGATGTTGAAGAGCGAGCCGCGGCTGCAATTCGGGGGTTAAATTTCGCGGCGCATCTCATTTTTATGCGCATTCCTCTGAGCGCGTCCGATGTTGTCCCCTCGCCCCGCGGCAACGCGGGGAGAGGGTCAGGGAGAGGGGTGCGTCTGGTCGGGCCTCCTCTCCCCCGCCCTCTCCTCCACAAGTATGCGGAAGAGAGGGAGTGGAGCGAAGCCGCCCAAAAAGAGAGATGCGCCCTTAAATTTTGCGCAGAATATTTTTCTGTTGCATTCGCGCGCGTGATGAATTACGACTTGGCTGTTCTTTGAAATTTAGTGGATGGGTCAGCCATCCAAACGCAAGCAACGCTGGGAACCTCGTGAGAATCGAGGACGGTTGCGCCACTGTGACGGGTTACAAACTCCCATCGCCACTGGTTCCATTCGGAGCCGGGAAGGCGGGAGCAAGGTTCGAGACCCGAGAGTCAGGACATCAGCGCGCTTACGCTCGTCAGTCCCCGCCCGCGCGGGGTCGCTTCTCCGACAAAGAGAAGGATGAGGCCAGCCCGCTGGAACTGTTTTTCAGCGGATTCGTCGAATGCCTTCATTCCCGCTTTTGCCGGAGCTTGAAGGCATTTTCATTTTCAGGCTCCGCACTGGTCTCGCAATTGCAAATCCGTTCCGTGACAATTTTTTGCGGAACATAATTGAAAGATCAGCCTAGTGAAAAAAATCCGTCTGATGCTGGCCCTGGCCGGCTGCACCCTTGTTGCCCACGTTGACGGCATCACCACCAACGAAATCCAACTCTGGACCGGTTCCGGCACCAACCACGCCGCCCTGGTGATCGAATGGAATTCGCCGCAGGTGTTTAACCTCACCACGGTTCCAGCTCCAGTCGCGAACAAAACCCTCGTTTGGGGTTATCAGTTCAATGGCACGGCCACGGGAACACAAATGTTGGATGCCGTTCTGGCGGCCGATCCACGTCTCTACGCCGTGGTGAACAACACTTATGGCACCTTCGTGGAGGCCATCGGCTACAATCTCAATGGCAATGGATTCATCGGCGTCAGCGACGGGATCCAGACTTACAGCGCGAGGGCATTCGTCCATGGGGATTTGCTCAATCCCAATCTGAATGTGGATGCCGCCTATCCGCTGAACAGCGGGGATTTGTTTTGGAGCGGCTATTTCGGGCCGAATTGGCTCGTTTGGAATGAACTGGGGGACAATGGCGGTTTGGCGGCCTCTCCAGATCGGGGCACAAATCAGTATTGGGACCCCGACAGCGGGATTCAAGGCCAATGGGAGTATTCTTCTGATGGACTGGACCTCCTGCCTCTGCAGGATGGTTCGTGGATTGGCTTTTCGGTGGCGGCGGCTGGATATGACACCAATAGCGCTGATCCCGCCACGGCGGCCTTCAACCTTGATGAACAGGCCCCGCCATCGCCCGATGGCACTTACGTCGCCTATGTCAACAACACCAACGATTTCGCCATCCAAGTCGTAAGTTCCAGCGGCGTGGATTCCGCCTCGCCATATAACGACCCCAGCGCCATTCTTGGCCGACCAACACTGAACTTTGTGGACATCTATGACGGAGATACCACCAATCGGACCAGTATCATCGACCCTCCCTATTGGCTGGCGCCGAGCGGCAACAACGTGATTACTGAAATTGCCGAAGGGGGCCAAATTACCGTGATGATGGGGCGCAAAGTTTGCCACAATCCATATAATGCTTACGGCATCGACCTGATGGTTTTTGGCAATTCCTTTCTTTCGGCCTCGGGATTTGACGGAGAGGTCAGTGACGGCACGGATTTGGACACCGCCCTGTTAGGTGGCGGCATATACGGCCATGCCACGACGGTTTCCGTCAGCCAGGACGGCACGAACTGGTACACTTTCAGCAATACGCCAAGCCTCTTTCCTGATAATGCTTATCGCTGGGATGACCCGAATCACTCCTGGACGGACGAGCCGTTGAATCCAACCAAACCGCTCAATCCGACAGTCTATGCGACCGACTTTACCGGGGACACCGTGGCCTACGGATCGGACCTGCTCATTGGTTCCGCGGGGGGCACGGGATATGATTTGCAAGCATCGGGTTTTTCATGGATTCAATACGTTCGCGTGCAACCGGGCTCGAATACCTACACGGTTATCGACGCCATTGCCGCAGTCAATCCGGTCGTGGAAGGCGACGCCCTCTCCATCACGCCAGACAATATTACAGCGGGCATCACCAATTTGGCCTTTCAAAAACCTGATGACACAAGCCGGACTCTCCTCTCGATCGACTTTGCCTCCGTGAATGAAATGGCGAAGGTCAGCACGGTTGCCTTGAGCGATTTTTCCTCTTTCGCCCCCGTCCCCGGCACCGTCTCCAGCGCCTGTCAAATTACGGTGGCCCCGTTGTCGGGAACGACGGCCGTAACCTTGGTAGCGAACCTCGCCTTTAGCGCCGGAGACAACTACAATGGCAACGGCAGTGATTTGCGCGTCTTGCAATGGAACGGCGTGAGTTGGATTACGCAGGCATTTGCCTTTAACGCGGCCAGCAACCAAGTCTGCGTGACCGGTCTCACCAATCTTTCCGCCTTCGTCGTTTCCCGGTTGTCCCCGCAAATAAGCATTCAAGCGGACGTGAATGGATTCCATTTCCAATTCACACCGTTTGCCAATGTGTCGTACACATTGCAACGCTCCACCGACCTCGTCACTTGGACGCCCGTCATCACGAATATGTCCGCCAGCGAACAACCTGTCACGCTGCAAGATCCCGCCCCGCCGGCCAACCAGGCGTTTTACAGGCTGCAGGTAAACCCATAAGGATGAGAATGGACGGAACGATGCACTTGAAACTCACGCGCCCTCCCGCTTCGGACGTGCATCGTTCCGCTTTCACTTTGACAGAGCTTTTGGTGGTGATCGCCATGATGGTTCTCCTGGCCAGCCTGCTTTTGCCCGCGCTCGGCGGTTCCAAAGCCTCGGCCAAGTCCATCCAATGCGCAAGCAACCTGCGGCAAATGGGCATCGCCGCCCATATTTATGTGGATGACAGTGCCGATTTTTATCCCATTGCTCAATACGACATCGTGGAGGGCAGCGTGGCATTTCTCTATGCCTGGGATTTTACAACTATTGCCAGCAATCCAAACGTCGTGATTCCTGGCTTGCTCTGGCAAGGCCGGACCATCCTCCAAATCCAGCAATGCCCCTCCTTCAACGGCGACGCCAATTGGCTGACCGATCCCTATACCGGCTACAATTACAACACCAGCTACATCGGCCACGGCCAGGGCGAAAGCATCCCGGAACCGGCCAAAGGTTCCGACGTGATGCACGCCGGCAAAACGGTTCTGTTCGGCGATGGCCAATATTCAGGCGGGGCGGACAAATTCATGCGCGCCCCCTGGCCGAATCCCGGCGATGCAGGCTTCGTGGGCCGTTGGTCCGGCACACAAGGGTTTCGCCACCAGAACCTCAGCAATGCCGCTTTCTGCGACGGTCACGCCGAATCTTTGCGCAAATGCTATACTACTAATGCCGACGGCTCCAACTACGTTGCCCCCGGCACGGGATTTCTTTCGCCCGACAACTCCATGTATGACTTGCGGTAACCCTTCATTGGATGTCGGCCGGTGTCCGTTGTGTGGCCAGCCCAACGAATGCCAGCTTTGCACCGCTGCGGCCTGGAAAGGCCCGTGCTGGTGCGTGAAAGTGCAAATACACGATTCCTTGCTCGCGCAAGTGCCGGTCGAACTCCGCAACCGCGCCTGCATCTGTCGCGAGTGCATTGAATCGTTCCGTCTGCAGCAGGCCGAAAAGGCGAACAACGTTTTTTGAGACCGTGGTTACAACCTGTCCTTAAGCCCGATCGACCGGCTTCCGCTCAGAATCCGATGTTTGAGGAATGGTATTACATCAGTGATGACCCGACCGAGCCCAACGGGCAATTTCGCCACGACCAGCGGGCCGACGCCGTTTTTTGCGACGGACACGTGGCGCGGGAAGCCATGGTTCGAGCCACGCTGGACCAGCGCCTGCCCAGTCAACTCATCGGCTGGCTGGCCCCCGCGATTCTTACACCTCAAAGCGGACCGGTTATTAATGCCGCTCCGCCGTGAGTTGAAGCGCGATTTCGGTGGAGATTTGGGCCGCCAGATCGACATCGGCGCCCATCGGCCCGCGCGCCTGCACGGAGACCGCAGTGATCTTCCCATCAAGGTCAACGATTTTGACCCAGACATTGTGCTGATTGACCTTGGCTTGCAGGGTGTTGTTCACAACATTGTCAAACAGCAACTCGCCGTTGCGTTTCAATACGACTCGCGTGGCCTCAACCAGCAGCGGCACCGGTTTTTCGTAATGGTTGGTGATGGTGTCCTTGGTCGGCACCCCGAAAACCGGTCTGCCGGTTTCCGTGCCGACGCAGCCGGAGGACAAAATAAGCGCGGTGGAAACAGCCAGTGAAAATAATGTTTTAATTCTCATGTCGGCGCTTATCCAACCACCATCGCCCTGAACGTCAAGCACGAAAGGATGGCCGGAGGTGCTCCCGAATCCTTATGGACTTCTTGGAAACGGAATGGTCGTGGTCGCCCCCATCGGTTCCCCGCCGACCAAATGTGTCAGCCTGAGCTGAACTCCAGCTCACCACTCGGATCATGATTATGAACAAGATAAGGATTAGCATTGACTGCCGAAGAATCGGGATGCACAGAGGAACATCATGAAACGTTGGGCCGTGATCGTCGCGGTTTTGTATGCGCTGATGCTGGGCGTGTTGTCGCTGCCGGTTGTCCTAGCCGCCTTTGCCCCGTTAAAGAAAGATAGTTTCCCCAACGCGGGGGGCGAGGGGCTGCAAGCAGCTACAAATATCGCCGCGGGACTTTATGGGGATTGGCATTGGTGGCTCTGGCTGGCAGTGATGGGCCTGGCGCAAGCGGCAATGCTGGCCGTGCCTGTGCGCCTGGCCAGCCGCCGCCCGACCACCCGCCGCCCGCTGGCACTGACGGTCCTAGCCAGCGGCCTGATGATGGGCGCATTGGTCACGGGAGGGATTTTTTCCCTTTGCGAATTTGCCTTCGGCGACCAGTCGCTCGATAAGTCCAACGACAGTTTGATCCCGTTGCTGCCTCTTGGGATGGGAGTGCTGGCGTGGTGCGGTTGGGCAATGATTTTTTTTCGTTTGAGTCGCACCGCGGAACCGCGAGACTTCGTTTCACGACTGTGTAGGTCGCTTCTGAAAGGCAGCATCCTGGAGCTTTTGATCGCCGTGCCGACGCACATCGTGGCCCGTTGTCGTGATTATTGCTGCGCTGGTTTCATGACATTCATCGGCCTGACTCTCGGGATTTCGGTCATGCTCTTCTCCTTCGGACCGGGAGTATTTTTTCTGTTCGTCGCCCGCTGGCGGCGGCTTCATCCCGACGCTGGGTAGTGAATTTACCGGCGCTCGGTGTATTCCTTGCGCGGTCCCTCGTCGCGGACATCGAGCGGATGAAAGCCAAAGGGCTGCGCGGGCGATTTGCGTTTAAACCGGAAGTCGCCGCGTTGCGGGGCGACGAACAGAGGATCGGCAATCAACGAATGAAGATCGTGGCTCTGCGCGTGCCAGTCTCCCCATTTCAGCGGGGTATCCAACGGCGGCGGGGCAGTTCCGTTGCGCGTGTCGAAATAAATGTTGTGATCAATCGCAAATCCGCTCCCGGACCAATTCCCGCCAAGGAGAGTGCCTGAATCGAAATAGACGATGTTGTTCGTAAAAGTGAACGAAAGATGCGGCTCCGCTCGCGTCCGCATCAATTGATGATCCTGATTCAGCGCGAAGATGTTGTTGTAAAGAAGATTGCTTTCTCCGTAGTGCTGATGAAATCCCGCGCTTTGGCAGCGATAGACCACGTTGCTTTCCAGCACGATGCCCGAGCTGCCTTCATCCGTGTAAAGTCCCCAGCCTCCGTAGATAAAGACGCCGACATCATGGATCAAGTTATTGCGCAGAATAGTTCCGGGCTGAAGGCCCAGGGTATAGATGCCTCCCATGTCGCTCAACATTCCTTGGCCTATGTCGTGCAAATGATTGAACTCGACGATGTTTCCCCGGCACGGCGTATCCGCGTAGCCCCACGACCACCCGACCGATATGGCAGTGTAGTAAGTGTGGTCGATTTCGTTGTGGGCGATCAGGTTGGTCGCGCTCAGCAGCGTCAGCACGCCCACAGCCGGCGCATGGACCAGGCCGATGTGGTGAATGTGATTGTCGGTCACTTCATTGCCAAAGTTAGGCGCGGACCGCGCTGCTGTGGCGTCGGAGTCGCCTAACCGGACACCGCCGCCCCCCAAATCCCACATGTCGCATCCGACAACTTTGTCATTCTGGCAGCCGTGTCCGAGATCAACCGCGTAACCCCCCAGGCGCGTGAACCGGCATCGGAGCACGGCGCAGTCTTGGGCGAAGCGGGCTTGCAATGCGGCCTCGACTTCCACGGCGGCTTGGGGGTCCATGTCATGACCACCGGTCAGACGCCAATCCGTCCCGGCAAAAACCAATCCGTCAAATACAATGTCATGCACCGGGCGATCCTGCTCTCCTTCCAAATGAGCCACATCATAAAGACGGGGCGCGGTGATCATCGCCGACGAAACGTCTTCACCTGCGTTGGGCCAGTAGGTGACCACGCCGGTCTTCTCATCCAGCCGCCAGGTGCCGGGCCGCAGAGCGTCCGGAGCGTTCTCAATGTAGTAGCGGACGCCGGATTCGGAGTTGTTGGGAAAGGCGTCGCCGGCCAGGGAAACGACATTGGACACGGCATCCACGACGGAAATCAGATTGCGGGCTTGCGCCCAGGCTTGCAGTACGATCAATTCCACGCCGCCATCGCGCGCCCATGACTCCTTCACGTCACCCGGATGAAATCGCAATTGATCCGGATGGCCTTTGACCGGGCCCTCCACGCTGCGAAAAAACCCAGTCTCCGGCGCGCGGGCGCGGGCCCTGCGGACCCCATTGACGAACAGCTCGTGAAAGCGCCAGTCGGCGGGCACTTGTGCTTCCCACAAATTAGGATTGACGGACGAACGGTGCCAGCCCGCCGGCCTGGCTTCACCGGTAATGACCGGTGTTTCGCGGCCATAAGCCGCCACGACCAGTCTGGAATCGTCCGGTGTCAGGATAAGCGGACGCTCCAGGGCATAGGTGCCGCCGCGCAGCTCGATGCGGAACTCCGTCCCCGGCGACTCACGACGCGCTGTGCGGGACTTCTCCAGCGCCCGCTCCAGCGTGGCCAGCGGGCCGTCTGATTTATTCTTATTGACGGAAGGCTGGTTGCCGGACCAGTTATCGTTGCCGGCGGGAGCCACGTAAATAGTTGGAGGCACCATCACCGTCCCGCGCGCGCAAAGGCACGCGGCCATTAGTGGCAGAACGGCGTCCCGCACACGCAATTTGATCTTCATTTCAATCGCGAAAATTCTGGAAACTCACCGCGACCGGAAACTCATGGCCGCGCACCGCCGCGATCACCGCCTGCAAATCGTCCCGGCTCTTGCCGGTGACGCGGACGACGTCGCCCTGGATTTGGGTAGTGACCTTAAGTTTGGTGTCGCGAATGAAGCCGGTGATTTGCTTGGCGGCGGGCTGGTCGAGGCCTTGCTTGATCTTGATGACCTGGCGCGCGTGGCCCAGCGGCGAAATATCGGGCGGCAGCGACTCCACACTTTTCAAGCTGATCTGGCGCTTAGCCAATTTGGTGACAACCATTTCGTGCAGCGCGGTGATTTTGAACTGGTCGGTGGCGGAGAGCTTGATTTCGTTTTTTTCCAGCAGGATTTCGGCGTTGCTGCCTTTGAAATCAAACCGGTTGGCCAGCTCTTTCTTGGCCTGATTGACGGCGTTATCGATTTCCATCGAACTTACTTCTGAAACAATATCAAATGACGGCATGGCGAAATTATAAACGATCCAGTTCGCGGCGGTCGATGCCAAAGTCAGCGCCTGGACTCCCACACCACCACCGGAAAGTTCCAAGTTCTACTGGTGAAAAAACCCTTTCAAGCCGTCGGTGGCCTTCTGAACCGCGTCCTTTGCTCCGCCCACAACTCCTCCACCCAGGCCGCTGGCATTCTGCGCCACCGCCGTGGTGGCGGCTTCCAAAACCGCATGCAATGCCCGTTGCCCAACCTCCGCCGCCGTGACGCCTTCCGGCCCGGTGCCGAGGTTCGTAAGATGAATATCAGGAATGGATAAAGTGATCGTGCGCCCGCCCGAAAGTTTCGTATTGACTTGCAGCTTGGCGCCGGTGATGACCAATTCGTTGACCTGGAGCTTTCTTTCAGGTTTCGAGGGGCCGGAGGAAGACGCCGACGAGCTTGGCGTCGAGGAGGAACTGGCGGTGTAGGCATCCAGGTTTTTCTCAATTTTCTTCAAATTGTTGTCGCGCAACCCCCCTTCCAACGTAATGACCGGCCCAATCACATCGATGCTTTCCACCACTAATTTGTCCGAGAACGCGCTCCCTGGCTTGACCCGCACGCTCACCTTGTCCGCCTCGATGGCGGACGCCGTCTTGTAGCCGAGCGGATTACCGATGAACAATCCGCTGAGTTGGACGTGCCACGCCAAGAGCCATACCTCGGCGCTCTTAAGTCTGACATCCACCTTGGTTGCCCGGGGGCCGACGTTTTCCACGCCCTTCTTGACGATGGTGCCCAGCGAAAACGCCACGACCAAAATCACGACCGCCAAAATAGCGGCGCAGGCTGCCAGCGCGCGGAGTATCCACTTTCGTTTCATATCGTTCGCTCGAAAAGCGAATCACTTTAGCAAGACGTGCCCTTGGATGCCAGTTTTTTTACCCGAAGTTGCGGGCTAATCCCCACCTTTGCGGGCGGCCGGGGTGGTATTCTTGATGATGGCTTTGCCGTACTCGCGGTTCATCCGGGCGATGAAATCCAGGCTGATTTCCTTCGGGCAAACGGCTTCGCAGGAACCGGTCACGGTGCAGTTGCCAAAACCCGCCTCGTCCATAGTCTTGACCATGCTCAGCACTCGTTGCTCACGCTCGACCTGGCCTTGCGGCAGGGCGGCCAAATGCGACACTTTCGCCGACACAAACAACATCGCCGATGCGTTCTTGCAGGCGGCCACGCAAGCTCCGCAGCCGATGCACGCGGCGGCATCCATCGCGGTATCGGCATCTGTCTTGCCGATGGGAAGGGCGTTGGCCTCGGGCGCGCCGCCGGTGTTGACGGAGACGAAACCGCCTGCCTGAATGATGCGGTCGAACGCCGTGCGATCCGTCACCAAATCTTTCAGCACAGGAAAAGCGCGGGCGCGCCATGGTTCAATGACGATGGTGTCGCCATCGCGGAAATGCCGCATGTGAAGCTGGCAAACGGTCGTGCCGCGCCTGCCGCCGTGAGCGAGGCCGTTGATCATCATAGAACACGTGCCGCAGATGCCTTCGCGACAATCGGAATCGAAAGCAACCGGCTCCTCGCCTTTGGCGATCAGTTCCTCGTTGAGGACGTCCAGCATTTCCAAGAACGACATGTCGGAAAGGACATCGTGGGCCTGGTAGGTGACGATGCGGCCAGCGCTGTTAGCATCTTTCTGCCGCCAGACTTTCAACGTAAGGTTCAGGCGCGCCTCGCTCACTTGTAACTCCTGGTGCTCATGTGAACTTCCTCGTAAATCAGCGGCTCCTTGTTGAGAATGGCTGGCTTGCCCGCGCCACCATACTCCCACGCAGCTACGTAAGCGAAATTGTCGTCGTCGCGTTTAGCCTCACCATCTTCCGTTTGAAACTCGGCGCGAAAATGGCCGCCGCACGATTCGCGTCGGTCCAGGGCGTCCTGCGCGAGCAGTTCGGCGAACCCCAAAAAGTCAGCCACGCGCCCGGCGTGTTCCAGGTTCTGGTTCAGCTCCTCGTTTTGCCCGGCCACCTTGACGCTCTTCCAAAATTCCTCGCGTAGCGCGGGGATTTGCGCCAGCAGCTCCTTCAACCCCTTTTCAGTGCGCGACATGCCGCATTTTTCCCACATCATGGCGCCGAGTTCCTTGTGAAACGAATTGACGGTGCGTTTGCCGTTGATGGCGAGCAGTTTTTTTGTCAGGTCCTGCATGTCGGCGGCGGCCTTTTTGAATTCCGGCTGGTCCGGGCGCGGCTTGGGTTGCTTGGCCGTCGCGAAATAATGGCCCAACGTGTAGGGCGCGACGAAATAGCCGTCCGCCAGCCCCTGCATGAGCGCGCTGGCGCCGAGGCGGTTCGCGCCGTGATCGGAAAAATTCGCCTCTCCCAGCACGAAAAGTCCGGGCACGTTGCTCATTAAATCGTAATCCACCCACAGCCCGCCCATGGTGTAATGCACGGCCGGATAAATGCGCATCGGCGTCTGATATCCGCTTTCGCCGGTGATCTTTTCGTACATGTCAAATAGATTACCGTAACGCTCGCGCACGCTGTCCTCGCCGATGCGCTTGATGGCGTCGGCGAAATCAAGATAGACGCCCAAGCCGCCCGGCCCGACACCGCGTCCCTCGTCGCAG
Organism: Verrucomicrobiia bacterium; assembly: GCA_036008545.1. GTDB lineage: Bacteria > Verrucomicrobiota > Verrucomicrobiia > Limisphaerales > Palsa-1400 > Palsa-1400. The sequence goes on from DASYNM010000389.1 coordinate 11,903, forward strand.
ACCTCCTTGGCTGCTCGGGAAGAGATGTCGCGTGGCGCAAGGTTGCCGAAGCTGGGGTATTTGCGTTCGAGGTAGTAGTCGCGCTCGGCTTCTGGAATTTCCCGAGGCGGGCGTGTGTCGCCCTTTTTCTTCGGCACCCAGACGCGCCCGTCATTGCGCAAAGATTCCGACATGAGCGTCAGCTTGGATTGATGATCGCCACTGACGGGGATACAGGTGGGATGAATCTGCGTATAGCACGGGTTGGCGAAGGCCGCGCCTTTCTTGTAGGCGCGCCAGGAAGCCGTGACGTTGCAACCCTTGGCATTGGTGGAGAGATAGAAAACGTTTCCGTAACCGCCAGTGGCCAGGATCACGGCGTCGGCAGCATGAACCGTGATTTCGCCGTTGACAAGCGAACGAGTGACGATGCCCTTGGCATGGCCGTTGACGAGCACCAAATCGAGCATTTCGGTGCGTGGAAACATCGTCACGCTGCCCCGGCCGATTTGCCGGCACAACGCCTGGTAGGCGCCCAGGAGCAATTGCTGGCCGGTCTGGCCCCGCGCGTAGAATGTGCGCGACACTTGCGCGCCGCCGAAGGAGCGATTGGCCAGCAGCCCTCCGTATTCGCGCGCGAAAGGCACACCTTGGGCGACGCATTGGTCAATAATATTGACGCTGACTTGGGCCAGACGATAAACGTTGGCCTCGCGCGAACGGAAGTCGCCGCCCTTGATGGTGTCGTAAAAAAGGCGATAGATGCTGTCGCCGTCGTTCTGGTAATTCTTGGCCGCGTTGATGCCGCCCTGCGCGGCGATGCTGTGGGCGCGGCGCGGACTGTCCTGATAGCAGAAGGCTTTGACCTTGTAGCCCAACTCGGCCAGTGAAGCCGCAGCCGAGGCGCCCGCCAGCCCCGTGCCGACTACGATGACGTCGAATTTGCGTTTGTTGGCCGGGTTGACCAATTTCATTTCGAAACGGCGCCGATCCCATTTCTGCGCAAGCGGTCCGGCCGGGATTTGAGCATCGAGTTTCATTTTATGCACCCCAACAAAACGGCAACCGGTATCGAGCTATAGCCCAGAAAGATCAGCACGGACACCCACTTGGCGCCGCGATCCAAGCACTCTCCGTAAGAACGCTTTTTCCAACCCAGCGATTGGAACATCGCGCTGATGCCGTGGCTCAAGTGCAGGCAAAGCAGTCCGACCCCAACTAGATAGAAGACGGAGACCACGGGTTGTTGGAAGCCGACGACCATCATTCGGTAAATATCATGGCGTTCTTCACGATTCTTGAGCACCTCGTTAAAGAAACGGAAATCCTGCCCCGTCAGGTTGACTGCCCGAACCATGACTGTGTAATGCAGCAAATGATAGACGATGAAAACTGCCACGATGAT
>DASYNM010000390.1:0-3339 GCA_036008545.1 Verrucomicrobiia bacterium
GCCCGGTTACGATTATGTAAAAATAACCCGTTGATCGAGGTCAATTGGAGTCGTTGGCTTGGCGACGGATTGACATCGATCAAACGATGCGACGAGCTCACGCGGGAAATTCAACATCGAGTATATTCCCGGAGGCGCCAATCGAACTCATTTGGACAAGTTTCCGGTTTAGCCTTGAAAATCGATATCCTGGTCGGCCAAAAACCTACGGAGTCGTGGCGCGGTAGTACTACCATTTGTAGTTGGTTGCATTTGGATCGGTGAAATAAAAGGGCGAATTTGTGATCGCGAAGTTGGTAATGGGCGTCCAGCCGACCAGGTTGGTTGAGGCTTGGATCACGTAATTGGGGCCGATGGCGCCCTGCAACATTAAACACATACCGTTCGTGGTCAATGGCTTCGCCGAACCAGGTTCAAGCGTTAGCGGCGTGGATAGACATTTTCCATAAGAGCCGGCGAGGTAGGTCGCGGCGATCTCGTCGAAGGACAAGGCACGGTCGTAAATGGAAAGCTCGTCAATCCCGCCATTGAAACTGGCACTGTCATTCGGAATAATATTGCCGATCGTCGACGGGTCCGTCTCAGCCGTCATGGTTGGCGCGCTGCCTTGACCCGCGAAAACCCCGTTCAGATAGAACGGTGCGGTTTGTGCCGTTATAAACCAGCGCCACATGGCTCCATTCTCCCAAAGGCACGGCGGTTGAGCCAACGAGTTGACTGCCGTTGTTGATCCAGCTTTCCAAGGGGCCGATCCCGTTATTCAGCCCCAAGGATGCATCCCCGTGTCCTTGTGCGCAATTGGTGCCACCTCTGGCGCGTTCGAGCGTGCTGGGCTAATTGGCGAGAATTTCGCCACAAGAGGCAAAGGCTTGTCGGGGATTATCGCCCGACGCGGGCTTGCCGACAACGCGCACGCCAATCACTTTGGCAGCCTTAGGCAGCGCGCAAGAGAAACTTTCGCCACCCGTCAAACCGGCCGCGCTAGTTGCGGTAGTCGCGGGATAATCTGTTAACACAGCCACAGTCTCCCACTGGCCATCCTTGCTGGTCTGGACTTGGACGCGCGGCTGCCCGGCGCTGGAGTCGAACCAGCCGCCGTCGTGGAAGGTTTTGCCGTGAACAAAAACCACGCGGTTCACCTCAGCGGGAGCGGTCAAGGTCACCGCGAACCAATCCTCAGCCGAGGGCGCGTTATCGAACGTGACGACGAATGTGCCGGGATCTCCGTCCGTGATGGAACCTGTGACATTGCCTAGGCGCGAGCGGCTTTCTTTTTCATCCAACAGCAGATCGCTTCCGGTCCGCCCAACCGGTATCCAAACTTTATATTCGGCGCCGCTATTGCCTGCATCGGCAAACGGAATCATGCGGATGGGGAGCGAAGCGCCGGCTTGGGCGGACTTGGTGGCCTGGCGCGCGATGGCGTTGACGCGGAAAACTTGCGCTCCGGGCCAGGACCTGATCTTGTCCGGGGCCAGTTCGGGAGTGACGTCGAGCGCCGTCAGGTCCGCGCTGGGCAACGCCACGGCTTTGATGCTATGGAAGCGGTCCCCAAGCAGGTCTGCCTCCGCCGTCAACACTAGCGGGCCATAAAGCACCGCGAGCTTCCCTTTGTTTTTGTGATCTCCGACGACAACTTGCGGTTCGAGTTTGAACCGGAGTTGAACCTGGTCGCCGTCCTTCCAAGTTCGCTCGATGGCCACGTAACCGTCCGCGCCGGACGCGAGGGGCACGGATTGACCTTTGACTTGGACCGAAGCTTCATGGCACCAGGCAGGGATACGTAGCTTTAGAGTAAAATCCTTTTCTGCGGCAAGACCGAGCGTGATCCGGATTTGCTCCTCGGTCGGATAGCGGGTTTCGGTGACCAGCGTCACGGGGGTTTGGTCTTTAAGCGTTAGCTTCGCGGTTCCGGCATCGTAAAGGTTGACGACGACGCCGGCGTCGTCCGTGGCGGCGGCAAAGGTGGGAATGAGTGCAACGCCGCGCGGCCCGCTGGAAAGGCAGCAATTTCCGTTCATCATCTTGCTGGTGAATGGCTTCTTGCCTTCCATCTGCACGTAATACCCCCAGGCCGAGCCGTCGCACGTCTGGGCGCCGAACAATTGATTCAGCACCGCATGCTCCAACTGCTCGGCGAACCGCGCCTCGCCGGTGAGCCGCAACAACTGGGCGTTAAGCTGAATCCAGGTGACGGTGACACAGGTTTCGCCGACGTTGGCGACGTTGGGGAAATCGTAGTCGTCGTGGAAAACCTCGTTATAGCTGGCCGCGCCCGTGATATAGAGCCTTTGCTCCACAATGTCCTTCCAGGCATTCAAGCAAGCCTCCAGAATCTTGGGATCGCCAACGGTGCGATAGTATTCGAGCGCGCCGTTAAGACAGGAAAGCATCTCGTAGGCCTTGCCGTTGCCGACTTTGTCCACCCGTTTCAGGGTCAGCAAAGTCGCGATGATTTTCGGGCCATCGGGCTGCTCCCAGGCGCGCAGGATATATTTGCAGAATTCGAGATAGCGTTGCTCTCCCGTAAAACGGTAAAGCAAGACCATGGGTTCCAGCACGCTGGTCGGGGCCAAGCCAACATGCCAGCCGGCCTTGATGATGTCGCGTTTGCCAGGTTCGTCGCCGAACGTATTGCACAGAAGGGCACCCATGCGCTCGCAAGCGGACAGAGGCGCCATGTTGCCCGTGTAACGCATGTAGGTAATCAAGCCGAGAAGATTGTATTTGTGCGACCAGACGTCCCATTCCGTCCAACGATCCTTGTCAAGATAAGTGCCGAGATAGCCGTCGGCCTCCTGGCATTTGATCAATTCGGCGGCCGTGTAATCCATCTTCTTGCGCAAGGCCGGGTCGCCGGTATTGACCCAGGCCAGCGTGGCCGCGTGCAGCCACTTGCCAACGTGTTCGCCGTCGTAAGTTTGAGCGGATGGCCGGTGGCGGAACCCTTCGAGCAGCGGTTCGACATCAACCTTGACTAGACGGTTGGTTTCGTTGGCCTCGATTCGCGCGCCAAGCCAGCCGGTTAAACGCACTTGGTCCGGCTCGGTAAAGGACTGCCGATCCGCCACGGCGCATACGACTTTGTCCGGCACTGGCGTGATGCCCGCTGAGAGCGATCTCGCGGACGCGACGGCAAGAAGCAACGAACCAACGACCCACCGCATTTCAGAATTGTGGTTCATAAATCATAAGCTCAATACAATGTTCCTGGCGATTTGCACGCTTCAATTCCCTGGAAACGGCTGGCCGCCCTCAACTGGTTCGTTGTCCCTCGGGTTCGGGTGGTCAAGATTGCGCGCTGCTCGGCGCTGGCAAGCCATATTGACAAGCGTTTCA
>DASYNM010000391.1:0-13616 GCA_036008545.1 Verrucomicrobiia bacterium
GCCACACTCGACGACGCCACCGCGCTGGCGGCGTTGCACAATGCGGTCGCGGAACACCTGACTAGCCTTCACGGCCGCGGCACGTGGTCGGGCAAGTGTACGGAAAAAGGCGTTCTGTACGCCATGCGCACCTCGCGAGTATTCGTGGCGCGACAGCGCTCTAAGATCGTTGCCACCTTGCGCTTGGCCACCAAGAAGCCGTGGGCGATTGACACGAGCTACTTCTCACCTTGCAACAAACCACTCTATCTTGTCGGCATGGCGGTTGCGCCGGACAAGCAGCGTCAAGGCCTTGGCCGGCGATGTCTGGAAGAAGCCCGACGTCTCGCCAAAGAATGGCCGGCGGATGCGATTCGCCTTGATGCCTTTGCGGGCGAGGCCGGGGCTGGCGGCTTTTACGCGCGTTGTGGCTGCGTCGAAGTGGGCCGCGTGACGTATAAGAAGGCGCCGCTGATCTATTACGAGATTCTGCTTTGACTCCGTCCCCACCCCAGCGATAAGTTGCAGATCATCAGAACGCTTTCTCTGCTCTTTTTATTCACGCTGGCCCTGGCCCTTCCGCTTCGGGGCGCCGAGGGGTTGTCGGATCGATTTGTCTGGGTCTTCGGCTGGAATTTGGAAAAGGACAGCGATGTGCCGGAGGTCATCCGCGTCCTGGATGCCGCCGGGGAACACGGTTGCAACGGCGCAGTCCTTGGCGCGGGGCTGGACTCACTTTCCCAGCAGTCGCCCGAATTCTTCCGCCGCCTGGACCAAGTGCAACAGGCCTGCGAGCGCAATCATCTCGATTTGATTCCCGCCTTCTTCTCCATCGGCTATGGCGGTGGTTTCCTCGCGCATAATCACAATCTGGCTGAAGGTTTGCCCGTTGAGGATGCTCCGTTTCTGGTCAAGAACGGCCGGGGAGAATTGGACGACGGCCATGCGGTCTCGATCGTCAATGGCGGGTTCGAGAATTTTTCCGGGAACAATTTCAAAGGCTTCAATTTTCACGATCAGCCGGGCGAAATCAGTTTTGTTGACACGCAAGTCAAACATGCTGGCAAGGCCTCGTTGAGAATGGAGAATTTCACCGCCAATCAATATGGCCACGGGCGCATCATGCAGGAAGTCCAGCTCCAGCCCAGCCGCTGTTATCGCCTGACGTTATGGGTCAAGGCCGAAGATTTGCAGCCGGCCAATGCCTTTCGCATGATGGCGCTGGGGGACAATGACCGCGAGTTGGCGCCGCGCGAATTTCACCTGGCCTCCACCACCGATTGGACAAAAATCTCCATGGTGTTCAATAGTCTTGACTTGGAAAAAGTCCGCCTTTACGCCGGCGTTTGGGGCGGCAAGTCCGGCAAATTCTGGCTCGATGACTGGAGCATCGAGGAAGTCGGCCCGGTCAACGTGCTGCATCGCCCCGGCACGCCGGTCACGGTGCGCAGCGACGATGGCGCCACCACCTATCAGGAAGGCGTCGATTACGCGCCACTGGGCGACGCGCAACCTCATCTCTGGCGCGACACGGACGACCCCGCGCCCCTGAAAATTCTGTCCGGCGGCCACATTCACGACGGCGACCGATTGCGCGTGAGCTGGTATCACTCCATGTTGGTAAACGATTCGCAAATCACCGTCTGCATGGCCGAGCCGGAGATTTACGACATCTTCGATCATGAAACCCAATTGCTGGCCGAACATCTGCATCCCAAGCGCGTGCTGCTCAACATGGATGAAATCCGCATGGGCGGGACGTGCCGAGCTTGCGCTGGTCGCGACATGGGCGAGTTGCTGGGCCAATGCGTGACCAGGCAGGCTGAAATATTGCGCCGGCATTTGCCGCAAGTGCAAATCTACGTCTGGGCCGACATGTTCGATCTGAATCATAACGGGCACGGTAATTATTATTTGGTGCGAGGAGATTTCACCGGTTCATGGCTGCATGTGCCGAAGGACCTGGTTATGACCGTGTGGGGCGGCGAGCCCAATCCCAAATCCGTCGATTTTTTTGCGCAACAAGGTTTCCCCATGCTCCTGGCTTGCTACTACGACGCCGACAACCTGGACGATGTTCGCGGCTGGCTCAAGCTGGCGCGAGCCACGCCCGCCGTCCGCGGTTTGATGTACACGCCCTGGGAGAGAAAATACTCTCTCCTGCCCGATTTCGGCGATTTGCTGAAAAAATGACCTGATTCCTGTTTTCCCAAATTTTCAGGCAAAAAACGGCGTTTTTTAGAATCTACGCAACTTCCTGTGCCACAACGGCTCAACGGGGTTTCGGCGGAATCATAGATTAGTACTGACAGAAAAAAGGGGCCTTTTTTTGGGCGTTTTGGCAGAAAAACGGGGGGGTCGCGAAATAAAAAAGCTACTTTGCTTTCGGTTTTTCCCACTTTTTCGTGTTTTTTGCTTTTGCAAGCAGTTGCCGCCCAGCCACTAGCAACGCGCGAAACCCTCCAAAAAAAATCATACCAAAAAGCCTACGGTAGGTTTTTTGGTTTTTTGGCTTCGTGCTTTAATCATCAACGAAATGATGAGTAATAAACTCAAAGTTCAAAGCAGGGCGCCCGTCCAAAGCGCGGCCCAAACCATGATTCGCATGGCGCCGCTCTCCCGGCCCGGTCTAGCCAGCTCATTGTTCAAGCTTATTCCGTCCTCCCTCTGCCACGATTTATGAACCTTACCGGCGCATCTCAATTCAACCAGGCCCGAATCGAATGGGCCATCCGGCTTCGTTTCTCGCCCATGCCCAATCTTTCGATGGACTGGGTCTCCGCCAACCTCAACGCCTTTCGCATCGGCGAGATGCGCGTGGTGGGCAAAATCTGGGAGGCCATGATGGAACGCGACGGCGAACTGGCCGTCAATGCCGACAAACGCGCCTCCGATCTCGCCGGCCTGGATTGGCAAGTCGTCTCCGACGGCAGCCGCGAGGGCGATCGCCACGCCGAGGCGCTGAAGTATTTTTACAAGCACCTGCGAACGACGCGCGCCCTGGACCAGGACGTATGCGGCGGCGTGAGCGAGTTGCTCTATCAAATGGCCTCCGCCCATTCCTACTATTACAGCGTCCATGAAATGTTATTGCGGATCGACAACCCCGCCGCGCGCGAGGTCACAGCCGAATTCCGCCAGACGCCGATCTGGTTCTTTGAAAGCCGCCGTGGCTACCTGGGTTATCTCAAACATATATTTGACGTTTATGGCCAGCCTTGCCTCCAGGGCGAATGGCTTACCGCGGTCGGCCTGGGTTGGATGCGTCCGCTCAGCCTGGCCTATGTCCTGAAAAATCTTTCTCTGCGCGACTGGATGATATTTTGCCAGCGTTACGGCAGCGGCTTTTTGGAGGCCGTCACCGGCGCGCAGAAGGGCGACCCGGCTTGGGAGGAAGCTCGCGAAGTTTTGCACCAATTGGCCAACGACGGCATGGTGTTGCACAACCAGGGCTTGACCCTGAAATTCCTCGACGCACCCGCAAAAACCGATCTGCCGTTCGAGCCGCTGGTGGAACAAGTCAATCGTCTTTACGCCAAGTGCTATCGCGGCGTTGATCTGGCCACAGGCAGTCGGGTGTCCGAATCGGGCGCTGGCCGCCACCCCATCGGCGCAAGTTTGCAGAAGGAGGAGTCGGGCATTTTCCTGGTGCGCGACGCGTCGTGGGCGGCGGAGTATCTAAACGATCGCGTGGATCGGCCGATCATTCGCTATCTCTTCAACAAGGAACCGCGCGCCTGGATGACAATCATGCCGCCGCTGGATGACAGCGCGGACGAAGATTTGAAGAGCGTGCAAGCGCTGGTGCCGATGGGTTTGCGCATCAGCCTCAAAGAAGCGTACAAGCGATTCCGCTGGACGCCGCCGACGGACTCCGAGCCGTGTCTGCAATCTGCATCTGCCCTCCAAACCAACCCCGCCGGCCGGGGAGGTGGCCATCATACGCCTCGCCAACCCAAGCCCACCCTCCCGGCCGCTTCTCCCGCACAAGATGGCGCGCACAATCCGATCGGCGCAGGGGCGGATCCAAAGCGCAATCCGCAAACCGCCAATCTGGAGATGCCCGATCCGCAAGTCGATGACGGCGGTTTTTACAGCGCGGCCGCGACGATGCCTGCGCTCGGCTACGCCATCCCGAACGAACCGCGCTAAACCTATACGCGACACGCCAACCATGATCGAACATTTCACCATCTTGAATAACGAGGCCGCTTTGGACGACGACGGCTGGGCTTTGATCGCTCCTTTCGGCGAGCATCCCAAGACGCGTGTGGTCAAGAAGAACGGCGCGATCCACCGCGAACAATTTATCCAGGTGCTCGACCATCAATCGGCCGACCAGCTTCTCTCGCGCGAGAATTCCCTTTTCCGCCGCATTCGCCGCGCCGTGGTCGGCATTCCCGTCTATAAGGGCCATCCGGACCTGGGCGATTACTCACCCGAATCGGCCGGCCGCGTGGAGAAAAAGGAAATTATCGGCGCGATTGACAAAGTCCGCAAAACGGAGCGCGGGCTGGAGGCGCATTTCGTCTTGACACCTGCGGGAGCTGACGCCGTCGAGCGCCAGGGCTGCAAATATCCCAGCGCGCTGTGGTTCGTCCAGCCGATGGGCCGCCGCGGCGGCGCCGTGCTGGCGCGGCCCTTCAAGCTTTTGTCCGCGGGCCTGACCGCCCATCCCAATATTTCCGGTGTTGAATCGCTGGCCAACGCCAGGCACGCCGGGCCAACAAAACAAGAACCCAACAAAACAAAGGAACCCGACATGAAACTGATCGCAGGCTGGCTGCTGGCCCATGGCGCAACACTCGCCCACGCCGACAGCCCGGCCGAATCCGACGTTCTCGCGGCCCTGCAACAGCTCCACTCCTCCGCCATCGGCGAGGCTGCGGCGCTCGGCAACGAGAACTCCACCCTGACCGGTGAGAACACCGATTTGAAGGCGCAACTTTCAAATTCGCAATCAACCGCCACGGCGCTCGAAAACGAAATCGTCGCCCTCAAAACCCAGTCATTCGCCGAACGCAAAGGCCGCGCCTCAGCAATCGTGGACCTGGCTATTGCCCGTGGCAAACTTGCCGTGTCCGAGCGCCCGACGCGTCTCCAGGCGCTGGAAAACACTTCCGAGTTTGACCGCGATGCCGCCGCGCTGCTGGACTCGGCCACACGCTTCAAGACTGCCGGCAGCAGCGAGAGCGGAAAGATTCTTTCCAACCACGGCGCCACCGGCGACGCGCGCGAGGAATATTGCGCGGCGGTAGAGCGGCACATGAAGGAGACCGGCGAAACCGACCCGGTCAAAGCCCATCACAGCGTCATGCAGCACCAGCCCGGCCTGGCGGAAAAGCTCCGAGTCCGTTGAACCCAAAAAAAAATCCTTATGCCCAAAGAAACTCCAATCCCAACGTCGGCCAGCGATCTGGCCGCCGAGAACGCAGCCCTCAAAGCCAAAGTCGCCGAATTCCAGGCGGCCAAAAAGCAGGCCGATGCCGACGAAATTCTCATCGCCGACAAAATGGCCAAGGGACTCCGCCGCGAGCAAGCGGCGGCCGTCCTCCGACGCCAGCGCGACTTCGACACCAGGAAAAACCAAACCGCACCCAAGAAATAACCGAACCTACTGCACCTAACAAATCCTATGAAACGCAACATCAAACTCCTCACCATCGCCCTTCTTCGCGTCTGGGACAGTTGCACCGCACCACGCGGCGCGGTCGCGCTGCCCAACCAACTGGGCGGCCTCTTCGAGCACGGACGCGAGACGCTCCAGATCGATCCCTCCACCACCTTCCCCGTCGCCAGCAAGTATTTGATTTACAAGCGCGGATCGACTCTCTACTACGCCGCGCTGGCCGACGGCGTGAACCTGCCGTTGGGCGTTTCGCCCGACGCGCCCTACCAGGCGGGCGACTTTTTGGATGTCGAACGGTTCGGCGCCACCCACGGCACCCAACTAGGCTTTAGCGCCGGCGCGGTCACGATCGACGATCTGGTCTATTCCGTCGCCAACGGCCTGGTGGGCGATTTGACCACGGCCGGCCACGGAACTTTCTGGGTCATCGGACGCGCCACCAACACCGTGGGCGCTGCCAGCCTGGAAATCGCCTACATTCCCTGCTTCCCCTACCAGGTGACGCAGTAACCGCCGCACGGCAAATTTGAAATCTCGAATCTCTAAACCAAATTTATGAAAGATCCCATTGTTCTCTCCAACGCGGCCCGCCAGGCCGCTCTTGAATCGCTCGGCGTGGTGTTGGGCAACGACTTCGCCCCCAACGCCATCGCCTCCAACAACATTGGCGCGCAGCACGGCCAGGTCTGCATGGCCAACGATTCGCTGTTACGCCAGTCCGAATACATCGAGGAATTGACCACCTTCGCCATCAGTTACGACGGCATGGTGGGCAATCGCCTGGCGCAACTGCGCGATATCCTGGCGCCGCCCCGGCCCAGCAACAGCCGCATCGTGCGCTTGACAATCTATGACGAAAACGAACCGTGGCAGACGGTGGATTACACGAGCGTCAAACGCGGCGTGCTGGCCGACTTCATGCGGGTGCGCCAACGCGTCGCGACGAAGGTGGACCTGCAAGTAGCCAATCGCGGTTTGACCGTTCTTCTTGACCGCGATCAGTTGAAAGACAAACCCGAGTGGCAGCAAGTTCACACTAAATGGCTGCTGGACCTGATGATGCGCGCCACCGTGCTGGAAGCCGTCTCGCTTCTGCAAACTTCGGCCATTGTCTCCAATACAACCTGGGACGCAGGGAGCAATCCTGATCTGGAATTAAAACAGGACATCATCAACCTGGCCAACACCACCGGTTTCTATCCGTTGGTCGCGGTCTATGGCGATCAGGCCGCGCTGAAGCGCCAGAACGCCTACGAAAACCAACTGACTGCTGGCGCGCTCGCCCGAGCTGGGCAATTCACTGAAGAGCAAGTTGCCACTGCTATTGGCGTCAACCGTTGCCTCATTAACGCCGAGCGTTATCAGCAGTCCACCGGCACCTTCAAACAGGAAATCATCGGCAGCAACGTTCTCCTTTTCACGAGCATTGAGGCCGACGGTCCGATGGATTCGAGCAACCTGGTGCGCCACGTGGCCAACTCCGCTTTCGGCGGTGGCGACTACGCGGTCTATATCACCGATGTCGGCGTCAAGCTGATCGCTTTGACGGTCGAGAATTACGAATACCTGCACGTGCAACACACCACCGGCGTGCAGCAAGTCACAGTCAATTAAAAAACAAGAATTCGAAACTCTGATAACGAAAGCTATGAAAAACTTAATCAAAACCATCAAAAGGTTGGCGAAGAGGACCTACATCCTTCCTCCTCTTGCCTTCTTCCTTTGCGCGCCTTTGAACGCGCACGCGCAGGCCACTACCACGGTCAAACCCCGCCAGTACATATTGTTCAGCGGGTTGCTAACCAACCAGCAAAGCCTCATCACCAATGCCGCATTGCCTGGGCAGAACATCGGCGTGTTCACCAACACGCTCACGCCCTACAGCGGATCGCACCCGATTGGGTTATCCGCCATCATCACCTCGACCAACAACATGGCCCACGCCTCCAACATCGTCGTGACCGTTTTTCCGGCCTACGACACGTTCGGCGGCAACACCAACGGCATCGGCCAGGCTTACGGCACCAATTTCGCCACCGTGCCGATCTACACCTGGACCGTGCCTTGGCTGACCAACGAAATTGTGCTGACTAACTTGATGGCTTCGCAGTGGGAACCGGCCACGTCGATGGGCTTCACCATCAGCAACCAATGCACCAGCAACGTGAGCTTCACGTTTACCATGAGCCAGGCGCCTTAGCCCCCCAACAGCTCCGGCGCGGACGGTCGTCCATTCCGCCGCGCCGGAGCAATTCTACAATGAAAAATTATCAACAAGCTAGGGCGAGACTCAGTCGAGCCGTAACTGTCGAGGCGATCAGGGCTCGACGGAGACGGAACAACACAAGAGTTGGCCCGCATTGCGCGGGCTGTCTCGCCCTACCTGAAAAGGAATTATGAGTTGGAATACTTTGGCAACGACGGACATCACGGCGGAAATTCTCCCCGATGAAGTCACCATGCTCAACACCATCCAAGGCAGTTCGTCCATTCTGGCCACCATCCTCGCCACGGTGACGGCCGAAATTTTGGCGCAAATCCTGGTGGGCGGCAATCAAATCGGCCAGCCCGGCACGGTGCCGGACCAAATCCGCTCCGACGCCATCGCGCTGGTGCGTTGGAAATGGTTTTGCAGCCTGCCCAAGACCGATTTGCAGAGCGAGTTCCGCCGCGCGCAATACGACGAGGCTGTCAAGCGCCTGGAAAAAATCCGTGAAGGCCGGGAGAAGGTTGAGATTCCCACCCAACCGCAAAACGTGACCGGCCCCAGCTTCCGCCTGCAAACCATCCGGCGCGGCCACCGCGTTGGCACGCGTTCATTTGACAAGCTCGGAGAAACATGAGCCTCGCCTCCCAAATCGAATCGGTGCAGCCGGATGTTTATTACAAGCTGCTGACCGAACCGTGGTTCCAGAATATCGCGATCTTTAAAATCCGCGAGAAGCGCCTGGACAGCGAAGTCAATCGCGCCCTGACAGGATTGGCCGGGCGCAACGGCAAGGGCGGCGCGAGCATCGAGGTTCTGATGCCCTCGCTCAAGAAAGCATTGCCGGACACTGCCGGCCCGGTTTGCACGTTGGAACAGAAATTCATCGTCAAGGAGCAACCCACCGTCAACCAGGGCGCCAACGGCACCGGCCTGAGCGCGGAACAAATCGCGGTCAACATCGCGCAGACGTTTCAACTTTTTTTCCTGGGCGGCCCCATGCAAGGCTTTTACACCGCGCCGACCTTCTATGAATACGTCACCAAGGCTGACGATGTGCCGTTTATCCCATTGGTCGTCACCTTGCGAGCCACGTTTGCTTTAACGCCCTTGACGCGGACCCTCGCTCCCGCCGCGTCGGCCGCCGCCGAGACGGTGACCCTCACCGACCATCAACCCGGCGGCGGCTCCGCGCTTTACTACACCACCGATGGCAGCTTCCCCGGCGCGGGGAACGCCACTGCTATTTTATATACTACACCGTTTACTGTCGCCAGCGGCACGGTGGTCCGCACCGCCGCCTACAATGGCGCGTTGCAGGGAAGCATGGTGGATACCTTTGTTGTCACATAAGACCTATATGACCCATCAAACCAACAACCTATGAGCGTTACCAGAAGCCAACTTACCGGAGGACCGGCCTACGCCGCCTTCAACAGCAAGAACATCCAGTTCGCCGAAGATTCCACGGTGGAAACAGCTTTGGTCACGGATGTGATTGAAGCGTCCCTCTACGGCGCAATGGACGAAATCTACAAGGATTTGATCGTCAAGGCGACTGCGCGTCCCCTTTTCTACGATACCGCCGCGCTGTCAACACTCTTTCCTTACTTGAGCGCCGTCATCGGCACGGTCTATCCTGGGAGTTCCGATCTCACCTGCGCCTGGAGCAGCAACAACGGCGATGTTATCACCATGACCAGCGCGCTGATCGGCCAAATGCCGGACTTGGAGCTGGGCGTGGATGGGCCGGTGCTGGGTCGGATGGAAATTTGGGGCGTCATTGGTAACGGCGACAACGCGGGCACCGCCAATAGTTATTACACACTGCAAACCGGCCAAGCTTACAGCAACCCAGCCGTCCCTGGCACCGCCGTTCTCGGCCGTCAGGAATTCACCGCCGCCTGGGGCAGCATTGCCGGCTTCGCGCCTTTTCAAGCGCAAGACAAATGGATCATCAGCCATGAACTTAAGCTGGAACCGGTGACGATTCAGAGCCGCACGCGCGCCTTCAAACTGGCCAGTTACCGCGTCATGGCCAAGTGCAAGCCGCTTGGTCCGACGATGGCGCAAATCGACGCCGCCCTTTACGCGCAAGGCACCGGCGCCGCGGGCGGTTATCGCCTGTCAACAAACGCCGCCAACCTGGTCATCACCGGAAGCAGCAGCATGACCGTGACTCTCGGCAACGCCGCGCTGCACGCCGCCGGCTACGTCTTCGGCGGCAAGCCCCTTCGCCTGGGCGAACTGGGCTGGGTCAGCACCCTTAATATCAACAGCGGCGGCTCCCCCGGCCAAGCCGGTTTGACGCTCGCTTAAATTATGAAGCCCCCAACCGACTACGAACCACCACTGCCGCGCAACGACGGCGCCAAATCCGAACGCATCGATCTCGGCTTGGCCCTCCTTTCGGCGCTGGCCCCGCGCCGCGCCGCGCTCACGCCGATCGACATCGCGGCCTGGTGCGGTTGCACACCCGCCATGATCAGCAGCATCGAGGCGCGGGCCATGCGGCGGATGAAGCAAAAAGTGCGCGCGCAATTCAAGGTTTCGCCCTTCGACGTGGCGGAGCGCCGTCAGTTCCTGGCCCGGCATTTCCGATCGTGAAAATCACCATCACACCCGCTGGTAACACGGCCGCTTTCGTGCTGGCGGACGACTCCTTGAGCGTCGTCCTGGGCGCGAATTTCACCGCTGGCACGGGCGGCCAGGTGCGGGAAGGTTTTGTCAACAAACAAAAGCGCGTCGGGCAAAAATCGGTCCTCTTCCGAGCCGCTTACCTCCTGAACGTGGCGCGGTTCAATCTGGAGAATCGTCTAGCCTTCACCGTGCAACGCAGTTTCCAAACCGTGGAGGCTTGTGTCGCCTTCATCGCTTTTCACCCGGACAACGTGCCCGTGCAAGGCGAAATCGCCGTTACCAACCAAAGCGCCACCGGATTGATCACACGTTATCTGCCCAACGCGCTGGTGGAATCGGTGGAATGCACGCAGCACGCCGGGTTGAGCTGCAATTTTCGCTATAGCATCTGCGGCAACGGCCCGTGGCAAATCTCACCCTGACTTGATTTATGGCCCTTACTCCCCTGCCCATCCGCCTGTTTTGCGACCTCGCCTCTCCTGGCAATCTCAACGATCTGAATCGCAACAATCAGCCGCCTTCGTTTTATCGCGGCGACGATATTGAGATCGACATCGGCCTCGGCGAAAACGGATCACTGCTGACATCCATTTCCAACGTCGCTTCCATGACGGGGCAGCTTTTTGCGGCCGAGAACGACACCAACGCGCCCATGATGAGTGCCACCACGTCCACCATCAACACCGGACTGACGCAGACGCAGTGGACCAACAATACGACGCCGTTCTATCACGCCGCCTTTCTGTTTCCCAACAGCCAGACCGCCGTCAGCCTCAACGGCCAGGCGAGCGTCAACTATTGGCTGCGCATCACGGCGCAAACGACCGACAGCCCGCCCAAAACCATCACGCTGCTCGACGGCCCTGTCACGGTCAAAGACGGGCCCATCAGCACGGCCATCGTTCCGCCTCTGGCCGCATTCCGATTCTATACCGTCGCCGGGCAAATTGTTCCGCAATTGCTGGACACCTCCACGGGCCTTTATCACACGCTGGCCATCCTGAACGACAGCGGCGTGCTCACCCTCCAACTCTCAGATCAAGGATACTAACCCATGAAGCCCCGCCTTTTTTCCGTGCGTTCAGTCGTTTGCCCCGCCTATCTCCTTTGCGTCTTTTGCGCCCAGGCATCAAGCGTTTCCACGAACAAATCATTCATGCTTGGGACCAACAACGCGCTCCCTCCAGACGTGACGAACTTCTTCTCTGTCAACAGCAACTTGCTCAACGCCTCCGTCAATAGCAGCGGCGGGGGCGGAGGCGGAGGTGGCGGTAGTGGCGTGAGCAGCGTGAATGGCTTGACCGGCGCCATTACCGGGGTGTTGACCAACGGCGAAACGCCCGCTGTGACCCTTAGCAACTCGCTCACTCTTAACAGCAATCTTTCCGGCCCGGGCTGGAGCATCGTCACCAATGGTCCGGCCACGGCCACCTTCGCTTCGTTCGGACCCAATGGCGGTTACGGCCTCTACGGCAGCGCGGGTTGGACGAATTACGCGCTCTTTCCTTCGGTCATCACGCTCACGGGCAACGGCTTGACCGGCAACATCGCTGCTTCCGGGAGCATCACCGCCGCCAGTTTCGCGGGCGGCGGCGCAAGCTTGACCGGTCTCAGCGCCTCGCAACTCACCAGCGGAACGGTGCCCGTCGCGCGATTGCCGCTCGGCAGCGCGTCTGCCGTTGGCGCGGTCTCGGTCGATGGCACGACCATCGCCGCGAATAGCAGCGGGCAATTGAGCGTTATCGGCGGCGAGGGCGGCGGCAGCGTCATCAGCGTCTCCATGACTGGAGACAATACTATTTTTAACTCCACCGTGTCAGGTTCGCCCATTACCGCCTCGGGCACGCTGACGCCGACGCTCAAGAATCAAAGCGCCAATACGATTCTGGCAGGGCCTCCAACCGGTAGCGCCGCCGCGCCGACCTTTCAAACGGAGCCAACTTTCGACGGAGTCAACATCTTCGACATCCAAGCCGTCCTCGCCATCAATGGCGCGGATTCGGGCATGATCGGCGACGGTTCGACGGATAACACCGCGGCTTTCAGCAATATGTGGCAGACGTGCTTCAACCAGGGAGGAGGCTTTATGTACGTCGGCCCCGGCACCTACGTCGTCAGCAAAACATTTCACGTACCGACCAACGGCACGATGAGCAGCGCCAGTTGCCCGGAGATGACCCTCATCTGCGCGGGCATCGGCGTCACCCTTTTCTCCTACGATATCACGCCAGGCACCAATGACGCCGCCTGGTTGGACACGCGCCCGGTCGGCACGGTCAACCTCAGCGGCTTCACGGTTCAAAATGCAGCCACGACCGGAAGCGCCAGCACGCTGCCCGATATTTTTGACGGAGGCACCGTCACACACATCGATAATGTGGAGTTTAGAACCGACGGCGGCCCGGGAAGGACCAACGTGGTCTATGGCGGCACGAGCGGCGATAACGAGACGCAAGGTGTGCAAATGGGCTTTGGCGGTTACGGCAGCTCCCTGACGCATTGTATCCATTGGGACGCCGGCGCCGCCGCCATTTTGAACAGCGCGGCTAACGACATCGTCATCTCCGATTGCTACGTCAAGAGCACGCAGAATTGCTATGCAGTATATTGGGTCTATGGGCCCGATGCAGCCAACAACAAATTCACGGATGATATCATCGAGATGTCCAGTGGCAATCCCGTGGGCGTTGTCATCACGAACAATTCCTTCGGCACGATATGCAAGGGAATGGATTTTGATGATGCTAGCAGCCCATCGACTCAGATTGGCGTTCTAAACGGTGCCGATTGTCTATACACGTCGATTGAGTTCGGCAATAGTTGTGATGGCCAGGGCACGGTCTATAAGGATTTGTCTGGCGGCAGGTATGCCGCGTTTGAATCAACGTTGAATGGGGGCGCTCAACTCGAAAACACTTTCTGCCCCGCACTGCAAGTCTTCGGCCAGCCCAGCAACACCAACGACACTTTTGAGTTTTATTCCAACGGCGTCCCAACCATCCGGTTCTTGTCCAGCGGCCAGATCAACGCACCGGCCTTCTCGGGTAACGGCGCATTGATCACCGGTTTGAGCGCCTCACATCTCCCGACGGATGGCATCACGACGGTCGCCAACGGAAGTTACCTCTCGGCGACTGGGGTTGGGATAAGTTCCAACGCGGT
>DASYNM010000392.1:0-5251 GCA_036008545.1 Verrucomicrobiia bacterium
TCTTCTCCCGCACGTTTTGAGTGGTTAATCTTTATGGGTGCTCCTTAGATTTAAAACTGTTAATTGCGCATGACGATGCTGGCCGTCTGGCTGGATTCAGAGTCAGTCAGTCCCAGGTAATTGGTGCGCGTGCATGTAAAACTCATCATGATGCCCTTGGCGGAAACGGCATTGCTGGCCGCGCAAAAGCAAACCGGCCCGTTGGTCGGCGTGCGTTGAAATATGCTGAAGGCGAGCGTTGTGCAGTTTGAAAGCAGGACGCCGGCTTGTCCCGTGCTGCCATTGGTGTAGGTCAGGACTCCGGAGTTTGTATTGTAAGAGTAAATCAACGCGTTGCCATCCAGGTTGGTGAACGCAAGATTTGTGGTGGTCCAATTAGTCAACCCACCGGTTTGCCGGATGTCCCGCGCCATCACGTCCAGCGTGTTGCGGCTTTGCCGGTCCAGGTCGGCATAGTTTCCGATGGCGCTGAAGGATCGAGACAAGACCACGAAAGAAACCATCATCGTCGCCAGCACGAAGACGCTGATACTGGTGGCCACCATTAATTCTACAAGCGTGAAGGCCCGTCGCGAGCGCCGGCGAAAATCGCAGGCCCAACCCGGCAGGGACATAGGCCTCCCCGTTTCCCGGTTAATCAGACCGCACTTCATTTCCTAATAGTTATTGGTCCACACATAATTGTACAGACCTTGGTTGGCGTAGAACGTGGACATGCTTCGCGTATGCGCGGTGTTTCCCTGGCTACCCGAAACCCACCCAACGTTCACCGTCACTTGGTGCATGTTGGAACTGTATGATGTGGCGAAATTTACCGGGGCGATGGTAATGGAGCCCGTGTACATGACTCCGTAGCCTTGGACGTTCGGCAAGCCGACGTTGTTGGTTTCGGAGAACCAGTTTGTGAACGATTGGAGCAGAAACGAGGAGTTGGTGAGCTGCGTGGGGCTATACAGGCGTATCCCTTCCATTTTATCCAGCATGATCTGGGTGGCCCTGAGATTCTCGCGTGAATTTCCGCTAATATACAAGCCGACCGTCATAATGCTAAAAATGGTGACAAAAACGACTGACATGACTGCTGCGCCCATCAGCACTTCAGTCAGCGTAAATGCTGACTGACGAGCCATCGGTGTCTTATAAATGGACACGATCACTTTCAAGCAAGTTCCAAATCATTACAGATGTGTCGTTTAAATAACAACGGCCGAATGCTCCTCTCCGCATTCGGTTCAGCCACATTTTCGCACAAGAGACAAAACTTTTTTACAGCAGTTCATGCGCCAAGTCAATTCTTGAATGGGGGAATTGCGCCTCCGTAGCGAGGCCTTTACAGGCAGCCAATCCAAGTAAAGTGTGGCGAGGCACACCAGACCCGATACGTTTGAGCTAAAAGAGCCACGCTTGACAGCAAGAAATCTCTTTTCCCCCACCGCGTCTTCGTGTTAAGTGGCGCGGCATGATGCAGAAGACCGCTCTCTTGTTCGCCGGGCAAGGCGCCCAGTGTGCCGGCATGGGCCGGGATTGGGCCGCTCATTTTCCGACGGCCAAAGCCCTCTTTGATCGAAGCGAGGAAATCCTTGGCTTCGATCTGGCTCGGATTTGTTTAAACGGCCCGGAAGAAGAATTGACGCGCACGGAAAATGCGCAGCCAGGCATTTTTTTGACGAGTTGGGTGGCTCTCCAATTGCTCAAGGAGCGCGTGCCGGACTTGTCCTTCCACGCCACGGCGGGGCTTTCATTGGGTGAATTGACTGCGCTGGCGGCCGCTGGCGTATTGGGCTTTGAAGACGGGTTGAAAAGTGCCCGCCAGCGGGGCCTGTTCATGCAGGAGGCTTGCGAGAAGACCCACGGGACGATGGCAGCGGTGCTCGGCCTGGATGTGACGGCGTTGCGCGAAGTTTGCGCGGCGGCGGATGTCGATATAGCCAATTTGAATTGCCCCGGTCAAATTGTCATTTCCGGCGAAGCTGAGAAAATTGCTGCCGCCTGCGAGTTGGCCAAGGCCAAGGGCGCCAAACGCGCGGTGTTGCTGCCGGTGGCGGGCGCTTATCATTCGCGCTTGATGGCCGGCGCGCAACCTAAGGTCAGGGTTATGCTTGACGCACTTGCGTTGAACCCTGCGGCTGTGCCTGTGATTTCGAATGTGACGGCGCTGCCGCATGGCATGCCGGAAGAAATCCGCGAGGCGCTGACCGCGCAGGTTGTATCGCCTGTGCGCTGGGAGGATTCAATCCGTTATTTGCTGGCGCAGGGGTTCACGCGGTTTATTGAATTGGGGCCTGGCTCGGTCTTGAGCGGATTTGTCAAGCGCATTGAGAAAACACCTCTTAGCGAGAAGGGCTTGGACAAGGATTTCTTGGGAAAGTGGGTTGGAGAGTCTAAAGAGGTCATGGTAAAAGCCGTTGAAGAGGCCTTGCTCGCGGCGGCCAAGAAAGCCGTCGGCCCAGCTCGCGAATTACGTTGTGCCGTTGATCCCAAAACCGGTGATATTAAGGTCTTCGCCAATCTCATCGTCTCGGAAAGAGTCCTTTCCAAACACGAACAGATTTCGCTTCTCGACGCCCGGCGCATCAAGGCCGACGCTCAACTGGGCGAACAATTGGAGGCAGAGGTAACGCCAGCAGGTTTTGGCCGCACAGCTTCGCAATATGCCAAGCAAGCGCTGATGCAGCGAATCCGCCAGGCCGAGAAACAAATAGACCACGAGGGCGACATCGCGATCCTCAACGTGGCTGACATGCCGAGTCTGGAATCCACCGTGAAGGTTCTCTCAACCAACTCCTAATTCTCAAAATCGCCTATGTCGCAACTCGCCAATCAAATCGCCGTTATCACTGGCGCGGGTCGGGGTATCGGAAGGGCCATCGCGTTGAAGTTTGCAGCCGCCGGAGCGGACATCGTCTGTGTATCGCGCACAGCGGAGAACGCGGAAAAGGTCGCCCAAGAAGTCCGAGCCTTGGGGCGCAAGGCCTGGGCGCACGCGGTTGACGTGGCCGATGCGTCCGCGGTGGAGACGGCGGTGGAAAAGATTCTGGCCGAAGCAGGGAAGGTGGACATTCTTGTCAACAACGCAGGAGTAACGCGGGATGGATTGCTCATGCGCATGAGTGAGGAAGATTGGGAGGCGGTCCTGAACACTAATTTGAAGGGCGCCTTCCTGTTCACCAAGGCGCTGAGCCGGGGATTCCTCAAACAACGCTCGGGGCGGATTATAAATATTTCTTCTGTCATTGGCTTGATTGGCAACGCTGGCCAGTGCAATTATGCAGCCAGCAAAGCGGGCCTGCTGGGTTTGACCAAGGCCGTGGCCAAGGAATTCGCTTCGCGCGGCGTGACCGTCAATGCGCTGGCGCCGGGCTTTATCGAGACGGACATGACGGGGGCGCTCTCGGCGGAGATGAAGACGCAGTTGCTTGAACGGATACCTTTGCGTAGCTTGGGGCGGCCCGAAGACGTGGCCGAAGGAGCGTTGTTCCTGGCCGGGCCGGGAGCGCGCTATATCACTGGCCAGGTGCTGGCCATTGACGGCGGCATGGTTATGTGAAATATGTAAAAAAGAAGATTCGAGGCTTGACGCTGCTGGCAACGTCGGGCATAGACACAAACTAAATAGTATAAATAATGGAGTGCATCGATGGCTGAAAAATCTATAGAGCAGCGAGTCAAGGAAATCATTGTGGAACAACTCGGCGTCAATCCAGATCAGGTGACGCCGGAGGCCAAATTCATCGAGGACCTCGGCGCCGATTCCCTCGATACGGTCGAACTGGTCATGGCCTTGGAGGAGGAATTTGGCAATGAAATCCCGGACGAACAGGCCGAAAAACTGCAAAGCGTCGGGGACGTCATCAAGTATATTGAAGACAGCCAAAAGAAGTAATCGCCACCGCGATTTGCCGGGGCAGCGCTCCTGAGGTTCGCTGCCCTTTTTTATGGCCGCAAACTGGACAGAACGCAGAGTGGTTGTGACCGGGGTTGGAGTTGTCACTTCTCTGGGTCAAGCCCCGAGTGTGTTCTGGGACAACATCCTGGCTGGCAAGTGCGGCGTGCGGGCAATTGCTTCTTTCGACGCCTCGGCCTTTACCACGCGAATCGCCGCCGAAATTGCCGATTTTGATCCCTCCCCGGCCTTTCCCTCTCCCAAGGATGCGCGCCGAACGGATCGCTATGGACAGTTCGCCGTGTTTGCCGCTCACCAAGCACTGCTCAACAGCGGCCTGGATTTGAACAAAGTTGACCACGACGAAGTGGGAGTTTTTCTTGGCTCGGGCATCGGTGGCCTGCGTACTATTGAGGATCAGCATACAATTTTAATGAACAAAGGGCCTGGCCGGCTCTCACCGTTCATGATTCCCATGCTCATTCTCAACATGGGATCGGGCCTCTTCTCAATGTATTACGACCTGCGCGGTCCCAACCTAGCCACGTGCTCGGCTTGCGCCACCGGTACTCACGCGTTGGGCGAAGCCTGGCGCACCATCAAAATGGGTGACGCCAAAGTCATGTTCGCTGGCGGCAGCGAAGCGACCATCGTCCCACTCGGCCTGGGCGGCTTCTGCGCCATGCGCGCCATGAGCACCCGCAACGAAGATCCTCAACGCGCTTCGCGCCCGTTCGACCGCGACCGCGACGGATTCGTCATGGGTGAAGGCGGCGGCGTCGTGGTCCTGGAGGAACTTGAACATGCCAAGGCTCGCGGCGCGCACATCTACGCCGAGATGACTGGCTACGGCAACGCAGCCGACGCGCATCACATGACCTCGCCGTCTCCCGGCGGCGAAGGAGCCGCCCGCTGCATGCGCAACGCTTTGCGTTCGGCCGGCCTGAATCCCTCTGATATTTCCTACATCAACGCGCATGGCACCGCGACACCCCAGGGCGACGTTGCGGAGACGCAGGCCATCAAATCGGTCTTCGGCGAGCACGCCAAAAAGCTGGCCGTCAGCTCTACCAAAGGGGCCACTGGCCACCTCCTAGGAGCGGCTGGTGGCGTGGAGATGGCCTTGTGTGTCAAAGCCATCGAATGCGGCGTAGTGCCGCCGACGATCAACATCGAAAACCCTGACCCGGAGTGCGATTTGGATTACGTGCCCAACACTCCTCGCGAAATGGAAGTGAAAGCGATCTTGAACAATTCCTTCGGATTTGGCGGACACAACGCCTGCGTCATCGCCTGCAAGTTCAAAGGATGACGGAATTCAAAGTTTGACGTAATTTTTTCCAGGATGAATGCCAAAATGAAATCGTT
>DASYNM010000393.1:0-1691 GCA_036008545.1 Verrucomicrobiia bacterium
ATCGAGGAAGCCCGCGCCGCCGCCGCCCGCGTGCAGGAACAGGAAACGCAAAAAGCGATTGCGCAAGCTGAGCAAATCATGAGCAAAGCCCGCGAGGCCGCCGTTTTGGAGCGGCAAAAAATGTTGACTGATCTCAAACGCGAAGTCGTCTCGCTGGTGGTGCAAACGACCAGTTTGGTGGCAGGCAAAGTTCTCACGGCGGAAGACCAGCAGCGGCTGGCTGAGGAAACGCGCCGACAATTGGCTGCCTAAGTCACCGTCAAACTCGAATTACTGGGATGAAAATCTCAAAACAAGCCCGGCGCGACGCTCGCGAGTTGTTCCGCACTTGCATGGTGCATGACGCTTTGGACGAGAACCGCGCGCGCCAGGCCTTGGCCGCCGTGGTCCGGACAAAGCCGCGCGGTTTCATTGCCATCCTTTCCCATTTCCAGCGGCTGATCCGACTGGAAGTCGCCCGCCGCACCGCGACGATCGAGAGCGCCACGACGTTGCCGCAGCAAGAGCAGGGGCAAATCCAAAGCGATTTAACGCGGCAATACGGCCCGGGCCTGGCATTTACCTTCACGCAGAATCCCGCCTTGATTGGCGGCGTCCGCATCCAGGTGGGCGGCGATGTTTATAATGGCACTGTGCAGGGGCGCCTGGCAGCGTTGCAGCAAAGCGCCTGAGAATCCGCAAAATTTATGAGTACATTGTTGCAAGAAATTGAAGCCCAGATTTCGGGTTTGAAAACCGGCGTCACCCGCCAAAACGTCGGCACCGTCCGCGAAATCGGCGACGGCGTGGCCAAGATCGAGGGCCTCTCCGACGCCATGCTCAACGAGATGTTGGACTTCGGCGACGGCATCATTGGCCTGGCGTTGAACCTGGAGGAGACGGAAGTCGGAGCGATCATCCTGGGCGAATACACCTCCATTAAGGAAGGCCAGGAAGTTCGCACCACTGGCAAACTGCTTCAAGTGCCCGTCGGCAAGGCGCTCCTGGGACGCGTCGTCAACTCGCTCGGCCAGCCGCTGGACGGCAAAGGCCCGGTCAACACCGAGACATTTTATCCCGTCGAAAAAATCGCCCCCGGCATCATCAAGCGCAAGTCGGTGACGCAGCCGGTGCAGACCGGCATCATGGCGGTCGATGCCATGATTCCCATTGGCCGCGGCCAGCGCGAATTGATCATCGGCGACCGTTCCACTGGCAAGACCACCATCGGCGTCGATACTATTATCAGCCAGGCGCGCCAGAATCGAGCGGCGGAGGCGGCCAAGGACACAAGCTACCGTCCGCTCTATTGCATTTACGTGGCCATCGGCCAGAAGCAATCCAACGTCGCGCGCGTCGTGGCGGTGTTGGAGGAAGCCGGCGCGATGCCCTACACCATTATTGTTGACGCCAGCGCCTCCGATTCCGCCACCAACCAATACCTGGCGCCCTTTGCCGGTTGCGCGATGGGCGAATGGTTCATGGACAACGGCATGGACGCGCTGATTATTTACGACGACCTTTCCAAGCACGCCGTGGCCTATCGCCAGGTTTCGCTGGTGCTCAAACGTCCGTCGGGCCGCGAAGCCTATCCCGGCGATGTCTTCTATTTGCACAGTCGCTTGCTGGAACGTTCGGCGCGTGTCAGCGAAAAGTACGGCAACGGTTCGCTGACCGGGCTGCCTATCATCGAGACGCAGGCGGGCGACGTT
>DASYNM010000394.1:0-12131 GCA_036008545.1 Verrucomicrobiia bacterium
CCGATCATTGCTCCAGGCTACGGTGTGGCCAGGGTGCGCAGCTATTCCATGGATTTCACCGTTGGCAGCAAATCTGCCACTGCCACAGAAGATGCGACTTATGGAGATTATTGGCCTAATTTCTACAAGACGACCGATTTAAAAATTGCATCCAAGACTTGGGTGTTCTCGGACGAGCATCCCGACAGCATTAACGATGGGATTCAATTCACGCCCACGTCGGACGGAGAAGACACAGAGTGGAGCGACCTTCCGGCCTCGTATCACGTTGGAGCGTGCGGTTACGCGTTTGCCGATGGTCATTCCGAAATCCACAAATGGATGAACATCCACACCATTCACGGCATTGAAGGCAATGGCGATTGGCTGCCCCTGGCCGTCGTAGGCTCCAAGGTGGACATTGATTGGGTGGAGAGCCACTCTTCGCCGCAGGCCACTGGGAACGCCAATCAGGTTCCCGCACAGTAAACCGCTCCAACACGCCGGAAGGCGAACACGGCGAAGTCATCCGCACTGGCCGCGCTGGCGCAAGGCGTGATCAACCAAAACCAATGCGGCCATCGCTTCTACCATCGGCACCGCTCTGGGCAGCACGCAGGGATCATGCCGGCCGCGGCCTTGGAGGGTTGTGTTCTTGAGGTGGATATCGATAGTCTGCTGCTCGCGCATGACCGTGGCCACCGGCTTGAAGGCGACCCGGCAATAAATGGTTTCGCCGTTCGAGATTCCACCCTGGACGCCTCCGGAATTATTGGTGACAGTACGCACCTTGCCGCCTTTCATGCGGAAGGCGTCGTTGTGCGCCAGCCCCGTCAGCAATGTCCCTCCGAAGCCCGATCCAATCTCAAATCCCTTGGAGGCCGGCAGGCTCAACATGGCCTTGGCTAAATCCGCTTCCAGGCGGTCAAAGACCGGTTCGCCCCAGCCTGGCGGAACGCCTCGCGCCACGCACTCGATAAGGCCGCCCACGCTGTCGCCGGCCCGCCGCATCCGTTCAATGAGGCGGATCATTTTTCGCGCCGCCCCTTCGTCGGGGCAGCGCACGATGTTGCTTTCGATTTGTTTGAACGTCACCGCCTCCCGGTCAATGTGCGCCGCGATGCGCTGGACTTGGGCGACGTAGGCTAATATGGCGACTCCAAATTGTTCGCGCAAAATTTTCTTGGCGACAGCACCGGCGGCGACGCGGCCGACCGTTTCACGGGCGCTGGTGCGGCCTCCGCCCTGCCAATTGCGAATGCCGAACTTGGCCTGGTAAGTGTAATCGGCGTGGGAAGGCCGGAACTTGGTCGCCATCTCGCTGTAGGCTTCCGGGCGGGCGTCCTCATTCCTGACCCACATGGAGATCGGCGTGCCGAGCGTTTGGCCTTTGAACGTGCCAGAAAGAATTTCGACGCGGTCCGCCTCCTGCCTGGGCGTGACGATGGCTGATTGCCCGGGGCGGCGGCGGTCAAGGTCGGGTTGGATGTCCGCCTCCGTCAGCGCCAGGCGCGGCGGGCAGCCGTCGATGACGACGCCGACGCCTCCGCCATGAGATTCGCCCCAGGTGGTAATGCGGAACAGATGTCCAAAAGAGTTGCCCATCGAGGCAGTTTAGGCGCTGGGTGAGGGGAAACGCAAATATGGAATTGCCTGTTGACATAAGTCGGTTCTTTGGTAGGTTCATCGCTCCTCTCGCGAGAGGAATTGATGAAAACGTATTTGCCCAAGAACCATTTGGAACAGCGCAATTGGCACGTGGTCAACGCCGACGGCGCCATTCTGGGCCGGCTGGCGGTCCAAGTGGCCAATATTTTGCGCGGAAAAAACAAGGCCGTCTATACGCCGCACCTGGATGCCGGCGATTTCGTGGTCGTGATCAACGCCGAAAAGGTGAAGGTCACCGGGAAAAAGGAGACGGATAAGGAATTTATGTCCTATTCGGGTTGGAAAGGCGGCGAGAAATATGCCTCCGTGGCGCAGGTTCGCGCCAAGCACCCGGAGAAGCTGATCACGCACGCGGTGCGGGGCATGGTGCCGAAGAACCGCCTCGGACGTGTCTTGATGACCAAACTGAAAGTCTATAAGGGCAGCGAGCATCCTCATTCGGCGCAGCAGCCCGCCATCCTGGCCCTGGCCAAATAACGCACACTCAACTCTATGGCAGAGATCAAAGAATTTCTTGGTACGGGACGCCGCAAAACGGCCGTTGCCCGGGTCCGTCTCGCGGCCGGTTCGGGAAAGATTGTGGTCAACGGGCGCCCGTTTGAAAATTATTTCCCCACCGACACCCTGCGCACCCTGGCCTTGATGCCGCTGGCCATTACGGAAAGCGCCGCGAAGTATGACATCCGTGTCAATCTTGATGGCGGCGGGCCCACCGGCCAGGCCGGAGCCATGCGACACGGCATCGCTCGGGCATTGTTGACAGTGGACGCGGCCTTGCGCCCGGCGTTGAAAACGGCGGGATTATTGACGCGCGATCCGCGCATGAGGGAACGGGAGAAATACGGTCAGCCTGGCGCGCGCAAACGCTTCCAATATAGCAAGCGCTGATCCGATGAAGACCGCCATTGTAGGCGCGTCGGGTTACTCGGGCGAGGAACTGGTGCGCCTGCTGTTGCGGCATCCGCAGGCCGAACTGGCCGCGGTGACGTCGCGTCAATACGCAGGGCAGACTGTGGCCCGCATTTTTCCCAAATTTGGCCACGATCCTCGCGCCAAGAGCCTGCGCTTCAGTGAACCTCAACCGGAATTGCTGGCCAAAGCGGCCGAAGTTGTTTTCCTGGCCCTGCCGCACGGCGTGGCGGCGGAATTTGCCGCTCCCTTGCTGGACCTTGGCTGTCAAGTCATCGATCTCAGCGCGGATTTCCGGCTGAAAAGCCCGGCGATCTACAAGGAGTTCTACGGGCACGACCATCCTGCGCCAGAGCTGCTCGCCAAATCGGTCTATGGACTGCCCGAAATTTATCGCACTGAGATCAAAAACGCCTCGTTGATCGCTTCACCCGGATGCTATCCGACGAGCATTTTGCTGCCTTTGCTGCCCTTGCTCAGGGCGGGGTTGATCAAGAGTTCTGGGATCATCGCCGATGCCCTCAGCGGCGTCAGCGGGGCAGGGCGCAAAGTGGAGTTGGACTACCTGTTTGCCGAGTGCAATGAAAGCGTCCGGCCTTACGGCATTCCCAAGCATCGGCACTTGTCGGAGATCGAGGAGCAATTAGCCCTGGCAGCGGGCGAACCGGTCGTCATTCAATTTTCACCGCATTTGATCCCGGTCAATCGCGGTATTCTGACCACTCTTTACCTGGCGCCGGCCAAACATTTTGCCAATGAGAAGGAAATGGCGGCGTTCGGTGAGCAAGTGGCGCGCTGTTATCAGACCGCGTACGGCCAGGAGTCTTTCGTCCGGCTCTTGGACGGCTCCGCGCTACCCGACACCAAGAACGTCACCGGCGCTAACGTCATCGAAATCGCTTGGCGCCTTGACTCGCGCACGGGGCGGCTGATCGTTATCAGTGCGCTTGACAACATTACCAAGGGTGCCAGCGGGCAAGCCGTCCAAAGCATGAACATCCTGCGCGGCTTCCCGGAGACCGCCGGCTTGTGCTGAACTCATGGACCTCGCCGCTAATCTGGACCAAGTTCGCAAGCGTATTGCCGCGGCTTGTGCCCGGTCCGGACGGCAAGCCGAGTCAGTGACATTAGTCACTGTTTCCAAAGGACAGCCGGCGGAAGTGGTTTGCGTTGCTGCGGAATTGGGTCTTTCTATCTTTGGAGAAAGCAAGGTGCAGGAGGCCAAAGCAAAAATCAGCCTTTGCCCTAACCGTCTGAGCTGGCATCTGATTGGCCACCTGCAATCCAACAAATGCCGCGACGCCGTCCATTTCTTCGCCATGATCCAGAGCGTCGATAGCCTTGCGCTGGCTCAGGAGATCAATCGATGGGCTGAAAAATCCGCCAAAACGATGCCAGTGCTCATCGAAGTCAACGTGGCGGGGGAATCGAGCAAGTTTGGCTACGCGCCGGAAAAAGTCCTGGCCGAGGTTAAGGAAATCAACAAGCTGCCGAGAATTGAACTGCATGGGTTGATGACGGTCGCGCCTTTTGCGCAGGCCGCGGAAAAGGTTCGGCCGGTGTTTGCGCGCCTGCGGGAATTGAAGGGGCAATGTGAGGATTTATTGGGCGCGCCTCTGCCGCATTTGAGCATGGGCATGAGCGGCGATTTTGAAGTGGCGGTGGAAGAAGGAGCGACTATGATACGGCTCGGCAGCGCCGTTTTGGGCGCGCGGGCCGCTCTTAGACAGGCGGCCGGCGACCCGTAATGTATGGAGTTAACTATCGAGACATTTCAATGCGAGATTGAGGAAGCTTTACGGGCCTACGACCGACACATCGTGTGCATCGATAAGACGCCGGAAGAGTGCAAAGCTGCATTGCATTCGCTCATGGACAAAGCCATTCGCGCCTATCTCAGCCGCGGACCGCATTTGCGGCACGGCATCGCACTGGACAAACAGGTGACGATCATCCTCAGCCAGACGGAGAATGATCGTCCGCTGTGCGGCATTTATTTCAATCTGCATTCCCCTTACAAGAAAAAGACTGCTGTAAAATCCAAGAAGGAAGACTAAGCGCTGCCCTCCTGCGCCTTGGTTTTGGCATCCAATTGTCACGTGCTTTTGTCCTTCTCGCCGTTGTCCTGCGTCGAGGTCGTTGGTAATCAAGAGCCATGCAAAAGCACATTCTGGTGGTGGCTGATGCGGTCGAGGTCGTGGAAACCATCCCTATTACTCTGGAGTTGGCCGGTCACAAGGTGACCCTGGCCGATTGTGGTTTGGACGCCATTCTTTGGGCCGAGCGGATGCTGCCTGATTTGATCCTGGTCGATTCCGATCTGCCAGATATGGGCGGAGTCGCCATCATCGGGATCTTGCGCTGGCTGCCCGCCACCGCCGGCCTTGCTTCTATTTTGTTGGAGCCTCGCTGCCGTAGCGCTTCGGCACAATCGCGATCCGGACGACCACAAAATGGCGCTCTCAATTCGAGCGATCTTTTGCGGCAGGTCGGGTTCGCTTTAACGCTATGCAATGTGGTGGAGTCGGTGGCGTCGCGGAGGGATGGGAGAGTGGCGCCGGATGCCAGCTAAGGGTTTCCCCGACAATCAAATCCGGATTCGCCTCGCAGACGGTATGAACACCTTTGGTTATATAGTGTCTCACAATTGGCAACAAATCGTCTGAACCGGCGGAAGGCGACGCGCGGCACGTTCGATTGACAAGAAAATGCAACCAAGCTTATATTCGCTACCAGTGGTAGGCTCGATGTTGGGTTATCTCGTGATTTATGCATTGGGCATCGTCGTGCTTTTTCGCCGCGAAAAGTGGGGCGTGCGGCGGCGATGGCATCCGCTGGACTATATTTGGGTGCCTTTGGGCGCGGTGACTGGCGTATGCCTCTTGGCGCTGTTTTGGAACGCTTATTTGACGAAGTGAACGGGAGTTGACCTCGGGAGGATCCCCCGGATATTCTGAAAGGCATGATGAAGCCTGCTTCCATTCTATTCGCTCTGACGATCGCATCGCTCATTCCACTTTCCTCTAATGCCGGCGGGTTTCTCTTGGTGGCTAACAAGGGAGACCACACCATGGGCATCGTCGATCCCGCAGCCGGACAACAATTGGCCACCGTGCCTGAGGACGGAACCACCGGGCACGAACTGGCAGCCTCACCTGACGGAAAAGT
Source organism: Verrucomicrobiia bacterium (assembly GCA_036008545.1). Taxonomy (GTDB): domain Bacteria; phylum Verrucomicrobiota; class Verrucomicrobiia; order Limisphaerales; family Palsa-1400; genus Palsa-1400. Next base: position 5,725 of record DASYNM010000394.1, read on the forward strand.
TGCTTACGTCCCCATTTACGGTAATTCAGGCGTGGGCCAGCCAGGCACTGACGGCAGTCTGATCCGGGTGATCGATCTGGCGACACGACAGATCACTGGCACAGTCGATTTTGGCAAGGGGGTCCGACCCCATTGCGCCGTCATGGGCCCTAAAAACGGGTTACTGTATGTGACAACGGAGCTGGAAAACTCGATTACGGTCATTGATCCTGCTACGCTCAAAATTGTCGGGAGCATTCCCACTGGTAAGCCCGAATCGCACATGCTGGCCATTAGCCACGACGGCCATCGCGGGTACACCGCCAACGTCGCTTCCGGCACGGTTTCGGTGCTGGATTTGGATGAGACGAAAGTCCCGATCGTCATTCCCGTTTGCAAAGTGACGCAACGCATCTCGATCTCGACCGATGATAAATGGGTGTTCACTTCCGACCAGGACACGCCCCGCTTGGCAGTAATCGACACTGCTAAGAACGCGGTGGACCGCTGGATTCCCATGCCTGGCGTCGGTTACGGAACCGCGCCCACACCCGATGGCAAATGGCTTGTGGTGGCCATGCCTCGCGTCAGCAAGGTGGCGGTGATCGACTTGGGCGAAATGAAAGTGGCGAGCACGTTGGTTGTGCCCCGGGCTCCGCAGGAGGCTCTGGTTCGTCCGGACGGCGCGGAGGCCTACGTTTCCTGCGACGCCAGCAAGAAAGTTGCTGTTATTGACACCAAGGATTGGACCGTGCGCACCTTGATCTCCGCGGGACCCGTCGTGGACGGCTTGGCGTGGGCGCCGGCGCTGTAATGCTTATTGTGAAGTCTCGACCACGGCGCGGTAGTAGCGGCTGGGGAGATTTGTGGAAATATTATCGGTGAATTGAAAGCCGCCAAAGGCTGACGCGTTCGTGAAGACTGGCGTCCATTGGGACAAATCGGAGGACGCCTCCACGACCACCTGTCCCTGGCCCGTCAGATTCGTCAATGCAAGTGTTATTGCGCCATTGCTGGCTTGGATGCCGCCGCCTCCGGTGACGAAGGAAACCGGCACGCCCGTCACGTTCAATGCCGCCGCCGAACTGGTCATGGTGCCGATCGCATTGCTGATCACTACTTGATAGAAGCCAGCGTCAGCGGCTTGGGCCGCGCTGAAAGAAAGCGTGGAGCTGGTCGCGCCGGGCACGTTGACTCCGTTGAATTGCCATTGATAGTCCAAGGTCGCAGTCCCGGATGCGCTGACCGAAAAACTGGCTGCCCCACCGACCACGACCGTTTGACTTTGGGGTGCGGTCAGGATCGACGGCGCGACGGCGGGTGTCACAACAAAGTTGGCTCCCCACACGTTGCCCGTCGTGGCGGTGCTGTTCTGCGAGGTGCCCGTGGACCATTTGCCGGTGGCGCTGGCATAGCCTGCGTGGCTGACGGTCAAGGTGTATTGGGAAGAGGAGGGGAGTTCCGTAAAGGCGTAAATCCCATTGGTGTCGCTGGTGGTTGCATAAGTGCTGCCGCCGGACCGCAAGGCCGTCACGCTGGCGTCCGCTACGGGGTTGCCCGAACCATCAACGATTCGTCCACTCATGATCTCCCCTGCGCCGCTGACATCGACATTGTAGATGCAGGAAGAAATATTGGTGAAGGCGAGACCATCGGCGTCGATATCGGGCAACGCGTACCAGGCGTTGTCGTAACCCGACCAGCCCATGTTGAGATGATGGTAAAGCGTGCCGCCGATGTAGCCATAGCCATCGCAGACCACGCAGTGCCCTTCGTCTGAGCTAGTCCAGATTCCGAACATAACGGGCTTGCGCGCGTCCAAGTTAGGATTGACCATGTTGGTCAAGGTCGCGGAGAGTGAATAGTCGGGGTTGTCCTGGCCGCCGATGATGGCATTGGCGTAAAGAAAAGTTCCTGCCAAAGCGCTGCGCGCGGCCCACAAGGTCGCTCCAGAACCACCGGGCGCGTACTCCATGTCCACGGCGACTCCTGCGTCAAAAGTAAGCGCGCCAATGGCCTCGCACTGTGCGGCATTGGGGGACTCCGGCACCTGCGGCATGGTGCTCCATGAATAGGGACCGCCCAATCCGTTGCCGCCGCGCAGGTTGGTCTGCACCAGCGTATCATTGATATAAATGTAGAATGAATTGGTCCCAACTCCGGCGGTCGGATACTGGAATGAATACATCAATTGCGCCATGGCCGTGGCAACGCAGCCGGAGGGATAATTACTGGTGCTCCCGGCGGCGTAAGGCGGCGTGTAGTAATTGTAACAGGAGGTTTTGCCCGCGTCGTTTACTGTATCCTGATCCCAGAGCGTCTGCAGGAAAGGCGCCACCCACACACTCGACACGCTGGCGACGTTGGCAGTGCCCCCGCCTGGCGGAGAATTCGAACCCCCCGTGAGCTGTTGCCACAGGTGGCCCGCGCGAACAAATCTCGCCGAGTTGGGATGCGCTTGCGCCTGCGCCAGACGCGCCGGCAGGTCTTTGTTGACCAGCGCACTTAAGGTGTCTTTGGCCGACGGATCAAACGCGCCTTTCGCGCCGAAAGCGATGATCGGTTCAATTTGATCGTCTGCCGCCACAATGACAAATCCCGAGGGCTTCAAATGGATGACGTGATAAAGAGCCGTCCCTTGGCCGTCGTTCTTCGTTTGAATATCCATGATGTCTTGGCCCAGCCCTTCCGCAAGTGGTGTTGGATCAGCCGCCAGCCAACTGGCTACCGCCTTAAGAGCGGAAGAAGGAGCGACGGGGGCGCCGACGACTGGCCCGGCGAACCAAGCAAAGACGGCAGCCCAAATTAGATTGGCCAATAAGACTCTTTTCCGATGCACGCAGGGAACTTTGTTTCGCTCATTTAATAACACTCTTGGAATTAGCAAGAGCAATGCCGCCCGGAACCAAAGTGTGAACCCTTGTAGCGCAGGACTTTATGCAACACGAGGATTGTAAATTCACGGTCGTTCGTCCCAATTGTGAGAGGTCTGATCCTCGTGCCCAGTTTTCTGGCACACGCAAGTGGCTAGAACTGTGACACAGAATAGAGAAGCGATTTACCGAAGATTGTCCGTCTCGCTTCTAAAAACTGGTCACCATGTATTTGTTGACAGAGTTCTGCGACCCGAGTGTCAAGTTGATTTTTTTGGTTGGCCCGAGCGACCAGACCACGGCCTGACCTGGCACATAGAGCGTCGAGCCGGGAAATTGTTTTTGGTACATTTGATTCAGATACGGGTCAAAGACGCGACCGTCGCCACTGAGGTCGATGGTGACCATGTAGGGCATGCCCCAGATGTCGCGCAAGATATCGTCCGTGCCGACGCCGGGGTAGCCGGGGCCGGCTCCAGCGATAGTGGGGCCGGCCGCCGCCTTGCCTTGGTAAAAATCATGCTGTTGGGAATTATAAATATGCCCTTGGACTTGGCTACCGTTGGTGGCGTACTCCGGGTAAAAAACGTCATCGCGCAAAATCGCAATCAATTCGGAATTGTTGTTCTGGTAGGAGGAATTGGGAGTGATAATGCCGATTGGCGCGCCTGGGAGTGCAGGCATGTTCGCTAGTTGGCCGCTGCTGCCGGTTAAGCTTGTGCCGTACGTAAAATCGCTGCTTGCGACTGCGTTGACCGCGTTGGTGGACGCCGGCAGGCGACCGTAGGTTGAGTAATAGGAGCTGATGGCGGTGACCAGACCGGTTTCCTCGGTTCGACAAAGCGTCCGTTGCGCGTTGATTTTGGCGGAGGCCAAGGCGGTCGCTAGCAGAGCGGCCAGGATTCCCATGATAGCTATCACGACCAGTAATTCAATTAGCGTGAAAGCAGAGTGAGGGCGGCGTGGTGTGGGCGAATATCTCGTAAGCATAGTTTCTCCTTATTGTGACCAATCATTCTGCATTGTCTGAACTAACCCCTTGAGATGCTGCGCCTCAGGCGCCTCGCTTGTCACAAACATAGCCGCAAGCTACCACCATTGCAAGGGGAAAAGCTCTCCCAAACGGAGTGCGGGCGTGGGCGATATTGTTTGGTTATTTTGAGGAGAATTTGGCTTTGGTTGGCAAGTCGATTTTACCCAGGCCGAACATTCGAGGGGCGCACTTTTCTCTGGCCAAAGTGGCCGTTTCTCTGCACAGTCCGCGCGCAACATGTCGTCCGAGCCTGTCATCGAAACGTTGGGCCTCTCAAAAACCTTTGGGCGGCAGCGCGCCTTGGATGATGTCAGCCTCAAAGTTTTTCCCGGTTCCATCGGCCTGCTCGGTCCCAACGGCGCGGGCAAGAGCACCTTGATGAAATGCCTGCTTCAATTGCAGCCGATCACGTCCGGCTCAGCCAAACTCCTGGGACGCGAGGTTGGACGCGAAGGGCGCGAAATCCGCAAGCGAGTCGGTTACGCGCCGGAGCAAAATTGCCACATCCCCGGCATGGCAGGTTGCGAATATGTCACTTATTGCGCGCAATTGTCCGGATTGCCCTTCCAAGCGGCACGTCAACGGGCGCATGAAATGCTGGATTTTGTCGGGATGAGCCAGGAGCGTTACCGCAAGGTCGATAGTTACTCCACCGGCATGAAGCAGCGACTGAAGCTGGCGCAGGCGATTGTGCATGATCCCGAAATCGTCTTCCTCGATGAGCCTACCAACGGGTTGGATCCCAAGGGACAGGCCCAAATCCTTGAGCTCGTCGAAGGGTTGTGGCGGACTTATGGTATCACTGTCATCCTGTCCTCGCACCTCCTGCACGATGTCGAGCGAGTTTGCGAACAGATCATCATCATCGCGCGTGGGAAGGTTTTGGTGCATGACACTTTGGCGAATCTGAAGGCCCGCCGGCGCGGCGCGGCAGAAGTGGTGCTGGCCCGCGGCCATGGCGAATTGCAGGCCGCCTGCCGCGGGAGAAATTGGCTGTGCGATTTGCTGCCCAACGGCCATTTGCGCGTTGAACACCAAGCGGACACACTGAATCCATTGTTGACACTGCTGCACGAACTGCGGCTGCCGCCGCTTGAGATCATCCCCAGCCCCAACGCGCTGGAAGAAACATTCGTTCAAGCCCTGGAGATCTCTCATGCCGCTGCATGACGCCCATTACCAGCATTGGGAGGGGACGCACACCAGCATCTGGGGCCGGCGTCTAGTCATCGCCCAAAACGGCATCTCGGCCTGTCTCCGCGGCAGATTGTTGCGCTACGTCGTGTTGTTGTCTTGGGCGGGCGGATTGGTGATGGCGGGATTTCTTTTTTTTCTCGGACAAGTGCTCGTGCCGGATAGCATCCTGGTGCGGTGGGTGACGCAAATTAGTCCGGACATGCGGGCGTTCGTCCGCATGTTTACAAGCTGGCTCGTGGATCACCCGGAGGTGTCTGTCGGTACGACCCAGAACGTGCTGTTCTATTATTACTGCGTGTATTCGATGCCCGTGAGCATCGTGGCGTTGGGCATGGCCCTGCCGGTGCTCATTACCCGCGATCTGGCCAGCAGCGCCATTGTTATTTACTCCTCCAAGGCGGTGTCGCGCGGCGATTATCTCCTCGGTAAGTTTTGCACCGCCTTCGGCGTGATGACGGTGACGTGGCTGGGACCGGTTATGGGGGCGTGGTTTATCGGCAATCTGCTGGCGCCGAATTGGAGCTTTTTTTGGCACTCCCGCGTTGCACTGCTGCACGTGTTGATCTTCGGGTTGGGCAGTACGGCCATTATGAGCCTGCTGGCCCTGGGGGTGTCGGCGGTCTCGAGCCGGGAAAAATCGACGCCCGCGCTCTGGTTCATCTGGTGGGTGCTGGGCCTTGCAATCCAGCCTATTGCCATCCACACCCTGCCTTGGCTGCGGCACGTGAGTTTTGGATACAATTTGAGACAGATCGCATTGGCCGTTTTTCACCTCGGGCGGGAATTGCAAACGGCGCAGGATAGCATTCCCATTTTTGGGCAAATGTTGAGTCATACTACCTCTGAACAAACGCGCGACGCGTTGAACCATCCTATTCTTGGCGGATCCTTTCTAGGCTTGGCGTTGATGGTGGTGACGGCAGGCCTGATCATCCGCAAACGCGTGGTCCCCGAATGAACGCTCTGATTGAAGCGCAAGAGCTAAGCCGGTGGTACGGCATCGTGATGGGATTGAACAATGTCACGTTCCAAATCGAGCCGGGCCTGACCGGTCTGGTCGGCCCGAATGGCGCGGGTAAAAGTACGTTGATTCAAATCATCACAGGCCAGCTCAAGCCCAGTTCGGGCCAACTGACCGTTTTCGGCCTTGAACCTTGGAACAATCCGGCGTTGCTGTGCCGTATCGGCTACTGTCCGGAAGGCGAAGCCGTGCCGAAAGAATTGCGCCCGCTGGAGTGGCTGAAGGGTTTGGGCCTACTGTCGGGTCTGCGGCCGCACGAGGTCGAACGGCGGGCGGAGGCGATTTTAGACAAGGTGAAGCTGCC
>DASYNM010000395.1:0-4351 GCA_036008545.1 Verrucomicrobiia bacterium
AGCACCGGGCGGAGCATCAGGTGGAGTCAATTGGGGCAGGCGGTGCTGCAAATTATAGTGTTGCTGGGCGGATTCTTTTGCGTGATGGGCATCATTCTCTTTACCCGACGTGAATTGGCCACCGCGCAGGGCAACAGTTGATGCCTGGCGCCGGTCGCAAAGGGAGCATCTCACTTTTTGGACTTCGGTCCACTCCCTCTCTTCCACAATACTTGTGGAGGAGAGGGCCGGGGAGAGGAGGTTCGATCCCCTCTCCCTATCCCTCTCCCCGCCTTGCGGGGCGAGGGAACTAGGCCGACGAGTTTAGAGGAATCTACAGAAAAGTGAGACGCGCCCGGTCGCAAAAAATCGGTGGAAAAGGACTTTACACGGCAGGCAATCAAATTTAGACTGCCCGTTCAAAGAAAATTGATCGAATAGAGAATATGGAAAAAGGAAAGACGATAGCAGGGTTCAGACTGCACGAGCGCGACACAGGGTCCGCTGACGTGCAAGTCGCTCTTTTGACCGAGCGCATCAATCATTTGACCGAACATTTGCAGAAGAATATCAAGGACCACAGCTCCCGGCGCGGCCTCTTGATCATGGTCGGCCAGCGCCGCCGTTTGCTGGATTATCTCCATCAGACGGACTTGACGCGCTATCAAACGGTCACCAAGAGGCTCAAGCTCCGCCACTGATTACTTTTTCTCTTCAGGGAACCTCCATGCCCGAGTTCGGATATGGCCCCGATCAATTCCGTTGGCCCGGAAACGCGAACAGGCCGACGCGATGGACCCATTTCGCGGAAATAAAATTCCGCTGACTTGGGGTGATTTCAATCAACACCTGAAATAAATGGCGTGCCTGCCGGACAGGTGCTGATTGAAGTTCCTCTAAGTCAGTGGTCGAAGAGAGTATCTATGGCAGAAAGAGTTACAGCCCTTGTTGGGGGCAATCAAATTATCATCGAAACGGGCAAGTTAGCCAAACAAGCGGACGGCGCCGTCACGGTTCAACTCGGCGAAACCATCGTCCTGGTGGCCGCCGTTGCGGCCAGCAAGGCCAAAGCCGGACAGGAATTCTTCCCCTTGACAGTGGATTACCGCGAAAAGGCGGCGGCAGCGGGCAAGTTCCCCGGCGGCTATTTCAAACGCGAAGGCCGTCCCACCGAAAAGGAAATTCTCACCAGCCGTTTGACCGACCGACCCATTCGCCCGCTTTTCCCCAAGGGCTGGTTCAACGAAGTGCAAGTGCAGAGCCTCCTGCTCAGTGCTGATGGCGAGAATGATTCCGATATCCTTTCGATTCTCGGCGCGTCGGCTTCGCTGGCCGTCAGCGACATTCCCTGGGACGGCCCGCTGGGCGCGCTGCGCATCGGCCGCGTCAACGGCCAGTTCATCGCCAACCCAACTCACAGCCAGATGAAAGACAGCGACCTTGACCTGATCTACGTCGGCAACTCGTCGGACGTCGTGATGTTCGAAGGCGCGGCCAAGGAGATCACCGAGGCGGACTTTTCAGCGGCCCTAAAATTCGGCCACGATTGTTGCCAGCCGCTCATCCAGGCGCAGAAGGAATTGGCCGCGCGCGGCGGCAAGAAAAAGCGCGACATCACAGTAAGTGTTGTGCCGGACGATATTTTGACCGAAGCCAAGCGGCTGGCCGGCGAACGCATGGTGCCCGCTCTGCTGACGCATAAGAAACTCGAGCGCGAGGCCGCCGTCAAAGCGCTCACGGATGAAATCGGCGCCAAGCTGGTGGAGAAATTCACTGCGGAAAAAGTGACGGACAACGTCCTCAAGGAAGCCTTTTACTATATTCAAAAGGAAACCGTCCGCGGCTTGATCATGAACGAGAGCAAGCGCCTGGACGGACGGGGCTTCGATGCCATCCGGCCCATTTCGTGCGAAGTCGGCATGTTGCCGCGCGCGCATGGTTCGTCCCTGTTCAGCCGCGGCGAAACCCAGGCAATGGCCCTGGTCACGCTGGGCACGACCGAGGACGCCCAGGAATTCGATTCCTACACCGGTGGCGAAACGCAAAAGAAATTCATTCTCCACTACAGTTTCCCCAACTATTCCGTCGGCGAAACCGGCCGCATTTCCGGTCCGGGCCGGCGCGAAATCGGTCACGGTGCGTTGGCCGAACGTTCCATCGAGCCAATGCTGCCTCTGGAAACGTATCCTTACGCGGTGCGCGTCACGAGCGAGATTCTGGAGTCCAACGGCTCCTCTTCGATGGCGACCGTGTGCGGAGGCACGCTGGCGCTGCTGGATGCCGGCGTTCCGCTGAAGCGTTCGGTGGCGGGCATCAGCATCGGCATTTGCACTGAGCACGATGACCTGGACAAAATCAGCGCCTACAAATTGTTGACCGACATCATCGGTTGGGAAGACTCCTTTTGCGACATGGATTGCAAAATCGCCGGGACGGAGAAGGGCATCACGGGATTTCAGCTTGACCTCAAATTGCGCGGGTTGCCGCACAACATCATGAGCGAGGCTTTGGAAAAAGCACGCCTGGCGCGGCTGTCCATTTTGCAAACCATGGCCGCCACCCTGGCCGAGCCGCGCAAGGAAATGAGCCCGTACGCGCCGCGCATCGTGCAGGTGAAGATCAACCCGGAAAAGATCGGCGCCCTCATAGGGCCCGGCGGCAAGAACATCAAGCGCCTGGTCGAGGAATCCGGGTGCGAGATCAACATCGACGACGATGGCACGGTGAACATTTACTCCGTTTCCGCCGAAGGCATGAAGATCGCGCGCGACGCCATCGAAGGCATGACCGCCGAGGCCGAGGTGGGCAGGATTTATCGCGGCAAGGTCGTCACGATCAAGGAATTCGGCGCGTTTGTGGAATTCCTGCCCGGCAAGGACGGCTTGGTTCATATCAGCGAGCTGGCCAATTTCCGTGTCAAGCAAACCGAGGACATCGTCAAGATGGGCGACGAAATCTGGGTTAAATGCCTGGGCGTCGATGAAAAGGGCCGCGTCCGCCTCTCGCGCAAAGCCGCCATGGAAGACCGCGAGAAGGAAGTTGGGGCCAAGGCGTAACAGCCAGCCGCACTCAGTAGTCATCGTTTTATGCCGTAAACTATTTAAGTGCAGTGCTATACACAAACATAAATTACCCTATTGACATAATAGAGATTTTTGGTATTGTTTCGTCATTGTTGGAAGCAAATGAGCGATGAAACAGTTGATAAGGCTAAACAAAAAGTTGAAGACATGAACACGATTGTTGCAAAAGACGCGCCGAAATCCGGCGTGAGACCCATTTACGAGCGCCAGGCTGTGGACAAAATCCTTTCCCCGTTTGAGGATTTGGCCGGGCGCTCCGAGCACTTTTTGCGGGCGTCCGCCGCCAGGAACGGCGCGCCGCAAACGCCGATTCCGCGTTACCTCTATCTCGGCGAGCGCGGTGGCGGCGATGTTTTCCGGCTGGGAATTTTTGCCGCCATCCATGGCGACGAACCGGAAGGGGTGCTGGCCATGAACCGGTTGGTCTCGCTGCTGGAGCGCGACCCGGAGATTGGGCGCGGTTACGCTCTGTTTCTTTACCCGGTCTGCAATCCGACCGGCTTCGAGGACGGCACGCGCCATGCGCGCAGTGGCAAGGACCTCAACCGCGAGTTTTGGCGGCAGTCCAGCGAACCGGAAGTGCGCTTTCTGGAGTCGGAGATTTACCTGCACGCTTTCGACGGCTTGGTGACGCTGCATTCCGATAACACGAGCAACGGCGTGTACGGCTATGTCAACGGATCGGTTTTGTCCGAGAACCTCTTGGAACCGGCCCTGCGCGCGTCGGAGAAATATCTGCCCCGCGACCGGCGTCCCATCATCGACGGCTTTCCGGCCCGGGACGGAGTCATTTACCGTTCGTTTGCGGGCGTGCTGCGATCGCTGCCGGGGCTGGAGCGGCCTCCCTTTGAATTGACGTTCGAGACGCCACAGCGAGCGCCGTTGTACCTGCAAGTCGAGGCCGCGGCGGCAGCCTTGCAGAACATTCTCCAGGAATACCGCCAGTTCCGCGCTTTCGCACAGAACATTTGATCTTTTTGGTAGGGTCGGCGAGTCAGAACTTCACAAGATCTGCCCGCTTTGCGGGCTGCTGCGCCGACCTGGACGCCGCGGCGCGGCGTCCCTACCAGGGAAGGTTTTAAAATTGAGACGCGCCTCGACGCAGAATTGGTGCGTCTTTGCGCTTCTAATTTCGCTGCGGGCAGACTACAGTACCTAAGCGAGTCTGAAAGCCGTGGAAATGAAGCGAAGCATTTATATTGTTGACGACCAGCCGGAGGTGCTGGAAATCGCCGTCGCCATTATAAGAAATGTGATGCCGGAGGTGACAGCAACAGGCTTTGGTGACC
>DASYNM010000396.1:0-7566 GCA_036008545.1 Verrucomicrobiia bacterium
AATTCGCCAGCGGCACGAGCATTGGCAATTGCCGGCTGACGCGGGGGACGGATGTGACGACGAGCCGCGTCCGCTTCCGCATCACCCAGGCTCCCGTTTGCGCCGCCATCTCGGAGATCGGCTTGTTTTATGAGAAGAAGGAATAACAACTTAGATGGTAGGGACGCCTCGCCGAGACGTCCGTCGGCGCTGTGCCAACGACACCTCTTAATCAATTGCGAACGAAGCGAATCATAATTATAGGCGGCGGCATTGTTGGCTTGGCCACGGCCATCAAATTATCCGGCCGCTTCCCCGGCGCCCAAGTCGTCGTGCTGGAGAAAGAAGGTGACGTCGGCCGCCATCAATCCGGCAACAACAGCGGAGTGCTCCATGCCGGATTGTATTACAAGCCTGGCTCGCTTAAGGCGCGGCTCGCCGTGTCTGGCATTCAGGAAATGATCGCCTTTTGTAAAGAGAACGGTATCCGCCACGAAATCTGCGGCAAGCTGGTCGTAGCCGTGGATGAAACGGAAGTGCCTCGACTGCACAACCTCTTCGAGCGTGGCCAAAAAAACGGCCTGCAAGGCCTGCGCCTGCTCGACCGCCCGCGCATGTTGGAAATCGAACCGCACGTGGCGGGCATCGCCGCCGTTCACGTCCCCCAGGAGGGCATCGTGGATTTCATTCAGGTCTGCCATGCCATGGTGAAAAAAATTGAAGATGCGGGCGGGCGCGTTGCGACCCACGTTTGCGTCAAGAAGATTGAGTCGCAGAACGGCGCGTGGCTCGTGCGCGCCGCGACCGGCGATTGGGAGGCGGATTACGTGGTCAATTGCGCCGGCCTGCACTGCGACCGCGTGGCCGCAATGGCCGGCGAAAAGCGCGATGTGCGCATCGTTCCCTTCCGCGGTGAATATTTTAAAATCAAAACGGAGCGCCAATATCTGGTGCGCCATTTGATTTATCCGGTGCCCGATCCTCAGTTCCCTTTTCTGGGCGTTCATTTTACCCGCTTGATCGAAGGTGGCGTGGAAGCCGGTCCCAATGCCGTGCTGGCCGGCGCGCGCGAAGGCTACCGCAAAACAGATCTGAACCCGGTGGACCTTTTCGACGCTTTGAGTTTTTCCGGCCTCTGGCGATTCATCAGCAAACACAAGCGCATGAGCTGGGAGGAGATCAAGCGCTCGTTCAGCCGACAATTATTTTGCCAGGCGCTGCAACGGCTTGTGCCGGAGATTCGCGTTGAAGACCTCGACCATGGCGGCGCTGGCGTGCGCGCCCAGGCGATGTCGCCGGACGGTGAGTTGTTGCAGGATTTCTGCCTGGTGCGCCGGCCGCGCGGCCTGCACGTGCTCAACGCCCCCAGTCCCGGCGCGACTGCCTCCCTCGCTATCGGAGGTGAAATCACGCGCATTGTCGCCGAAGATTTTAGCGCCGGATGAAAATTCAAGTTGCCCCTGCAACCCTCGTTGACGTATCCATGACCAATGGTTCTAACAAACAAATCGCGCGCTCGCTGTTGAACACGCCCACGTCGCTATGAAAGTCGTCATTCTCTGCGGTGGCAAAGGCACACGGTTGCGCGAGGAAACCGAATACCGCCCCAAGCCCATGCTGCCCATCGGCAACCGCCCCATCCTTTGGCACATCATGAAAATTTACGCCGCGCACGGGCACAAGGATTTCATCCTTTGCCTCGGCTACAAAGGCGAGATGATCAAGGACTTCTTTCGCAATTACCTTTGGATGACCAGCGATACCACCCTGCGACTCGGACGCAAAGCCGCCGTCCAATTTCACAACCATCACGACGAGGAAGATTGGACCGTCACCCTGGCCGACACCGGCGAGGAAACCCTCACAGCCGGACGCATCCACAAAATCAAACCGTACCTGGGCGACGATCCTGAATTCTTCATCACTTACGGCGACGGCGTGGGCAACATCGACATCAATGCCTCGCGCGCTTTTCACCAGAAGCACGGCAAGAAGCTCACCGTGACCGCGGTGCGTCCGCCGGGCCGTTTTGGCGAGATGAACATTTCCCCCGACGGTCGGATCACGCAGTTCAATGAAAAACCGCAAGCCACCGAAGGCCGCATCAACGGCGGATTCTTCGTCGCTTCACGCGGCATTTTCGATTATCTGGACGCCTCGTCCGAACAAGTGATGTTCGAGCAAAAACCAATCCGGACGATGGCGGCGGAGGGGCAATTGATGGCCTATCCGCATGACGGTTTCTGGCAGCCGATGGACACTTTCTCCGAGTTCAACCTCCTCAACCGCCTCTGGTCCGAAGGCAGCGCCCCCTGGAAGTCTTGGTAAACCCCTCCAAAGGGCGCTGGCGCTGACTGTCAATGTGACTTCGGCTCCAATCTGTCAGTGCCTCCCGTGATCATCAGTGAAAAATGGCGCGGTCAGGCCCGTGTAATCGCCGATGACTTTAGCGTCGTAAGGCGAGTACAATCCCTTCTGCGTGGAAAAGAGGTCGTAGCCTACGTTGTTGCCGATGGCGCCGCCGCCGTCGAGAGGCAAGCCGTAACTGGCCCGGATGCGCTTGGCATGATCGACCAGGATGACGCGGTTATTGAACTGATCGCTGATCAACGTGTTGCCGTCGTGCAGGCGCACGGCACGCGTGGGCAGCGGCGCTGCCACGCTCTTCGGGTCGGTGTCCGTGAAATACTCCCAAACGACTTTGTCCTGGTTGTTCACTTCAACAATTCGTGCGTTGCCGGAATCGGTGAGCAGGGTGTGGCCGTTTTGCAAACGGCTGGCAAACGCCAGCGTGTTGATGGTGCCCCCGGCGGTTAAGATCTGGACGATTTCATCGGCGCCGGTAACTTCTAGCGCCCGGTTGTTTCCCTGGTCCGCAATAAGAACATTCCCATCATCCAGCAACTCGGCGGAATTGGGACCGCTGAGCTGGTCCGTTGCGTTGGTGTCGCCGACGGCAGGATATTGCCAGACGATTTCCTTCTGATAATTCACTTCGATAATGCGGTTGTTGCCCTGATCGGTGATGAGGACGTCCTGCGTGGGGAGATAGGTGCACTGTACCGGAGTGTTCAACAGATTTGAGCCGGAGCCGGTTTGTCCGAACTGGCCGTATTGCCAGACTATCTTGCCGTAGGGGTCAACAAACAGAACCCGGTTGTCGGCCGCGCCAGTTGGGCTTTGCGGAATCACTCCCGGCGGCGTGCCAGTGCCAGCCATTAATGTAAACGTACCCACACGCTGAGCATCGTTGACTCCGATGACGGTGTTGGAGGAGAAGTCAGTGGGGCCGAGTCCAAAGGACCAGACAATATCGCCTGCTGCATCGGCCTCGATGACACGATTATTGAATTGATCCGAAATGAGAATGTTACCGTCCTGATTGAAGGCTGGATTGAGTCCAAAGAATTGCGCCGAGGCGCTATTTGCCGCCAGCAGAAAAGCGCCGGCGGCGCAAGCGAGGCTACAGATGCCGGCCACGGAGTTCAGCGCGCGCGACAACCTGCGCGCCCAGTCGTGACGACGATCATCCGCCGGGTTTGAGTTGTGATTGACGTTAATCCGCAACGACTTGCGCGACATTTTCGGAAGACAATTTTTCATATTGAGTTATCAAGTTGATGTTTATTGTTTCGATCCGACGAAGATGAGACTTTCAAAGCGACCATTTGTTCCAAATAAGTGATGCACTTCGGGCGGGTAGGTGAAGCCAAATTCCCAATTTCTGGTCGCGCCGATTCCATGTTACGAGGGAGAAATTTGGTGCAGAAAGAAAAACCCAGCGAATCCATCACAATCGAAACAGGGTTCCCCTGTGGCACTCCGTCGGGGCGCAATGAATTCCTTCTTGCCCAATTCGCGTCCCTGCCAGCACACTTCGCCGCGCTAACTCGATGGATAAAATGAGAATCTTGATTACGGGGAACATGGGCTATATTGGCCCCAATGTCGTCCGCCATTTGCGCCAAACTCGTCCTGAGGCTCAATTGATCGGTTACGACACTGCCTATTTCGCCTCGGCTCTAACAACGATTGAGCCTTTGCCGGAGCACGAGCTTAGCGCCCAATATTTTGGCGACGTCCGCGCGATCCCGGCGTCACTTTTCGATGGCGTGGATGCCGTCATTCACCTGGCGGCCATTTCCAACGACCCTATGGGCAAGGCCTTTGAAGAGGTAACGATGGAAGTCAATCATAAGGCCAGCGTCGCCATCGCGCAGCAGGCCAAGAAGGCCGGGGCCAAAGCCTTCGTCTTTGCCTCCAGTTGCAGCGTTTATGGTTTTGCCGAAGACGGCGCCCGTACCGAAGACTCCAGCCTTAACCCGCTCACCGCCTACGCGCGTTCCAAAGTGGCCACGGAAAACGACCTCGAGAGCTTGGCCGACAAAAACTACACCGTCTCTTGTTTGCGCTTTTCCACCGCTTGCGGCATGAGCCCGCGATTGCGCTTGGATCTGGTCCTTAATGATTTTGTCGCCAGCGCAGTGGCCCTCAAGAAAATCAACATCCTCAGCGACGGCTCGCCCTGGCGTCCGCTCATCAACACCAAAGACATGGCTCGCGCCATGGATTGGGCCATCAGCCGCCCGAGCGGCAATGGCAGCGAATTCCTCATCGTCAACGTCGGATCCGACTCATGGAATTACCAGGTCAAAGACCTTGCCCTGGCCGTGCAGCGCGCCATGCCGGGCGTCGAGGTTTCGATCAACAAGGACGCCGCGCCGGACAAGCGTTCTTACAAAGTCGATTTTTCGCTGTTCCGCAAACTGGCTCCCGAATACCAACCTGTCCACGATCTTACGTCCACCGTGCGCGAACTCAAAGCCGGCCTGGAGGGCATTGGTTTCGCTGACGCGCAGTTCCGAGAGTCCAGCCTCATTCGCCTAAAAATGTTGAACAATCTCAAAAACGCTGGTAAAGTTGGGGACGACCTTTATTGGAAGCAAGGTCAAGATTGAAGCCGGTATGACGCAAACCCCCGCCGAACTCAAGGCCGACATCCTGCGGCTGGCGAAAGATTTCTCGCGTCTCGCGCACAGCGCCAACCGGCCCGGCTACGAGGCGCCGGGCCTCAGCCAGCGCGCCCCATTTGTGCCGGGGCAAACGACCGTGCCTTACGCCGGCCGTGTCTTTGACGAAAACGAAGTTGCCGCCGCGGTCGCCGCCACGCTGGATTTCTGGCTCACTCTGGGCAAGGAAGGCGAGGGCTTTGAGGAAGGTCTGGCCCAATTCCTGGGCGTCAAGAAGAGCATTCTCTGCAACTCCGGCTCGTCTGCCAATTTGCTGGCCGTCTCCGCCCTCTCCAGCACCAAGCTGGGCAACCGGCGCCTCAAACCCGGTGACGAAGTCATTACCGTGGCCGCCGGATTCCCCACCACTGTCGCGCCCATCGTCCAAAACGGTTTCGTTCCCGTATTTATTGACAACGACCCTGTCACGTTGAATGCCAAGGTCGAATACCTGGAGGAGGCATTCCGCCCCGGCCAAACCAAAGCGGTCATCATGGCCCACACACTGGGTAACCCGTTCCAGCTTGGCGCCGTCACGGACTTTTGCAAAAAGCACGAACTCTGGCTGATTGAGGATAATTGCGATGCGCTGGGCTGCACCTACGATGGCAAATTGACGGGAACATTTGGCGATCTCTCGACGCAATCTTTCTATCCGCCGCACCACATGACCCTTGGCGAAGGCGGCGCGGTCAACGTGATTCAGAGCCTTAAATTCAAAGCCATCATCGAGAGTTTTCGCGATTGGGGCCGCGATTGCTGGTGCGCGAGCGGCATGGACAATACCTGCGGCAAACGCTTCGACTGGCAACTGGGCGAATTGCCCAAGGGCTACGACCACAAATTCACCTACTCTCATTTTGGTTACAACCTCAAGCCGCTCGACATCCAAGCCGCCATCGGCCGCGTCCAACTGACCAAACTTCCCCAATTCATTCAGGCGCGCATCGACAACTGGAACTACCTTCGTCGCGGCCTGCGCGACCTGGAAACAGTTTTCGATTTCATGCTGCCCACGCACTCGACGGGGTGGTCGCCCGCGGGATTTAGCTGGGACAGCTCCGGCCATCAAACCGTCTGTTCCTGGTTTGGCTTCATGCTCCGCGTGAAACCCAGCGCGGCGTTTTCCAAATTCGAGTTCGCCCGTCATCTGGACGAAAAGAAAATCGGCAACCGCATGCTCTTTGGCGGCAACCTCGTCCGCCAGCCCGTCATGGTCCAACTCAAGAAGGATCGCCCCGATGCTTTTCGCGTCGTCGGCAACCTGGAAGGCGCCGACAAAATCATGACCGAAGCCCTTTTCATCGGCACCTATCCCGGGCTGACGCGCGAGATGCTCGACTACGTCATCGACACCATCCAGGCATTTTGCCGTGGCAGGACCTGACCATGTCTAGCAACCCGCTTGCGGCCGATCTAGACCATATTCTGACCCACACCTCGGGCCTCTGGGACTCTTTGCGCGGCCAGCGAATCTTCATCACCGGCGGGACCGGTTTTTTTGGCTGCTGGTTGCTGGAGAGTTTCGCCTGGGCCAATGAACGGCTGGGGCTGGGCGCGGAGGCATTGGTATTGACACGCAACCTTGAGGCGTTTACCCGCAAGGCGCCGCACCTGGCCCGCCGCCAGGACATCCATTTTCAAATCGGCGACGTGCGGGATTTCGCCTTTCCCACCGGCCGCTTTTCGCACGTCATTCACACCGCGACCGATTCCAGCGGCTCGCTCGCCGGCGAACATCCCGAGATCCTGCTGGAAACAATCGTGACAGGCACGAGGCGGGCACTGGATTTTGCGGCGGATTGCGGCGCGAAACAATTCCTTTTGACAAGCACCGGTGCTATTTATGGCCGGCAGCCCGCTACAGTTACGCATTTGGCGGAGGACTACAATGGAGGGCCGGACGTCTCCCAGCCGCAGTCCGTCTATGGCGAAGGCAAAAGGATGAGCGAACTGCTTTGCGCCATCTACTCGCGCCAGCACGGATTTGAAGTAAAAATCGCGCGCGGTTTTGCCTTTGTCGGCCCTTATCTGCCGTTGGACGCGCATTTTGCGGTTGGAAATTTTATTCGTGACGCGATGGCCGGCGGCCCGATCAAAGTCAACGGCGACGGCACCGCCTACCGCTCCTACCTTTACGGCGCCGACCTGGCGATATGGGTCTTGACCGTTCTGTTTCGAGGCGTCAGCAACCGTCCCTACAACGTTGGCTCCCGACAGTCGGTGAGCATTGCGGAGTTGGCTGGAGCCGTCCGCCGGACCCTAGCGCCCCAGGCGGAAATTCAGATCGCGCAAAAGCCCGTGCCTGGCCAACCGGCGGCGCGCTACGTTCCCGATACTGCGCGAGCGGAACAGGAATTGGGTTTGCGCCAATGGATCTCCCTGGACGAAGCCATCCGCCGCACGGCGCAATGGCACAAGAATACGAAAGGCTGATAGCGCGTAGGCGTCAGGCCATTTGCCGGTCAGGCGGAACTGCGTAGCAAACGGTTTCCCAACAGTCTTCCGCATAACGCCGCAAATAAAAGCGATAGCCCGGCTGGTAACTGTGAATCAACAGAGGGATTTGCCAGAGGTG
>DASYNM010000397.1:0-3211 GCA_036008545.1 Verrucomicrobiia bacterium
ACGGACGACGCTTGCTGCTGCATAATGAGCGAGAATGCCGCGACGACTAAGCCCGGATTACATAACCCTTGGCAGTCTGGCCAAAAGCATTGATCTGATCGGTCCGCCAAATTTCATCCCTGCCCAACTCCCCGGCCAAAATACTGGCGACCTTGGGGGCCATGCGGATGGCTGCTTTGGCATTGAGGAACAGAGCCCTAGTGCGACGGGCTAGAACGTCCTCCACCGTGCGGGCCATTTCCGTGCGCGCCGCCCAGACCACTTCGGCCTCGACATAGGGCAATTCAGAATCCAACGGGCGTCCTAGCGCTGCATCTCCTGCATTTAGTTTGCGAATCGCGGGGGCATCCGAACCGTAAAACGATAGAGAACCGAAGGCCGCCGCGTTAGGATGATAACCGTGAACGTTCAATTCCTGCGTCAGGCATTGCTTCTCCGGCAAATTCGCAAGGACGGCGGCTTGATCTACACAGCCTTGCGCCATGTTGCGATAAGTCGTCCATTTGCCGCCGGTGATGCTCAACAACCCGCTCTTATCAATTTGGATTGTATGATCGCGTGAAAGTGCCGCCGTATTACCGGCATCGCCGGACTTCACCAGCGGGCGGATGCCGGCGTAAACACTCAACACGTCCGAGCGGGACGGCTTCTTTGCCAGATAAAGTTTGGCGGTCTCCAGCATGAATTCGATTTCGTCGTCAAGCGCAATGGGTTCCAATGAGGATTCCTTGATCGGGGTATCCGTGGTGCCAACCAGGGTGTGTCCGAGCCAGGGGATTGCAAACATCACGCGCCCATCTTTCGTATGAGGCACGAGGATGGCGTCATTTCCCGGCAAGAACGAACGGTCGAAGACAAGATGCGCACCCTGGCTGGGGGCAATCATTTGGCTAACCTCGGGTTCGGCAAACTTTCGCACGGAGTCGGTAAATACGCCAGTGGCGTTCACCACGACTTTGGCCTGGGCGTGGAATGTCTCGCCGGACTCGATGTCCTGCCAAGCCAGGCCGTTGACGATGCCGTCACTTCCCTTATTCAGCCCGGTGACTTTGGCGTAGTTCAATAAGGTCGCGCCTTGTTCCGCCGCAGTGGCGACCAGGTTGATGAGCAGCCGCGTATCATCAAACTGAGCATCGAAGTAAATCACCCCGCCAGCGAGTCCATCGGGATTGATATTGGGAAGCCGTTCAAGCGTTTCCTCCTTGGAAATGATATGTGATTTACCAAAACCGTATTTGCCGGCGAGGAGCTCGTAAAGTTTCAAGCCAATGCCGTAGAACGGCCCCTCCCACCACGAGTAGCTGGGCACAATGCACGCCAACTCGCTGACAATATGCGGAGCATTTCGCCGCAGAAGGCCGCGTTCCTTCAAGGCTTCCATCACGAGCGAGACATTGCCCTGTTCGAGGTAACGCACTCCGCCATGCACCAGCTTGGTGCTGCGGCTGGAAGTGCCTTTGCCGAAATCATGCTGTTCGAGCAAGAGCGTCGCGTAACCCCTGGTGGCTGCATCCACAGCCACACCTGCGCCTGTTGCCCCACCGCCGACAATGATTATGTCCCAGGGTTGAACGTGCTCGCGTGCCTGCGTTAGCATTTCCTCTCGTTTCATAGAATTCAATGTGTTTTTAATTGCGGACGCACGAATTTATTTTTTGCCGGATTTTTTATTGATCGCGAGCGAAGGCGCGTGCGGTTCCCAGCCCTTGGCTCGCAACAGTGCGGCGTTCCAGCGCGAACGCAATTCGCCCACTTGCGAGCGCGGCATTTTAGGTTCAAACATTTTCTCAACCTGCCATTGTTTGGCAATGCTACCAATGCTCTTCCAGTAGCCGACCGCCAAACCTGCAAGATACGCGGCGCCTAACGCAGTGGTTTCGGTCACCGCTGGACGGACGACAGGTATCTGCAAGAGGTCGGCCTGAAACTGCATCAAGAAAGCGCTGTGGCTCGCGCCGCCATCCACGCGCAATTCCTTCAATGCTTTTCCAGTGTCCCCTCGCATGGCATCGATTAAATCGGCTACCTGATAAGCCACGCCTTCCAGTGCAGCCCGCGCGATGTGCGCGGCGGACGTGTCTCGCGTGATACCGATGATGGCGCCGCGCGCGTACGGATCCCAATGTGGCGCTCCGAGGCCGGCGAACGCCGGCACCAGATAAACGCCTCCGTTGTCCATGGTGGAGTTGGCCAGCAGATTGACTTCGTCGGCGGACCGGACCAACCGCAGGCCATCGCGCAGCCATTGCACCACGGCCCCGCCAATAAAGACACTGCCTTCCAGCGCAAACTCGCGCTTCTTGCCGATCTGGCAGGTGGCGCTAATGAGCAGACGGTTGCGGGACGTGATCGGTTTGGAGCCGAGATTTTGCAGCAGGAAGCAGCCGGTGCCGTAGGTGTTCTTGGCCTGGCCTCGATTCACGCACATCTGGCCGAAAAGAGCAGCCTGTTGGTCGCCCGCAATTCCCGCGATGGGTACTTTCTGCAAGCCGAGCGACGTGCTGACCTCACTATAGACTTCACTCGATGTCCGCACCTCGGGCAGAAGCCTGGCGGGGACGCGGAAGAGCTTGAGAAGTTGCTCATCCCACCGGCCGGTATGAATGTTGTAGAGCAGCGTGCGCGACGCGTTGCTCGGGTCGGTGACGTGGACATTCTGGCCGCTCGTCAATTTCCAAATCAGCCACGTATCAACCGTACCGAAAAGGAGATCGCCCGCCTCGGCCCGTGCGCGAACCCCAGGCACGTTGTCCAGAATCCACGCAATCTTGGTGCCGGAGAAATAGGAATCCAGCAGCAGACCAGTGCGTTCATTTATAACTTTGTCATGTCCGGCCGCGCGAAGCTGGTCGCAGGCCTCGGCGGTGCGCCGGTCTTGCCATACGATGGCGTTATAGACGGCGTCGCCCGTCTTGCAATCCCAGACGATGGTGGTTTCGCGCTGATTCGTAATACCAATCCCTGCGATATCGCCAGGGCGAATGCGTGCCCGGCCCAGTGCCTCCACTGCGACGGACATTTGCGTAAACCATATTTCTTGCGGATCCTGTTCCACCCAGCCGGGTTTGGGAAAAATTTGACGAATTTCTTTTTGGGCCACCGCCCGAATCTGGCCTTCTTGATCGAACACGATCGCGCGCACGCTGGTAGTCCCGGCATCAAAAGATAGCATGTATTTCATAAGCGCTTACGAGCTAATTATGTGGTGAAC
>DASYNM010000398.1:0-4191 GCA_036008545.1 Verrucomicrobiia bacterium
TCGCCGAAAAAATATTCGACCGCCTGGCCGCCCACGTATTCGGTCACGTCGTGCGCGATGAGCAACCCCAGCCCAACAAGCGCCCCGACCAGCGCCGCCAGATAAGCGATCATGCCCCCGCGCGCCGCACTGACATCGACTTTGGCCGCGGGCTTCTTGGCGATCTTGCGAGCCGGGGCGGGCGCGTTGCTCTGGATGATGGGCGCGTTGGTGTTAACCGTTGCGACGGCATTGGTGTTGGACGAGGCGGGGTTGTTGGTGTCGGGCGCTGTAACGAGGTTGGACGTGGCGTTGGTATTGACAGGACTGTTGGTATTCGCGCCGGCGTTGGTGCTGGTGTCGGGCGCAACCACCGGCGTGTCCGCGCCGGTGTCCGCGGCGTTGTCTGCTGCCGCGACGGCGGTGACCACGGAGTAGTCGGAATAAAAGCAATGGGCAAACCATGCGCTTAAAATCAACAGCAAGGCGTAGGCAGTTAGTTTCAGTTTCGGATTCATCAGCCAACCTACTGTGCCCGATGACCGGGCAATTTTCAATCCACTTGCGCCGAATGGCTTATGCGGGATACTGGAGGCGTTACGAACGATGCACGGCCGAGAACATATTGACGGGGATGAAGACCCGACTTTCCGCGCGCGCTCCCGCCCGACTTGGGAGGTGGTGCGCCGAGTCGCGCCCTATTTGCGGCCCTATCTCGGCATGGCGACGGCCAACATTCTTTGCGTGCTGTTTTCGCTGGGCTTTTCTCTCGTCTTCCCGCGCTTGGTGCAGGCGATTATTGACGACGTCGTGCGCGGCCAGCAGTCGGGCTACGGTTTGCTGGCGGCCGGTCTGGCTGGTGCTTTCCTGCTGCGCGACGCATTTAACAGCTTGCACATTCTTATCAACAATATCTTCGAACAGAATGTAATTTACGATATGCGCTGCGATGTCTTTGCGCGCCTGCAACGGCTGCCGGTCGGCTACTTTGACCAGCGGGCTTCGGGCGATTTGATGACGCGAGTGATCGAGGACGTCAACGCCGTCGAGCGCGTGCTGATCGACGGCACGGAGCAAGGGACGGTCGCCATTTTGAGCGTGGTGGCAGTGCTGGTTATTCTATTTTGCAAGAACGCAACGCTGGCCGCCATCGCCTTGTTGCCAATTCCATTCCTGGCCGCCGGAGCGCTTTGGTACACGATGACCGCGCACAGCCGCTACCGCGCGCAACGCCGCGCCTCCAGCGCCATGAACGCATTCCTGATGGACAGCCTCCAAGGCGTCCGGCAAATCAAAGCCTTCGGCCGCCAACGTCACGAGGATGAACGATTCGCCAGTCGCGCCGACGGTTTGCGTCAAAGCACGCTGGGGGTGATGAAGGTCTGGGCGATCTATCAACCCGCGATGCTCTTTGTGGCCTCGCTCGGTTTTGCCGCGGTGCTGTGGCTGGGCGGTTCGATGGTTGCCACCCACAGGCTGACCATTGGCCAACTCGTCAGCTTCATCCTTTACCTGGGTTTCTTTTACGATCCGATCGCCAAGCTGCACGGCTTGAACCAAATGTTGCAAGGCGCCCGCGCCGCCGGAGAACGGGTCTTCGATATTCTGGATGCGGCGGAGGAACGTTCCGTCACGCCGGTGCAGCGTCAAGGTGCGCTCGTGCAGCCTGTGCGCGGCGAGGTTCGTTACGAAGACGTCAGCTTCGGCTACGGACAGGGGCGCACCGCGCTGAAACAAATTTCCCTGCACGCGCGCCCAGGAGAAATGATCGCCCTGGTGGGGCCGACCGGGGCCGGCAAATCGACCCTGGTCAATTTGCTGCCCGCGTTCTACGAAGTAACTTCGGGCCGCATCGCCATCGACGGCCAGGACATCGCGGGCATTTCGCTGGAATCGTTGCGCGCGCGTTTGAGCGTGGTCAGCCAGGAAGCTTTTCTCTTCAACGGCACCGTGCGAGAAAATATTCTTTACGGCAAGCTCGACGCCACCGATGAGGAACTCCAAGCAGCCGCCCGCGCCGCCAATTGCCACGAGTTCATCTCCCGCCTGCCGCAGGGCTACGATTCGCGCGTGGGCGAACGCGGCGTCAAGCTGAGCGTCGGCGAAAAGCAGCGGGTGAGCATCGCGCGCGCGCTTTTGAAGAACGCCCCAATTCTGATCTTGGACGAGGCGACTGCGAGCGTGGATACCGCAACGGAGAAACTGATCCAGGAGGCGTTGGAGCGGCTGATGGCCAATCGCACCAGCTTCGTCATCGCGCACCGCTTGAGCACCATCCGCCACGCGGACCAGATTCTGGTGATGCTCCACGGCGAAATCACTGAGCGCGGCACGCACGAGGAATTGATCGAACAAGACGGGCTTTACGCAAAATTGTCGCGCATCCAAAACACGACATTTATCGAGGAGAGTTTCGAAAGGATCGCGGTCGTCGATGAAAGTGCGGTCGCGAAATGAACGATGACTGACCTTGGCAAAGTGCTCGTGGTGGCCGGCCTGGCGTTGGCGGCAGCCGGAGCGTTACTGTGGTCCGGATTTGGCCGCGGCTGGCTGGGACGTTTGCCCAGGGACATCCATTACACCCGGGGTAACGCCAGTTTTTATTTCCCGATTGTGACGTGCCTGCTCGCGAGCGTTTTAATCAGCGTGATCCTGTGGCTGCTGCGGAAGTTTTGAGATAAACCAAGGCGACAGCCAGAACAAACAGATGGCCGCCGCCGCAAATCGAACCGCGGAAAGCTTGAGCGCAACAGACCATTTCGCGTCGGAGAGCGAGATGACGAATTGTAGCAGCGCCGTGGTCGCGCTGGCAAGAATGATGAGCCAGACGCCGTAATTCCATTCGTGCCGCCAACGGCGGAGGATCCGTCGCCAACATATCCGCGTCAAAGCCAGAACGGCAGGCCAACAGAGCCAACCTCGCCACAGCGAATCAGAGGCGCCCCAGAGAGCTTCCAGCAAAATTTCGCAAGCGATCAGGCTGCCCAAAATCAGAGCAACATTCTGCGCCGGCAAAGCGCGCGTCAACAACAGCGCCGCCGCCGCAAACAGACCTGCAGCCATCAAGTCATCCAGCATATTCACGCACAAAGCTAACTCGCTTTCTATTCCCATCTTAATCTTGGTCTCCCCCATTCAACTGGAGGACCGGGAGGAGAGTTTGGATTAGGATTAGGATTAAGATTAAGATTAGGATCGAGAGCAAGAAACAGCCATCCAAAAACAGCCAGTCTTCGCGTCCTTGGATTCATGTCATTCAAAACCGTGCGTTTGCAGCAGGCGTCGCCACCCCAAAACACTGTCTCAAGTTTAGTCAAGTGACCTAGCGAGAGGACTTGGGACGGGACAGTCCGCGGAACACCTTACGCATGCGCAGGGCCTCAAATATATCGCACTAGTGCGACGGTCTCTCAGGCTCGTGACTTTGCCAGCCGCAGCATGGCCGTCTCGCACATGGCAACGCCGTTTAAGGCGAGGGACGTGTTTGCCAGAGCCAATCTGCCAGCGCGAGAGGTTCTCAATCTCGCGAACTGCAGAACACAAACCTGACCGGCCGTCGTCGGCTCATCATTGGCATGTCCCATGCAATTGAAGGGGCGGACATGCGTGACATTTCGTTAAAAAGCTTCGGTGCAACCTGGCTGGCCCTGCTGGCGCTGGCGCTGTTTTTGTGCCCGCCGGCGGAGGCGGACCAATCCCTCCCATTGGCTTGGAGCCCCAGCGCTTCGCCCGGTGTCGCCGGTTACGTGATCAACTACGGCACCGACGCGACTAATCTCAACAGCCAAATGGATGTGGGCACCAACACCAACGCGACGGTGACCGGCTTGCAAGCGGGCACTACAAATTATTTTGAGGTGGTGGCTTACGACGTCTTTGGTGATCAAAGCCCGCCCTCCAACCTGATCGATTACACCGTGCCGACCGCCGTGTCACTTGCAACGCAGACGGTAACGGCCCAGACCAATGGCACTACGGAGTTCACCCTCCTGATGAGCGGCGATGGCACTTTTGAACCGAATCTCCGGAGTACGATCTTCGAAGCAGGCAAACGATACACGCTCACGGCCAAGGCAGCCAAAGGTTTCGTTTTCGCTGGCTGGATCAGCAACGGTGTCGTAATATCGACTAGTTCAAAGTACAGTCTTCTGCTTGGTTCCAACGTGGTGTTGCGGGCCAATTTCGTACCCAACCCCTTTATGCCCGCCGTTG
>DASYNM010000399.1:0-6821 GCA_036008545.1 Verrucomicrobiia bacterium
GCAACCAGCCGTTTGAGAGAAGGTTCGACGATACGTCAATACGATAATTCTGGTTGGTGTTGCCCAGAATCTGGAACTCGATTTGCCCTCCGCTCAAAACAGGGTGGCTCAAGGTCGGCGCGTTCGATTGCGATGATACGACGAAATTGAGCAGGTTGCTGGAACTGCCGATCACGTTCACGTTTTGGTTGATCATTCCAGGATAGCTGCCCCCGACCGTCCAATCCCCCGGGAACGACAGGATGGAATAATTGCCATTGGAGTCAGTGTTGTCGCAGCCTGAGACGTAAAAAGCGCCGGCCACGGTGGTGTTGGCGAACATGTTCACCGAAGTGAGGGGATCGCCCGAAGAATCTGTCACCCTCCCATAAATGGTGCCGGTGGCATGTTGCGCGATCAGCACCAGGCCGCTCAGGTTCTCGCCGTTGGTGACGCTGACAGTGAGCTGTTGGCTGATCAAGTCGGCGCTGTTGGCTGCGTTGCATTCTACAAATAAGTTCCAGCCTCCTGGGCCGACTCCCACAGAAAAGCTGCCGTCCGGCGCGGACTGGAAGTTCTGGTTCAGAGCGCCGGTCGGGTCATTGGTAGGATCAGCAATGAGCTGCAAGTTGCCAAGCGGGCTTCCGTTGTTGTCCTGCACAACGCCAGACAGAAACGCGGATACAGGCTGCAAGACGAAGTTTGCCTCTATCGCCTGCCCGCTGCTAACCGTAAAAAAAGCCAAGGAAGGACTGACGTATCCAGTCAAATCTGAGCCGTCCGGCCCCGCGTCATCTCCGCCCGCCACGATCGCCTCGGAATAGTTCCCGTTTTTGTCCGTCAAACCCGCGCTGTCAAAAATGAGGTTGTTGGTATCGCTGGCCTGCATGGTCAAACTGGGCACGGGATTGGTTTGTGTGGTCGTGACGGTTCCATAAACCAGGGCGTTGCCCTTGATCAATTGAAAATTGACGCCCGAAACACTGCCCGAGGAGGCGTCGGCGGTAAGCTTGGTCACTGGTCCGCGGCAATAGCCGAGAATCGTTCCCTCTCCGTCGCTCAATTTGACCGACCAGTTATTCGTATTGACCGAGAGAGTGTAGTCGCCGTTTGGGTCGGTGGCGATGTAAACGAACTGCCCGTTCGTTGTCTGGGCTTGGACGGCTATACCCGGCAATCCCGCCGCGGTTTCGCTGTCGGTCACCTGGCCGGTAATGGTCGTTCCATCCGAGTCAACGTTTGTCACGTTGTCCGTCGCGAAGACGCCGGAGCCAATGCTAACTCCCCCGTTGCCGTTGGCTACTTGTCCGGCATAAACAGAGATAAGCCCGTAGTTTCCAGGCGGCGCGTAAATAGTGAAATGCCCACTGCTGTCGGACACGGTGCCAAAACCGTTGTTGCCGGTTTGCGGCGTGACCAGCACGGGCGCATTGCCAAGGGGCGTTCCGCCGGCGGCAAAAACCTGGCCCGTCACCCCTTGCGGCAGGACTGGTTGCTCGACCTGGAGAAGCGCGGTCGCGGTCGCGGAGTTGCCCAGGTCCGTCACGCGATAGATGTACTGCCCGGCCAGGTGATCCAAGGTCTGGTTCACGTTCGGATAAGGCACGTGGGTCAGGATGGATTGATTGGCCAGCCCGTCATCGTCACCCGGCACATTGGAATTACGGATGCCGCCGATGATCGGCAACTGCCCGTCGGTGACGTAGAACGATTGGCCGGCCCATTCATTGCCATCGACCACGCCGTCGCCGTTAACATCCAGGAACCGGTCCACCCGCACTTTCGCCCCAGCGGAGGAAAGGTTGGAAATGGAAAGTTGTATCGTGCCGACATAATTATTCGTAATCGTCGTCGGGCTGACGGTAACGGAAAGACTGGCGTGCAGCGTGTAGGCGCCGAGGAGCAGGCAGATCAGGACCAATTTGGTTGCGGATTTCATACGTCGTTCAAGTTGACACGCAACAGGATAGCAGAAAATAACGAGAACTCAAGGGCGCGCGCTTGCGGCGTCACAATTTTCACTTCAACTTCACACGGAGCCGCATTTTCGAGCGAACGCGTTACGGCGTCGTCACCCGACATGTTGCGGGACCTTGTGCTGGCTGACGTTGTCGCCGTCCTCTTTTTCCAGGTCGCGGAACACAATGGCGGAGAGCACGGTTAATCCGCCCAGAACGAGGAAAGCGCGGTGAATGCCGTGAACCATTTCCAGCGGAGTCGTGTGAAAGCGGTCGGGCACGAAGAAGGCCGTGGCCAGCGACGCGGTTGCCACGCCGAAACTAATCGACATCTGTTGCATCGTGCTGGCAATCGTGCTGGCGCTGCTGGCCTGTTCCTCGGTGACGTCGGCGAACACCAGCGTATTCATGCTCGTGTATTGCAGAGAGGTGAAAAACCCAAACACAAACACTTGCGCCACGATCAGCCATACCGGCGTGCCCGCGTCGATGGTCGCAAAAAGCACAATGAGCAGGCCGATGATCATCGTGTTGGAAATCAACACGAAACGATAACCAAAGTACCTCAGAATGGCAGGCATGGTCATCTTGAGGCTCATGGCGGCCAGAGCCTGCGGCGCCATCAACAGACCGGATTGAATCGGCGTGAACCCGAGCCCTACTTGGTAAAGGAGCGGAAATAGGAAAGGGATGCCGCCGATGCCCAGGCGTGTGAAATAGCTGCCGCTGACCGACGCACGAAAGGTTCGAATACGCAACAAGGTCAGCCGAAGCAACGGGAACTCGATGCGTGTCGCCCGCACACCGTAACCGGTGAGACAAACGGCGGCCACCAACAACAAACCGAGCATGGAGGGCCCGCTGAGTGTGTGTTCGCCGAAGACTTCCAATACGTAGGACAGAAGCGCGATGCCGGAGCCGAACAGGACGAGTCCGATGACATCGAGCGGACGCGTGTTTTCTTCGCGATAGTCCGGCAGATGCAGATAGACCATATACAAACCCAGCAGGCCAATGGGCAGGTTGATGAAAAAAATCACCCGCCAATGAAAATAGCCTACGATGAATCCGCCGGCGACTGGCCCGAGCATGGGGGCGATCAGCGCGGGTATGGACACAAAGCTCATGGCGCGAATGAGCTCCGATTTGGGAAACGTCCGCACCAGGGTCAACCGCCCCACGGGAACCATCATGGCTCCGCCGCAGCCTTGCAGAATGCGGCACGCCACCAGGACATGGATGTTGCTGGAAATGCCGCAGAGAAATGAACCTAGCGTGAAAATTCCAATGGCGGACGAGAATACACGGCGTGTGCCGAAGCGATCCGCCATCCAGCCGCTGATGGGGATGAACACCGCCAAGCTCAAAGTGTAACAAGCCAGCACGGCCTTCATGCTCAACGGAGCAACGGCGAGCGCCTTCGCGATGGCTGGCACGGCCGTGTTCAGAATCGTCGTGTCGAGCGATTCCATGAAGAAGGCCACGGCCACCAGCCACGGCAACAACCGCTTGGAGGATGCGCCCGGCGCCGCCGCAGGCGCCACGCCCGCGCTGGGATTGGCCGGAATCATAATTTTGACAGACCCCACCACTGGTCTGCGTGGCTCTGCCTATATTACAATCAGGCGGGAGTGTCGAGGCATGCGTTCTGCACATCCATGGTCGTCCGGGTCTGATCCAGATCGTCGCGGATTATTTTCTTTTCGACAGCAACATCACAAACACTTCTTGGTGAAGGTTCTCCATATCCTTGCTCACGGCCGCCAATGCGTGCGCGCGATCGGATTGAGAGTCATTTTCGCCGGCGATCTTGGCCAGATGCGAGGCATAGCTCAACGCCTCAATCTGGGTTAGGAGCAAGTCCAGCTCAAATTCATGGCCGGTGTGGCCCAACAATTCCTTCTTTTCGGTCCAAGCGATCGCGTCGCGCGTGGCTGTCTCCCCGAGTGGGAGCCCGATGTCATCCAGAGTGAGGCCAGGATCGTGCTTGGCGAAGTCCTCCAGGAGTGCCGAGGCTGCCCCGGAAGCAGCGGCAATTTTCTGAACCAGATTCTTGACATCGGAATGTTCCTTCTTAATGAAGCGCAGGATGCTGACATCCTTTTGTTCATCGAGCAGTTGATGGAGCAGGCTGTAACAATTGTTTCGCGTCAATAGCGCGGCGCTGCTTGCGGCCGGAGGCCCGGCCTTGTCCGGCTTGCAGCCGGTCGGAACGCAAGCGAGGGAAAGCATCGCTGTTAGCATCGGGAGGAGGCTCTTCTTAACCATAAATTAGAAGTCGCGGCCGTTCGTGGCAGCGGAAGAACAGAATGGACGATCGCTCCGACGGCCATGCGCGAGCGCTGAAGACCG
The DNA here is from genome assembly GCA_036008545.1 of Verrucomicrobiia bacterium. Lineage (GTDB taxonomy): Bacteria > Verrucomicrobiota > Verrucomicrobiia > Limisphaerales > Palsa-1400 > Palsa-1400. The sequence goes on from DASYNM010000399.1 coordinate 4,290, forward strand.
CTATTGCTTCAGGGCCATGAGACATTGCAAATACCCGTTGACGACCGGAACGGTTCTATCCAGGAACCTTTTGATCTGTGCATCGCTCGTCTTGGTGGTTTCGGTTCTAAGAGAGGCGGCCAGCTCTTCGTTACTTTTTACGGTGCCGTCGATCCAGGCAACGTCGAATTCCGAATCCCTCAGGGCCGACATTTCATCCACGATTACCTGATGTGGCTCATCCAAGCTCTTGGGCAAGGTGAAGCCCTTCTGCACAGCCAACGATCGCAGGTCGCCATTGATGCTCGCATAATCGTTGACCATCCTCCGGCCGAATTCCTTGAGCTCGGCGCGATTTCCTCTTCGGGTGGCCAGTCTGCCTAGTTTCATCTGGGTCACGCTGGTCTGAGCGGCTGCCAACATAAAGTGCGTGTCGGACGCGGAGGCGTTCGTTTCAGCGTCGGCATACGGAATCGGCATGAAAAGCCCCACCGCGGCCATAGTCGTGCTCAGGGAGGCTGATTTCAGTTTGGAAAAGAGTTCCACCAAGCGCTGCTCGTCCCGCTCAAGAGCATCCGTTGATTTTGTAGTCGTGTTCATAAGTCATATCCGCGCTAGCATTGGTTTTCGTTCGTGTTCGGCGTCACGTTGGCAAATTAACAGCCGCGCTGAGCGCACGCTATGGGGTATTTCCCGCACATGCTGGGGCGATTCTTGCGCCCAATCTTGCGCCTCCGCCCTCGCTCTTGCGCTTCTGGGCTGGACGATTTTCCGAACAACATAGTGTTGACTCATCGGTCGAGAAGTTCGCTGAGAGGCGACATGGCCGGGACGCGGTCGCAGATGACTTTGATCGAAACCAAGACCGGCACCGACAACAACGCGCCCGGAACGCCCCAAAGCCAGGTCCAGAAGATCAACGAAACAAAGATGACCACCGGATTAAGCGTGAAGCGGCGTCCCAGCAAAACCGGGGTCACGAGGTTCGACTCCAACAGATGCATCACCAAATACCAAGCAGGCGGAAGAGCTGCTTGCCACAGTGTGTCGAACGTGAGGAGACCCACCACGGACAGCAGAATAATGCCAGCGCCAGGACCGAAGTAGGGAACAAAATTCAGGAGCGCCACGACCAGTCCCCACATGGCGGCGTTGGGCACGCCCATGAAATAGAGGCCCACGGAAACAACAATGCCGAGGCCAAGGTTTATGAGCGAAACCGAAAACAGGTAATGTGAAATATTTTGCTGAATCTCGTGACTGATTTCGACCGCGCGCTTTTTTTCGCGCAAGGTGGGCATCACGCGGACCAGTTTCTGCAAAAACAAGTCGCCCGAGGCGAGCAACATATAAAGCAAAACCAAGGTCTCGCCCGTGCCGGCCACGAAAACTCCGGTCTGGCTGATGAATGAGCCGGGAATCCGGCTCGTTTTCAACTCCACCGTAGGCGCTTTCTTTTGATCTTCCGGCGTCGCGCCAAGATCGTTCACCGCTGCCGCCGCCCGATTCAAGCGCGCGATGCGTGGGAACATTCTCTGAACGCGTTGCCTCAAATCAGTCATGTGTTCTGGCGCTTCATTCATCCATGCCAGGGCCGGGCGGCCCACTTGCAGAAAACCAATCCCGATGCCGGAGATCAGAAGGCCGAGCACGACGGCGGCGGAGATCGCCGGTGAAATGTGGCAGTAAGAAAGCCAGCGAATGAGCGGTTTCAAGGTCATGGCGGCTATGCAAGCCAGGAAGATCGGTAACACCACTGGACGCGCCAGATAAAGGAAGGCAATCGTCCCAAGCAAAAGGATGACAATTTGCACCGTCGTCGCCTTGGCGACCGCGGCGACGATCGGAGCAGCGGGCAGCGCTTCGCCGTTAGCGGCATCTGCATGACTTGGCACTTCGACGGTCGAGTCATCCGTGACCGCAATGGACTTGGCGATAGTGGCGGCAGCCATATTCAATGCGCGCTTCCAAACCGCGGCGCGAAAATCGCCGGCTCATGTGAAAACGGCACCACGGACTCGGTCGTGGCGCCGGTTAGTTGGGCCAGCTTATGGAGCTGGTTCTGCATGCTAATTGCAGTCACAGGCTGAGCAAAGCTCGTGGACAGCCTTTTCGACTGCTTCGCGAGTTTCGCCGGTGCGCTTCTGAATCCGGCCCAGCAGCACTTCCTGCTGGCCTTCGGTGTATTGGAGATCGTCGTCGGTGAGCTTGGCCCACTTCTGTTTCAACTTGCCTTTGGTGATGTTCCAGTCGCCTTTGATTTCGAGTGTCGTCATAATATTTCCTGATTTGTTATTTTTCGTTTTTGTTTGCCGCCATTGTAACGGCAAAAGTGTTCTCCTCGTTATTCATAACGGCATCGACTCGCACAGCCGTCCACGCCATTACAATAGGCGATGGGCTGCGACCTTACTATGGGGTGAAACCCTAACGCGGTATGCGAGAGCGTCCTGATCCTTCCTGCGAACGCGCAACCTGCGCTCCCCGCCAGGCGCGCTTGACGGGGACACTCTCTTCCATTAGCTTGCACTCACTTGCGGTAAGAAAATTTAT
>DASYNM010000400.1:0-3896 GCA_036008545.1 Verrucomicrobiia bacterium
GGCGGTGAAAATCCCGCATGACACTGTCGAAATGGATCCGGCCCTCTATTCCCGTTTCTTGCGCGAGGATGAAATCGGCGTCGAACTCAATCATCCTTCGGTCCTGCGGTTCTTTCCTGTCGCCAAGCGAAGCCGACTTTATATCGTGACCGAATTCCTGACCGGCTCGACCTTGTTCCATCTGCTAAGGGAACGCAGGCGTCTTCCGGAAAAGGAAGCGCTGTCCATCGCTGCCCGGATTTGTGACGCGTTGCAATATCTCCATGAGCGCGGCGTTGTTCACCGCGATTTGAAACCGGAGAATATTATGCTGTGCGAGGATGGGACGCTCCGGCTGATGGACTTTGGAATTTCCAAGGGCGCCGCCTCGCGCCGGTTGACTTTTGTTGGATTTGCGCCCGGCACCCCTCATTATATGGCACCCGAGCGAGTCCATGGGCGACGGGGTGACGGGCGCACGGATATTTATTGTCTCGGTGCCATCCTCTACGAGATGCTCACCGGGACGATCGCCTTCAACGACGAGGACATTTCGGTCATCGTCAACTCCCGCGTGACCGGTGACCCTGAGCCGCCGCGCAACCTCAATCCTGAAATCTCGCCGCAAGCTGAGGAGATCGTGCTCCACGCCATGGAACGCGATCCGGCCAAACGCTATCAAACGGCTGCGGCCATGTTGGCGGAATTGCAGGCGCCCGAGCGGGTGACCCTGACCGGCAGGCGGGACCGGCTGAAGATTTCGACGCCGGCCCGGCGGCGCTGGCGGACTATACGCAAGGTGGCGTTTTGGACCATCGTGCCAGTGGCCACTCAAGTTCTGCTGTTCTACCTGATCTGGCACCATCTTGCTAAAAAATAACCGTCCTTCCGCAGCCAGCCCTAAAAGAAAAGTCGTTTAGACAGGATTTACAGGATCTACAGGATAGAATCCTTCAAAGAGTTTCTTGGTCGATTCTTCCTCTTTCATTTCCGCATCCTGTTCATCCTGTACATCCTGTCAATTTCCCTCCGAACGATTTATTGACGCTGATATGTGCCCATCAATTGGCCTTGCGCCAGAATATGGCCCTTCATGGCCGCGAGTAACTTTTCTTTGTCTGGGCGGCCGTCCAGGGCTAGCACTGTATCCAATGCGTATACCTTAAAGAAGTAACGGTGCGCCTTGCCGCCAGGCGGACATGGCCCGCCATATCCTATATTCTGGAAACTGTTGCGCCCTTGAGTCGCGCCGTTGGGCAAAGTTTCGGATTTCGCCGTGTTCTCCGGCAACGAAGGCGCGTCCGGCGGATGATTATAAATCACCCAATGCACCCACGTCCCGCCCGGCGCATCCGGGTCATCGCAAATCAAGGCGAAACTCTTCGTGTTCGCAGGCGCGCCATCCCACTTGATAGGCGGCGAAATATCGTCTCCCTGGCACGTGTACTTGACAGGAATCGGATGGCCATGCTCAAACCCCGAGCTGGTGACGGTGAGTTTGGCCGGCTCCGCGAGTGAGCCCAACGCGCCAATACCCAACAGACAGAGAGCGATCAGCAGATGTTTCATTTTCTGCGCAGTACCATAACAGATCCTGCCCACTTTCGGCCAGACCTTTGAAGATTTTCGACGCGGGCTAAGACGCCTAGTTAATTGTTGGCGTGCTAGCAGACACGATAGACAAGTGTTGATAACTGAGAAAAAAGTCGTTTGTGCGCGAGTTAACTTATCTCGCCGCTTCTTCATTAATTCGTAAGCCGATCGTCATCAAGATAGCAATCGAATGCAATCGAGGACCGTTTTCTTTGACCCGAATTCATCGATCACCGAAGGAAAAACGTGAACAATAAATCAGAAAAAGCTTGCATTTAATTTCTATCCAGCCAATGCTCTTATTCCGCCCGGGCAAAGTCAAGTAGCAACCTATGAAAGGCTAATATGAAATTACCATCCGGCTACAAAGCACTCAAAGGCAGCGAGCATTCACTGCCAAAAGGAGACAAAGCTCTCAAACCGACTTCCGAAAACGAGATGGCCACCGTGACGCTGATTTTGCGCCGACGCCTCGATGGTCCAAAATTGAAGACGTTGGAAGACTTTTCCGCCAATCCCGGCGCCAATGGTCCTTCCATCGCGCGGGCAGATTTCACCGCCGCGCATGGGGCCGACCCGGACGAGATGAACAAGGTGGTTGAATTTGCTCAATCGCATGGGTTGGCTGTTCTGGAACGTCATGCGGCCCGTCGAGCGGTGGTCGTGCATGGCAAAGTAGGCGCCTTGAACAAGGCCTTCGCAGTGCGCCTCACCGATTATTCCTTCGCGGGCGGCAAGTACCACGGGCATACCGGGCCAGCCCATCTGCCCGCCTCCGTCGCAAAATGCGTCGAGGCGATTTGCGGCCTCAACGAGCGTCCAGTGCCGGCGAAACATTGGGTCACACGCCGCCCGCAGCACCCGACTGACCCGCCCAACACCACCGCGCTCACACCGCAGCAGGTCGCGCTGCTCTACAATTTTCCGCCCGGCGACGGCGCGGGCCAGACCATCGGCATCTATGAAATGACGACCGGGGACGGTGCGCCGGGATATGCCCCGGAAGACCTCGTCCGCACCATGCAGGCCTTTGGCGGCGGCTTGCAAACTCCGGCGCCAATCGATGTCTCTATTGACGGGGTCGCCAATTCCGGAGTGTCGGATGGCGAAACGGGACTGGATATCACCGTCGCCAGCGCGATTGCTCCGGCGGCGAAGCTGGCGGTTTATTTTACGGGCGGAACCCCGCAGAATATCCTGCACGCCATTCAACGCATGGTCCATCCGGGCGCGAGCGATCCGCAGCCGACCATCCTGTCGATCAGTTACGGCTGGGGGCCGGACGACGCGTCAGCGCAAAGTTTCTCCGACCAGGAATACACGCAATTGGATCAGCTTTTCCAGGACGCGGCCAATCTGAATATCACCGTGCTCGTTTCCTCGGGCGACAGCGGCGCTTTCGTGGCCAGCAAAACTCAAGCGCAGACCAGCTATCCGTCAACCGAACCGTGGGTCATCTCCTGCGGCGGCACCGCCATAGGCGACATCCAGGGAACGAACTTTGACGAATACGCCTGGAACGACGGCGCGCAAGGCGGCGCCTCCGGCGGCGGAGTCAGCGCGCGGTTCCCCGTCCCGACCTATCAGAGCGCAGCCGGAGTGCCCAAACGCAATGGTACGAAGCAGCCCGGTCGCGGTGTCCCGGACATCGCGGGCAACGCCAGCCCCTACAGCGGCTATCCGCAATTCGTCAACGGCCAATCCGAGACCATTGGCGGCACCAGTGCCGTCGCGCCGCTCTACGCGGGACTGTTGGCCCGCATCAACTCCAATCTGGGTGCCTCAGTCGGCTTCATCAATCCAACGCTCTACAGCCTGGCGGCAAGCGCGTTCCGTGGCATCGTCAGCCCACCCGGACCGGCCAACAATTCTTTCCAAGGCGTCACTGGCTATCCGGTGACCAGCGGTTGGAACGCCTGCACTGGTTTGGGCAGCGCGAAAGGTATTGCGTTGCAAAACGGCCTGCAAGGCGCGCGCGGCGCTGTCAAACAATCGGCAATAAGGGCGCCCGCGCAGTCTGCTGCGACCCACCGCCGCCGCGGCGCCGCCACGCTTTGAAACGCGAAATCCGTGATTCCTTTCGTGAGCTAAATCACGGGTTCTCGGCCGGGTGGCCCTCGTTGATTTGAGGCACTTTGCTCGCACTACGAAGAGCACGAATTTGACGAAGCTTCGTGTGCTTCATACCATTTTTAGCACGTAATTGCACTATTCTCCGTTACGGTAACGTTTACTTGATTGATCAGCCAGCCATGTGAAACCAGTTGCCGCACCCGTTGCGCACTTTCCCAAAAGGGGCGGAGTTCTTCGGCGATGGCCTCTTC
>DASYNM010000401.1:0-1700 GCA_036008545.1 Verrucomicrobiia bacterium
AACGTGCCATTGGCCTGGTAGCTCGGATCGAACAAACTGTAGAGAGGCGGCACAACGGTGAACAATCCCGAAACCTGAACACTGTTCACGTAGCCGGTCTCAAACGCATTGGCCGTCACTGTCGCGCTCGCGGTCAGATTGAAGGGCCCGGCGTAGAGCGTTGAATTGGTCGTCGGCAGCGATCCGTCCAGCGTGTAGTAAAGCGTGGCGTTGGTGTCCGGTGATTCCATCGTCAGCGTGACGAAGTTAGTGAAGACGCCTGATGTAGGAATGAGAATTGGCGGGGCCAACGTCGGTGTCCCACCCAGGCTGTCGATCCACTCGGCCATGACCTCGACCGCATTGGTGTCAACAAGATTGCGCGCCAACGGCGGCATTTGAATGGTCGGGTTCACGACATTCATCCGATCATAAATCATCGACCGCCAGACATCGTTGGGCGAGATGATCTTGGCGTTGTCGTAGCCCAGCGAAAACGCGGCCGGGTAATTGACCAGGTTCTGATTGGTCAAAGGCGTATCGTAGCGGGCGTCGAAGGTGATGCCAGTGCCGCCAGGTTGATGGCACTGGGCGCAATTGGCGTCCAAATAGGAGCGGGCGCGCTGTTGATACGAAGCGGCCGTGTTGGTGAGCGCGGAGAGTTGCTCGATGTTCGTGATGTCCGCTTCGTTGATAGCCGGATAAAGCAGGCCCGTCCGGTTCAGCGCACGCAGTTGGTTGTCGGTCACGCCGTTGGGATAGTTGAAGTTGCCGTTCAACTGCCGGGCGTTTACGCCTAACACGTAATTGGCCGGCGCTGTGTGGCACTGCAAACAATCGCTGGGGCTGGGATAATACCAAAGGTTGGTGTAAAAGCCGTCCGCGGTTTGGATGAGGATCGGTTCGGTCACATTGTTGCTCAACAAATCGGCGTCGCTATAGTCGGGGCGCCATTTGTAGGTCACGCCATAAACCCCGCCATTGGTGTCCCGCACCAGCAGGCGAGTCTCCAACCGCAGGAGGTTGGTGGGATAATTCACATTGGTTTCCAATTCGAAAGTCTTGACGAAGACCGTGCCGGCCGGGAACGACCAGGTGTAGGTCGGTGCGTAAGAGATTTGTTCATCCGGCGTGTAGGGGCCGCCGGTGTTGGGGATGGAAAAGTAACGCACCTTTTGCGCGTTGTCGGAAAACAACTGCACGTTGGGCGCGTACGGAATCAAGCTCGCCACCGGCGTCATGCTGGGTGTGTCGGAGAAAACGCCCGTTTGCGACAAGTTCGTCGGCAATAGGCCGGTATAGACCGACGGCATGTTGTAGAAAGGCGGAGCGGTTGGATAATTGGTCAAGCCATAAGGCTGGCCGGTCGGGGCGCTGACGGTGATGCTGACCACAGCAGAGGTAGCAGCCAAGCCGCTGCCGTCCACAGCCACCGCCGTCAAGGCGTAGCTGCCGGCACCGAGGCCGGTGGCGGTCAAGGCATAAGGAGCATTGCTTATTGTCCCGAGCAAATCGCCGTTAGTGTAAAAGCTCACGTAGCTCAATGGATTGTAAGGGGCATCGGCATCAGCGCTTATCGAAACGGAGGCGGAGGCTGTGTAGGACGAGCCATTGCCGGGAGCAGTCAATACGACAGCGGGAGGCGGATTGGTGTAGGGATAAAGCTGAGTTTGCGGGATAATGGCATTCGCGGTGGACGGGCTGCTCCAGTAAAGTTGCGC
>DASYNM010000402.1:0-35138 GCA_036008545.1 Verrucomicrobiia bacterium
CACAAATCTGGATTCAAATACAGTTGCAAACGACTGGAAGTGACATTTGGGCGCAATTTCGACAAGACGGAGATACCAATACGGCTTTTCAGCTTGATGTAAACTATACCACTCCCCAAGTGAATTTTGTAAAAGCGTTCACTGTCGATTTCACAAATCTCCTGGTCGGCTCAAATTATCAGGCACAAGCGTCCCCAGACCTAGCCACCTGGACAAATTTTGGTGCGGCTTTTACTGCCACCAATACGAGCTACACCAACACGAACTATCAGCGCATCGCCAACTGGAATCAGCTTTACTTTCGCCTAGTGCAACAATAAATTCCGCATGGTAACAAGGCAAAGTGGACGGATTCGGAGGTATCTCATTCTTTCAAAAGCCTTACCCGGAGGAATGCCGTGGCAAGAGCACTGACTCGGCAATTTGCAAGAGATCACGCCGGAGCAGGGTCAAGCGGATGCGTAGCCGCCGACGTGAGGAAGCGGTTAGCGGTGCGCGGCAAAGACCCGCCTCCTCACCTCGGCGGCTAAATCCCGCACGGAGTCACCACGCGCCGGTTGCGCAGGAATCCTGGTGGATTATGCTGCGAATTTCCGTAGCCGCCCTTACACTGAGAGACGCAATATGAATCGACTGTTGGTCATAGCCTTGCTGATCGTTCTGGGCCGCTTGCAAGCTGGTGCCGCGCCTGAGCCGACGCCGGCGTTGTGGACCGCCGCCCAGGAGTCTGCTGACATCCATCGCTTCTCCACGCTATTCACCGCGCAGTGCGTTTACAGTTATTTGTCGTCAGACGCCGATATCGCCGAGTCCATTCGCTGGTGCAAAGAGTCGGGCATAACCAAGGTTTACCTGGAGGAATACCGTGACGGCTACCAGGCCGAGCGCCAGACGTTGATCCAGGCGCGCGACCGTTTTCGCGAGGCGGGATTCCAGGTGTCAGGCTGCGTGACCACGACCCGCCTGGGCAAGCCCTCCGATCATTGGTCGAGCCACATCTCCTGCTACAACGACACCGGCACGCAGGAGCATCTTCAGGCCCTCTTCGAGTACGCGGCCAGCCTGTTCGACGAGATTATGATTGACGATTTCTGGTTCAGCGATTGCACCTGCACCAATTGCGACGCCTCACGTCAGACGCGCCTGGTCACGATTGGCGCAAAAACCTATCCCGTCAACGGCGACACTTGGCCGGAAAATCGTTGCGAGCTAATGCTGCGGCTCTCCGAAGACCGTGTGATGGCCGCCGCCAAACGCGTGAACCCCAAGGTCAAAGTGATCATCAAGTATCCGCAGTGGTATGAGGGGTTCCAGGATCGCGGCTACGATGTGGCGCGGGAAACCGCCGCGTTCGACCGCATCTGGGTGGGCACGGAAATCCGCGACTTCAACGACTCGCATTGGGGCGGCGTGGCGCAGTACGAAGGGTATTTCATCATGCGCTGGCTGGGCGGGATCGGCGGCGAAAAGTGCGGCGGCGGCTGGTACGACTGGCTCGGCACGACCGAGGCCACCTACATCGAGCAAGCCCGGCAAACCGTGCTGGCGGGCGCGCGCGAATCGATGTTGTTCTGCTTCGGCGGCTTGCATCGCGACACCGGCCCGGCGGATATCGCCGCCTTGCGCGCCAACATGGCCGAATTGCTGGCCGTCGCTCGCGAAGTCCGCCGTCGCGAGGCGCTGGGCATAGCCGCTTACAAACCGCCCAACAGCAATCCGCAGGGGGATCGGGGTGTGTTCGATTTTATCGGCATGTTGGGGTTGCCGCTGGCGCCGTGCCATGAATTTCCGACCAACGCCCCAGCCGCAGTTCTGTCTGCCGCCGCCCTGGCCGATCCCCACTTGGCCGACGAACTGGCGCAATTCATCGCCACCCGGCGACCGTTATTATTGACAGATAGCTTGGCGCGACGATTGGTGGGGCGGGTCAACCTCATGGCCACCAACGTTCAAGTGCTGTCCGTGCGCTCGCAACCAGAGGCCCTGCTCTGGCTGTCGCCGGAGCGGTTGAACGCGCTACGCGCGCCCTTCCTCAACGCGCTGCATACGACCTTCCTGGCGCCGAACAAGGTGGCGCTGTATCTGTTCACGCAAGGCGGATGGGTGGTGGAGAATTTCAACGATGACCCCGTGGAGGTGGCGCTCAATGGGCAGACTTTCAGTGTCAGCGCGCGCGGCTGGCGCTGCCATTGGGAATAACTCCTGTGAAAAATATTGCCCTTGCCAGTTTAGAAACCGAGTCTTACGATTAGGCTGGTGTTCAGCCAGAACGATGATTGAACTGATCCAGTTTCCTTGGAGCCCTTTCTGCCTGGTGCAGCGGCGAATCCTTGATTATTCAGGCCTCCGTTTCAAAATCACCAATATCCCTGCCCAAGACCGCAGGCTGGTCTGGCGCCTGACCCGGCAGCGCTACTATGGCGTGCCCATCCTGCGCGATGGCCGCACGGTCGTTTTTGAAACGGATGACGATTCGCAAGTCATCGCCAAATATCTGGATGGCCAACTGCAACTGGACCTTTTCCCCAAGCAATTCCGCGGCGTGGATCGGGTTTTGTGGCGGTTCATTGAGGACCAAATCGAAGGGGCCTGCTTCCGGCTCAACGACAGTTACTGGCAAGAGTTCGTGCCCAAGGCGGATCAACTCGTTTACCTGCGGCACAAGGAACGGAAATTTGGACGCGGCTGCCTCGACCAATGGGGCGCGGACCGGGCTCAGTGGCTGAAGTTTCTGACCGAGAAGCTCACGCCTTTCGAGTGCATGCTGGCCGAACGCCCGTTCTTGTTGCGCGACGAGCCGCATTTCATCGATTTCGACCTGTGGGGGATGCTCGCTTGCTTCCTCCAATCGGGTCACTACCAAATGCCGGCCGTCCACACTTGCTTGCAGGAATGGCACCGGCGCATGTCGCATTTAAAGAAAGCCAAAGTTTCTAGTGAAAAACTACATTCTTGACACCAATGTCCTCCTGCACGATCCCAATTCACTCCTGGCCTTCAAAGGCAACAGTGTCCTGATCCCCATCGAAGTGATCGAGGAGATCGACCGCTTCAAACGCGAATCCACCGAGCTGGGCCAAAATGCGCGCACCGTCTCGCGCGCGCTGGATTCCTTGCGCGCCAAGGGCCACCTGAACAAGGGCGTCAAGCTGGAGAACGGCGGCACCTTGCGCATTATTTTCCATGAGGCCAACGGCAACAACGGCTCGCCCTTCGGCAATAACACGGTGGACAGCCGCATCGTGGGCCTGGCGCTCGCGGTGCATAAAGCCGAACCCAAAGTGCCCGCCATCCTCGTGACTAAGGACATCAACCTGCGCATCAAGGCCGACACGCTCGGATTGGCGGCGGAGGATTACGAGACGGACCGGGTATTGTTGACTCAACTTTACACCGGGATGATTGAAATGACTGTCTCGGCTGAGAAGATGTCCCGCTTCCGCCTCGAGGGCGAATTGGATTTGAACGGCCACGGCACGTATTTCCCGAACGAGTTTTGCACGTTGATGGAGGAGACCAACCCGAAACGGACGGCTCTGACCAAAGTCGATCCCACCGGCACGAAGCTGGTGCCGATTCTGGATTGCCGCGAAGGCGTGTGGGGCATTAAGCCGCGCAACCGCGAGCAACATTTTGCCTTCGATGCCTTGCTGGATGACCGGATCAAACTGGTGACGCTGATGGGCAAAGCCGGCACCGGCAAAACCTTGATGGCTATGGCCGCCGGATTGAAACGCACCGTGCTCGACCGCGAGTTCCGCCGTCTGGTCGTGGCACGGCCCACGGTTTCGATGGGACGGGAACTGGGCTTCTTGCCCGGATCGCTGGAGGAGAAGTTGAACCCGTGGATGCAGCCGATTCACGACGCGCTGGAGTTGTTGAGCGATCTGAACATGGGCTCCGACCATCGTCGCAGCACCGATTTGATGCGCTCGGGCACCATCGTCGTCGAGGCCTTGAGCTATATTCGCGGGCGCAGCATCGCCCATCAATTTATGGTCATCGACGAGGCGCAGAATCTGACGCCGCTGGAGGTCAAGACTATTATCACGCGCGTCGGCCAAGGCACCAAGATCATCTTCACGGGCGATCCATATCAAATCGATAACCCGTATGTGGATTCGTCCTCCAACGGCTTCAACTACATCATCAGCAAATTCCGCGATCAAGCCATCGCCGCGCACATTGAATTGCAAAAAGGCGAACGATCGGAACTGGCGGAGCTGGCGGCTAATATTTTGTGAGCGACCCGCTTGCGTCCACGGCAAAGTTATCGAGCAATTTCGAGTTCGCCGTACTTCGAGCCCGCATGGGGAGAAGCATAATTTGAAATTCAAATCATCGGCAGGTCGAAGCCGTCTCCCACTCCGGGGTTGCAAATTGTTAATGGAGGATTTCCGATTTTCCCGCTCAACTTCACGAGGTCGTGGTCATCGTACGAATGCATAACCTCCACCTGTTGAGAAATGGCGCTCGCGACGTGAAGGGCGTCTTTTGGCTTCAATGCGTATTTCCACAGCAATGCGCGAGCGCTCTCCGCTATTTGCCGGTCGCAGTTTATGGGTTTGATATAGGACCGCATGAAGTACTTCTGTATGACCGCTTCGTGGTCTGGCGAAAGCTTATTCAATTTCCCAGTCGAATCGACGATGGATTTCAGCCAGACGCATTCAACGAAAGTCACGGTTGACGTATAAATATCGACTTTCCCTTGAGCAGCGGCCTTTTCAATGCGTTCACAAACCTCGAAGCGCCCAGGCTCTTTTCCGAACAAGGCATGGAAAATGTTCGCGTCCCAATAAACCGTTTTGATTGGCATTTAACGGTAAAGTTTGTAAATCCGTTGCACGTCTTCAATGGCCGGCAACTCTGAGTCTGGAGGGAAAATACGTATGGTGTCAACAGTAATACTAACCGCGTATCCTTCTTTCGCGTAGTGGATTAGGCCACCTGCTAGCACTCTTTTTGTGTAACCTTTGACCGCTTCCTTTTGTACATCCTCTTTCGGCAAATAACACGTGATTTCGCGCCGTTGAATTGGGTCGTAAATAATGCAACAGAAACCGTGCCTTGCCGTGAGGGATACGATGTCCCCCTCGAGCGAACCAAAAGCAATATGACTTTGCCCAGCAAGGATCGTGTCGGCGATTTGGACAACAGATTTCGGCAAATCCTCTGGGCTGCCGCCATTGCGGATTGAAATCGACTGCACTTCTTCACCGTCAACCAACTCTGCCAAGATTTTTGCGGAAGAAACCTCTTTCCTCGTGAAACCGTTAGGCATCGCCTTGCTTCCGTTTCGCAAAGACCTGATGCCTTGGCAGACAGCATCAATGGATTTTTCGGATTCACGACTCGGATTCGCAGCCCGCATCCGCACAATAGCGCTGCCCTTATCGACTTCCACCAGCCAACTGATGGGCGTGCTCGTCACGTTTTTGGCAACGCCTTGCGTGAGGGCGAGGAATTCCTTCACGCCATCGAGAAACTTTTCGGGCGTTAGCTTTTTCCCGTCGATTCTAATTTCGATTTGATCGCTCATAGTGTGGCCTCCGCTTCCAGAATGCCGCTAACCGTCTTAACATACCGCGAAAGGTGTCCATCAGCCAACGGTAATTGGTTCGCGACAGGAACGCAATTCTTGAGTTTTTCGCAAATTGCAACTTCTGAAAGATTCACGCTGCAAAAGCAATGCGGATTTAAGAATGACCTCGCTACAATTTCCTGTTTCCATTTCCACGGAGCCTGCTAGCGTGAGAAATAGCTATGGCACAAACGTATAAATTTTGTTTCGGACCTTGGAACATCAGCGAAGGCTCGGACCCGTACGGACCGACCACCCGCCCACCACAAACCTTCGACTGGAAAGTCGCGGCCCTCAAGAAACTCGGCTTCGACGCCATGATGTTTCACGATGACGACGTCGTGCCCGACATCGACACCAAGTCGCCGGCGCAAATCCGCCGCGAAGCCAAGGAAGTAAAGAAGAAGTTGTCCGACTCCGGTTTGACGGCGGAAATGGTGGCGCCCCGCCTCTGGTTTTCGCCCAACACCATCGACGGCGCCTATACCAGCAACAACCCCGCCCACCGCCAATACGCCATCGACCGTTCTCTGCGCACCATCGAGATCGCCAAAATCCTCGGCACCGATCTGATCGTTCTCTGGCTGGCGCGCGAGGGCACTTACATTCGCGAATCCAAGAGCGGACGGCGCAGCATCGAGTTGCTCGTAACGGCGTTCGACAAGATGTTGGCCGCTGACAAAAAGGTCCGCCTCGCCATCGAGCCCAAGCCCAACGAACCGATGGACCACGCGTACCTTCCCACCATCGGCCACGCGCTGGCCGTGGCGCAATTGACTCGCGACGCCAAACGCGTCGGCTGCCTGATCGAAAGCGCGCACGCCATCCTGGCCGGGTTGGAGCCGGCGGACGAAATCGATTTCGCGATGAGCTTCGGCAAGCTCTGGTCGCTGCATTTGAACGATCAAAACGGGTTAAAGTTCGACCAGGACAAACCGTTCGGAAGCGCCAACCTGCGCGTAGCCTTCAACCAAGTGCGCGCGCTGGAACGAAATCGTTACGGAAGCAAAGGCGAGTTCGTCTGCTTCGACGTGCATCCTTTCCGCCCGACCAAGACAGAACATTGGCTGGCCCATTTAGACAACAGCCGCCGCACGTTCCTGCGCCTGGTCGAAAAATCTCGCACGTATGATGAGGCCCGCGCCCAAGCGCTGATCGCCGACCGCGACTATCAAGCGCTGGATCAATTAGTGCTGGAACATTTGCTGGGCCGCTGATCTAGTTTTTCGGTTCCTCCGGCGGCTTTGGGTCGGCGGAGAGGAATTGGAGACGCACAAAGGCGGCGGGATCAAACGTCACCTTGCCAAAGTCCGGGCTGATGCCCGCAATGCCGTCCGGCCGCCAGGCCGACAGTTCAAACGTAACGGCGCCGCCCTGGCGGAAAGTCGCATGAGCATTGGCGGCGGCAGGCGGCGGCGACTGGCCCTGGAAACGGGCAAACTCAATGGCGCTGGTGCCGGCGATCGGGATCGTGGCGGCGCCGGCGGCGGTGAGCAGCGAAATCTGGCCGTCAGCAATGGAAACCACCGCTCCAGTGGTTTTGGCGCCTGACTCGAGCAGGACCACGTCGTGCGAAGGGTCCGGAGCTTCGCTGGCGGAATCGTCCAGCACGCCGTTCCATCGCGAGACGCGGAAATTGCTGATTTTGACCACACTCTGTTGATTGTTGACAAGGCGAACGCCGCCCCCATCCCCGGCAAAGCCGCTCGGATCAATCCAATCCTTGATTAACATGCCGTCGATAAAAAGCGCCACCCGACGATCGGCCTTGCTCATGCGCAGATCGACATGCACGCGGTCTTTCTGCGTGAGGGACGGGATAATGAGCGGGTCGCCCATTGGCTTCAGCGGGTCTTTCTTCCGAATCGGTGTCAACGTGACGTAGATCGTGTTGAAAAAGCGCAAGCTGTAAAAGGCGCCGAAATCGGGCCCGTTTTCCTTGTCAGTAAGAAGAATAGGCTGGAGCGAATCGGTGTAGAGGGCGATGGCCAGGTAGAGCGGGCCTCGCCAGGCCATGTCAAATTGAATTTGCGAGCGATCCGGCAGTTTCAAATCGCGGGCGATGGAGGCGGCTTTGTCGGCGTAAAAAGCACCGTCGCGGTAGGTCCATTGGCCGGACTCGACGATGGCGCCCTTGGCCGCGTCGCCCTGCGTCCAACCGTCCAATCCCGTCAGACCGTCGAAGAGGACCTGGTTGGTGCGGGGATTGAAGGCCAGCGTTTGCAGCGCCCGCCGGGGAATCTTCAATTTGCCGGCATACCACGTGTCCAGGGTCAGCGCGTCGCGGTCACAGCCAATGAGATTTCCAGCCAGCGCGTCGCCGTTGGCCAGCCACAATTTGCAGGAATAATCAGTGCGACCGGTGGATGGCGGGCGCGGGGCGAATCCGATTTGCGCAACGCTCTCCGGTTTGAAATCGATTGGCTCCGACGAATCAGGATGCTGCCAGCGCAGGAACTTTCCGGGCTGGATCTCGAGCAATTTGCCGTAAAGCACGTCGCCATCGCGGAAGGAGAGGCGATCCGTCTCCGCGTTAGTGGTCGCCGTCTCCGCGAGAGCGGGTGCGACGGAGCCGCCGATGGCCAGCAGGCCCGCCAGGATCAAGCGGAACGTATTATTCAGGGCACATTTCACTTTTTGGCAAATTATTTTGAAATCATTGGACAACTTCCCCTCGCCCCGCTGAGCGGGGAGAGGGGCACGGAATGAGGAAACCTCCTCTCCCCAACCCTCTCCTCCACAAGTATGCGGAGGAGAGGGAGAAAGACAAAGTCGCCCAAAAAGTGAGATGCACCCAGTCATTCATCCAATTCCTCAAACTCCTTGTTCTCGACGGCCACCTCTTGCTCCTTCGAGTGGTTGAGGTTGAACTCCATTTCGCGGATGGCGCCAGGCTGGAAAGCGAGGGAACCAAAAATCGCGCTCCGGCCTGAAACCCCCTTGTCATCCCATTTCTCCAGTTGAAAGGAAAGGCTGCCGCCGCCGGGAAAATGAGCGCGCACCAGCCACGGACTGGCCGGCTCGGTGGCGGCTTGGGTGGTGGCAAACTCCATTTGCGTCACCCGTTCCAGCGGAATATCCAACACCGTCGTTCCCAACACCAGCCGGGCTTTGCCGTTCTGAATGGATTCGATTTTCCCGGTGGCCCGGTCGTGATTGATGAAATGAATGGCGTCCGTGTTGGTGGCCACGGCGGCGGTCTCCGGCTCGCTGCGCCCTTGCCATTGGCTGACTTTGAGATGCGTCAACTTGAGGGTGGCACTGGAGAGCATATAGCGCTGCGAAAACACGACGCCCGTGCCGCCGCCGCCAAAATTGAAATCCTTCCAGGTTTTGGCCAGGATGTGATTGATGAACACCGAGACCGCCCCTTGCTCCTTGTCGCATTCGATGGCCACATGCATCCGGCTTTGCCCTTCGTCGCCGGGCACGGCCACGTTGGCCAGATTGAAAGCCATGCCGCCGCGCATGTTCGGCACCTGGTTGATCGAGATTTGCCGGGGTGTCAAATTCACCACACACGAGCCGCCGTTGAATTCCTGCCGGCCCATGGCGTCGCAATAGATGCCGGCCTCGAGCGCGAAGGCTCCGGCCCAAGCCAGATCAAATTCAACAGTGGTGGAATTGGTCAGGTTCAATTCCCGTCCCAGCGTGCCGGGGCCCGTGCCGATGAAGGCCCCGTCGCGAAAGATCCAGCTCTTGGGGGAATTGTTGACAACAACCCAGCCGCCGGGGTCGTAGGGCCCTTCGTAAACGACGGAGTAGTTGGCCGAGAGCAACGTGATCGCGCGCACCGCCGCGCGCGGAATGACCATCGCACCGCTGAACCAGGTGTCCACGCCCAGCCGCTCGTTATCCAGCGACGTGATCGAACCATACAAATCGTCTCCATTGGCGAACCAGAGGTGGCAAGTCGGCGTCAGGCTCACGGACCGGGCGTGGGCGAACCGGATGAAATCGAGGTGGGCCGGGCGGAAGTGGATGGGATGCGTGGCCTCCGGTTGCGCCCAAGTCACGCCGTGTTCCAAGTCCATACCAGCCAATTGCCCGTGCAAGGCGGAGCCGTCCACAAATGCGAGCAAATCACTGCTTTGCTCGGGCATCACTTCCGGTTTGCCTGGCTGGGTTCCGAACTGCAGAAATGTCTGGCCGGGCTGGAATTGCTGGAGCTGGATCTGCCCACGCAGGCCCGGAACGTTCTGGCCGGCCGCGCCCAGAGGCAGCCAGCACAACAGCAGGCAGGCCAACGCGACATCACCTTTCATAGATCGGCAAGTAGCGGTAATTGAGCGCAAGCGACAAGAGCGAACCGGCGGTGGCAAAGGTCGCGCCGAGTTGTCCGTCCCAATTGCCTTCCGGCCCCTGGCT
The DNA here is from genome assembly GCA_036008545.1 of Verrucomicrobiia bacterium. Classification (GTDB taxonomy): domain Bacteria; phylum Verrucomicrobiota; class Verrucomicrobiia; order Limisphaerales; family Palsa-1400; genus Palsa-1400. The sequence goes on from DASYNM010000402.1 coordinate 9,953, forward strand.
GGCGCGCAATGATGCGATGTTCTCCCGGTTCCAATTTTGCCAAAGTTCGGGCGAGCCGTGGAAATAAGCCTGTGAAACGTAGTAAAGAAAGTACTGCGGATATTGCGCGTCGGGCCGGCTGGTTCTCAAATAGTTGAAGGCGGATTTGAAGGCGGGCGAATTTTTCTCCTTGGCCAGCGAGAGCACCACGCACCCGATGGCGGTTCGCGTGGCGTTGGGCGCGATGGGGGAAATGTAGCCAATGCCGCCATCGGGCGTCTGACAGGAGAGAAAGAACTTGAGGCCGTTCTGAATTACATCTTCGGGCACAGCGATGCCGGCATTGCGCGCGGCGAACAACGCCACCATTTGCGCCCCACTGACAGTGGTGTCCGCGTCTTTGGATTCAGGCGAGTAACGCCAGGCGTGCAGGTTATTCTCCTCTTGCGCGCCAACGATCAGCCGCACCGCCTTTTGCAAGGCCGGCCCCAGGCGCGGATCGTCCACCGCCCCGTACGATTCGGCCAGCGCCAGAGTCGAAAACCCGTGGTTATACATCGTCGGGCCGATGTAACCGGTGGAGGGATCACTGTGCTTTAAAACGTAGTCCAGCGCCTTGTGGATGGTCGTGCTGTAGGGCCCGAAATTCGGATCGTCCCCGTGCGCCAGCAGGCTGATGACCGCCAGCGAGGTCACCGCCGGCTCGCCCCCGAATGGCGCATCCGGCCAATTCCCCTCCGGCGCTTGCGTGCGGACCAGGAATTGCAACCCGTGGACATACATCTTATCGACCTCCGAGGCCACGATGCCAGCCGAGCCGGTGTATAATTGCTGGCCGCGCGCCGCGACCGCGCACAGCGCGACAGTCATATATAAGAATTGCGCCTTACTGCTTCGTTTTTTCAAGGCCATGATAATAATTCTCCAACGCATCCCGAAATTCGACCGGCGCATTTTGGATCACCCCGGCCGCCTGGTTGACCGAGCGGCCGCCGGCGCCTTTGCCTGTCGCGTTGCCCAGGGCTTGGCCGCCGGCGCGGCTGGTCGAGCCGCCCGGACTGCTCAACCCGCGGTTGGGCTGGACGGCGAAGGCCTTGGCATTGGCCGCATTGCGCGCCATTTGCATTAGAAACTGCATCTCCTCATCGGACTTGGCGTCCTGACTGGGCGAGCTTTGCGAGCTTGGGCGCTGGGCCTGCTCGTTGATCAAATTGATCAAATCGGAGAGCGAATCAATGGTCTTGACCTCCGCTCCGTCGGCGGGCTGGCCTGTCTGCGGCTGTTTCAGCAAAGTGAGAACGTCTTTCATCGCGCCCGAGGTGTCGGTGAAGGCGGAATCGAGTTGAGGCACAGCCGTTTTCGCGTGAATGCCGTCGAGGCTACCGGCCAGTTTTTCCTGGCTGGCGGCCAATGTGGCGGCGCGCTGGTGATAACTTTCCTGCGCGCCTTTGTTCTGGTCAAGCAGAGTGGTTTGGTCGCGCAAATTGACTTCGTTCTCGCGCAAGCGCAGCAAGGCGATCAATTGCTCGGTCAAGTCGTCTTTCTGGTTGCCGGAGCCCGAACTCGAGCTTGCGCCGGAGCTTTTCGGCTCCAACTTTTCGGCCCACTTTTGGAAACGCTCGGACCATTGGCCCAGATTATCAGAAGCCTCGAGGCCGATGTTGTTCTCGATCAGTCCCCCCAGCCGTTCCAATTCATCCGAGGTGTGAGCGTCCTTCATTTCCTTGTTGACCACGCCGTAGTCGGGCTTTTGCGTGCGCTCGAAAAAGCGGCTGATTTCGCTCTGCAAAGCGCTGGTCTGCTGTTGGGCGGTGGACTGGCCGCGCACCAATTCGCCTTCGAACGATTTGAGTTTATCGGGCAGATCGCGCGGCAGCATGCCGATGGTGTTGGAGGCGGAATCAAAAAGCTGGCCGGCGATCTCCTTTTCCTCGCCGCCGACTTTGCGCAACCGTTGCGCCAGGGTGAGCGCCTGGAGATTATCCAAGTGCTGGTTGGCTTTGCTCTGCATCTTGGCCAATTCTTTGAGAATGTCTTCGGCCTGTTGCAGAGCGTCGGCCAGCTTCTGCGGTTGTTCGCTTGAGTTTTGCTGCGCCGATTCCATGGAGCTGGCGGCGGAGGGCATTTGCTTCTGCGACATCTGGCTCATTTGCTGCATCGACTGGCTCCATTGACGAATGGTGTCTTCGTTGAAGAGCGGATTCTTCATGGCTTCGTTCACTGCGTTTTCTCCCGTCGCGGACAGCTCTTTCAGGTTGGCCGCATTTTGCATTTGGTCATCCTTGCTTTGGCCAACGCGCGCCGCTTTATCCGCTGCGGCCATTTTATCCGCGTTCTTGACCTCGCCCAGTCCGGCCACAATCTTTTCCTGGAGACGCGTCACTTCCTCCACTTGGGCCAGGACCCCTTCCAACTGCTGGCGAACCAGTTCAGCATGTTCCTCGGGACTCAAGACTCGAATGCGATACACCGCCGTGCGGCTGCGCTCGCGATCGGGAAAATAGTCACGCGCGAACCCTTGCAACTCGACGGTCGAATCGGCCGGAATGCGAAATACCGCCGGACTCCACATAAAAACCTTCTCCGCCTCTTTGACATGCGTCGAGGAGGGCTGTGTTTTGACCTCCGTAGTCGTCACGGCCGTAGCGGGAGAATCCGCCGTCATTTCCCAGGCCAAACCCAAATCACGCACGCCGAAATCGTCCAGTGCCCGCACGTGGATATTCAGCACATCCGAATTCAGCACGGCGATTTCGCCCGGCATATCCACGATCTCCGGCACCGGCGGCGCATCCGGCTGCATCTGCACGGAAAGGCGCAACGGAGCGGAATTAGTCAACCCAAGATTGTCGCGCCAATTGAACGTATATTCCGCCAATGCGTCCGGCTGCGTCTGGCTCGTGGTGAAACTGTCGCCCTCGACTTTTAGCTGCGCGGGGTCTTTTTCGCCGCTTTGCATCAACGCCTCGGACAAGCTGCGGCTGATTTTGCCTCGGAAGGCAACCTTGCTGCCTTCCACCGTCAGCAGTGAAGCGTTTTGCAAAATCTGGTCTTGATCGGGATAATGCAAATAGTTGGGCAACTGGATGTGCGCCGCCAATTCCTGCAGAGCCGGCCGATAAGTGGGTTGAATTCTCACCCCAGCCCGGGCATCGCCCACGCGAACTTCCAAAACACCGTTTTCAACTTTGCCGGGAACTTGCAGGCGGACTTGCCCGTCCTGGACGCCACTCTCGACATCAGGCTGGCGCGGCCACAGCGCCAGTGCGCGCTGCGGTTTCCAAAAGGAACGATAATGCACGGTGGCGGCAACGCTGAACGTTTCGCCGTGGGGAACGATCAATTCCGCGGGCAACCCCTCCAAAGTGACCAGCGTATAGCGCGCAACGTTCGCCGTCGGCAAGGCCCAGCGCACAAACGCATTCCAGCCGGGCCTCGGCAACACCACGAAAATCAACGCCAAACAACCCGCCAGACCCGCCGCCAGCAACGCCATTTTCCGCGACGACCGCGTACTGACGCTTTGCCCGAAATCGTACCCGCTGGCCTCATCGGCCACCTGGCGAATGGCCGCGTGATAGAGCGCGGGGGAAAAATTGGCGTTGTGCCGCTCTTCGTTGGCCAATTCAACAATGCCCAGCAAACGGTCACCGAGACGGCGATATTTTTTTTGCACCAAGTTGGCCAGAGACCGCAAATCGCGCCGCTGCCAAACCCATCGCCGGGCCCACAATACGCCCGCCAAAACAGCCGCGGCCAATCCACACAGAAAAAGAGTCAAGCGCAACCATCCCGGCGTGTCCCAGAGGCGATCCGAAACAAAGAGCGCCAGAAAAGAGACCATCAATCCGCCGGCCACGCAACAAACGGCGAGGGTCGATTCGACGCGCCAGAGGCGGCGTTCGACCTGGGCGAACTGCTGGCGGAGAGCGTCGGGCAGCGCCACGGACAATTTGTCATCGTATTCGGCCATGCAATATTGCGGCTACAATATATTGCATCCGCCCAGGGCCGCCGTCCAAAGAAAAAGCGGCAAATCGCGGGGAGCCGCCAAGCTATTCCCTGGGAAAGACGCCTAACCTGCCGCCACAAATTCCTAATGATGCCTGTAGCAACCAAGGCTTGCTCCGTAAACCGGATTGCAGCGCCTTTTCAGTCTGAACCAGGTTCTTCGAAAATGCTTTTGAAAAATGTCAGGAAAAGGCTTCCATTTTTTGAAGATACGCTTAGGGTCTTAGTTTAGCTTTCGTCGTTTAACCCAGTCATTGGACAAAATCTATGATAACTAACCGTATCATGCAAATGGCGGCCGTCCTGCTACTTCCAAGCTTCGTTCTTCAACCCTCATCCTTGCACGCTCAAGGCGCGCTGACGCCGGCGGGCGCGCCGGCTTCGACCATGAAATCGCTCGACCAAATTGAACCGCGCACGCCGGTGGATGCCGTTCACACGCCGGGCTTTCTGAACATTCAATATGCCATCACGCAGCCCGGTTCCTATTATTTGACGGGAAACATTACCAGCGTCAGCAACCAATCCGGCATCTTCATTCAAACGAACGACGTCACCCTGGATCTCAACGGCTTCGAGATGATTGGCAATAGCGGCTATCCGGACGCCATCGACGTGAGCAGCCTCGTCGTCCGGAATACCGTCATCCGCAACGGCTCGTTGCGCAACTGGGATACCGGCGTGGCGGCTTTAAACGGCTACTGCGAACTCGATCACGTCCGGGTTTATGGGTGTACCAATTATGGCTTTGACCTTGGCGATCACTGCACCGTCAAGAATTGCACAGCGGTGAACAATGGCGCAGACGGTGGCGCAGACAATGGCAAAGCCATTCAACTCGGCAATGGTTGCGTAGTCACGGATTGCCTCGTCTCCACCAATGCCGAAGGCATATCCGGCGGCTCGGACTGCGTAATCAGCGGTTGCATTGTGATTAGCAATCAGGGTGAAGGAGTTTATCTGGCCGACAATTGCAATGTGAGCAAATGCATTGCGGATTACAATTTTGGTGGATTCCAGGTTGGAAACAACGGCCAGATTCAGCAATGCACTGCGAATGGCAACGGCGAATCCGGGATTCTCACCGGCTTGGGTTGCATCATCAAGGCTTGCACGGCCAATAGTAATGGGTTCGCCGGCATTGTTTTCAACGGCCAAGCGCTTGTCATGGACAACATGGCCAGCGGCAATGATTATGGCATTGCAAGCCAGGGCACCGGCAGCCGCATTGAGAACAACCAGGCACTGAACAATATCGAGTATGGCATTAACTCCGAATACGGCCCTGACGTTGATGTTGTGATCCGCAATACTTCCAGTGGCAATGGCACGGCCAATTATAACCCGACAAACAGCACGACGTTCGGGCCATTGCAACAGCCGGCCACCGCCACCAGTCCGTGGGCCAATTTTTAGCCTCAACCCATGAGGAATCGTTAAAACGAAAACCGCTATGAAACCCTTTCCTGCTCCCGGCTTTTTCATGAACGCCGCATGGAAACGGGGCATCAGCAAGAAACCCGGCGCGATACTCGCCACCGCGCTCGCGCTGGCAGCGGCGTTGGTCATCATGTCCCCCGCCCGCTTGGGGGCGCAGAATTCTTTTACCATGTACGTGGCGAATGAACTCAATTACGGGCAAATAAACCAGCGATACTTTACGATTGGAAAGTTTGACGCGCATGGAAATGCCAGCGTGTTCGCCACCAACAGCTCCTTTAGCAACCCAATCCTATCCAACCCCTTTGGCATTGCCCTGGACAGTTCAGGCAATGTCTATGTTGGTTGCACCCAGGACAATACCTGGATCGAGGAATTCAATCCGTCAGGGACCACCGCTTCGCGATTTGTCAGTGCGACCGTGAGTTATCCCGAAGGCATGATCTTCGACAGTTCGGGAAATCTCTATGTCGCCAATTATTATTCGGGCATTGAGGAGTACAATCCGAATGGACACGCCAGCGTGTTCGCGACGGCCACCCGCACTTCCGGTTTGACCGGACTGGCGTTTGACGCCGCCGGTAACCTATATGTGACAGATGGTTACAACGGCGTGATCGATATATGCGACAGCAACGGAAACCTGAACACCTATGCCTCGCCGGGGCACACCCCGTACGGGTTGGCCTTCGACAACTCCGGTAATCTCTATGTGGCGTTAAACGGCAACGGCACGATTGTCAAATATGACGCTCAAACGAACCAAACTCTTTTTGCCAGTCTGGGCAGTGGCACCCAGCCGACAGGGGTGGCCTTTGATTCCGCCGGCAATCTCTACGTGGCAGAATACGCCGCCAACAAAATCGTGAAAATAGATCCGCAAGCCAACGTGACCTTATTTTCCACCAATGGGTTGAACGGACCCATGTTTCTCGTCATTCAGCAAGGCGGTCCCACCACCATTGACCCGGCGAACCATTACTCTTATGGCGCGAATTTCGGCTGGATGGATTGGCACGGCACCGGTGACAACGGCGCCAGCTACGGGGTGGTCATCGGGGAATACGTCTGCTCCGGCTATATTTATTCCGCCAATGTCGGCTGGATCAACCTCGGCAGCGGCGCGCCGACCAACGGCATTCATTACCAAAATCTTGCCGCCGATGATTTTGGCGTGAACCAGGACGGCTTGGGCAATCTACGCGGCTTCGCCTGGGGCGCGAACATCGGCTGGCTGAATTTTGAAACCAACGGCGCGCCAGAAGTGAATTTGCAAACCGGCATATTGAGCGGCTACGTCTGGAGCGCCAATTGCGGATGGATTTCCTTGAGCAATGCCTTTGCCTACGTGCAGACCGACACGATTGCGCCGGGATTGGATTCCACCGGCGACGGCATTCCCGATGCCTGGGCCTTGCAATACTTCGGCACCACCAACATCAATCCTAACGCCGATCCCGACCGCAGCGGGATGACCCTCCTGGAAGATTACTTGGCTGGCACGGATCCGAATAATCCCAGCGACGTGTTGGAGATCACCGACATCGGCTTTGGCACCGTCACGCCGGGGTACACGTCGCTGCAATGGACCAGCAAGCCCTCGCGCGCTTATGCGGTGCAATACCGGGCAACGCTGGACAATGCATCAGCCTGGGCAGACGTGGCCGACTATGGCCTGGGGGCGGACAGGGCCACTTTCAACACAGGAAACACGAACGGTTATGAGTACTACCGCGTCCGCGCGTTCCGTCCGCTGATACCCTAGCGCTGGCCACTGTTGTTGCTCCACAATTTTACTGGGGTCCGCCACGCGGGAACTGTCCATCCATCGTCAGCAGATATACCTGAATGGCAACTGAGGCGAGAGTTGAATTCCCTTGACTCGCTTCTCTCATCCGGTGCCCGCATGTTCTTGCGTGACGAGAGCGCAAATTTAGGTTAATATAGGCGACCGAATGTTGTGGCTCATTCTGCAGCAACTCAAATCGGGCGACCCGGAAAAACGGCGTCAGGCGGTCAAGCGCCTCGCCGAAATCGACAGCCCACGTGTGTTGGTCGGCTTGGCCAAAGCCGTCAACGATACGGATATTGAAGTGCGGGCGGCGGCAGTGGCGGCCCTCGGCGGCATGGAACACCCACGCGCCACGGAAATGCTTTTGCGCGCCTTTCATGACCCCGCGCTGGAGGTGCGCCAGGCCGCCATCACCCATTTGAAGGACGACGGCAGCGAACGCCTCCAGGGCGCCGTGGCCTGCGCCCTCCGCGACCCCGATGCCGGCGTGCGTGGCCGGGCGGCTCGCTTTCTGGAGCAATCGGGATGGCACCCGCATGACATCGAGGACGAAGTCTGGCAGGCCATTGCACGCGGCCAGATGATGCGGGCGGCCAGTCTGGGCGCCGCGGCCATCCAACCGCTGGAAAGCGTCTTGCACGAGGGAGGCTACAGTCAGCAAGCGGCCGCCATCGAAGCTTTAGGAGCCATCCCAGATGAACGCGTATTGAAATCGCTCGTGCGCGCGTTGCGCTCCTCGGATCACGTGGTCTGTCTGGCGGCCATCGGGGCGCTGGCCAATACCGGCGGCTCAGGCGTGGTCCCTGACTTGGCGCGGATGCTCAAGCATGCTGACAATCGAATTCGAACGGCGGCTGTTGAAGCGGTGGCAAGGTTCGACGCCCAGAGCCAGGCGGGCGTGTTCCGCGACATGCTCCGCGACGAGAAGTGGGACGTGCGTTGCGCCGCCGCCACCGCACTAGCCAAAATAAAAGACCCAATCACAGTGGACGCCCTCGTGGCGGTGCTGAAAGACCAAAGCACGGACGTCCGCTGCGCTGCCGCCTCTTCGTTGGGGCGCATCGGCGACGCGCGCGCCATTGGGCCGTTGGTCCTGGCGCTTAAAGATGACGAATCGGAAATGCGTAAAACGGCTGCGGGAGCCCTGACGCAGATCGACGCCAAATGGGCGGAATCGGAAGCGGCACGGAAGCTGGCCCCGGAATTGCGCATTGCACTCGGGTCGGCAGACTGGGCAGTTCGTCGCGCCGCGGCTTATGTTCTCGAACAACTCGGCGAGCGCCAGGCGCCCACGGTGCAACAGCCTGACGCAGGCATGGCGACGCCCGCGCGGCGAAGGCAGCAGGCGGTCTTGACGGTGTTTCTGGATTTGATGCAGGAGACCGACGGCGATTTGCGCCTGGCCGCCGCGGAATCTTTGGGTCGCTTGGGCGACGCCCGTGCGCGCGCGCCTCTCATGACCGCACTTACCGATGTGGACAAAGCCGTGCGCCTCGCGGCGGCACATGCGCTGGCTGATCTAGGAGTCGAATGAGCGCGACCGATTCACCTCCAACACGCACGCGCCCCAGCCATCGCGTATTGCTGGTGGACGACAGCGCCGAATTCACCGAGCTGCTCAAGCAGCACTTGGTGAAAAAGCGCGACCCATCGTGGATCGTGCATACGGCCGGCAATTATTCCGAAGCCTTGAATTGCCTCAAGGCCAACCAAATCGACCTGGTGGTCCTGGACATCAACATGCCGGTCATGGACGGTTTGCAATTCTTGACGATGCTCAAACGCAGCCGTCCCGCGCTGCCGGTGGTGCTGCTGAGCGGGATCATCACGGCGGAAAACCGTGCTTACGCTTTGCAGCATGGCGCCTCCCTTGTTCTTGACAAAATCGATGTGACAGCCGGGTTTGACAGCATCTACCCGGCGCTGGAGGCCACGGCCGAAGCGCCAGACGAGGGTTTCAAGGGCATGGTGCGGCAAGTCGGGCTGACGGAGTTGTTGCAACTGGAATGCCTGGGGCGCAAGTCCTCCGTGCTGGAAATCAAGGCCGCCAATGCCGACGGACGCATTTATGTTTGCGAAGGTTCCATCATTCACGCCGAGATCGGCGGCATTTTTGGCGAGAAGGCGCTGGCCCGTTTGTACGGACTCAAGGGAGGAGAATTTCACCTCGTGCCCTTCACCCAACCTTCCAGGCGCACCATCGAGGGTCAATGGGAGGGGCTGCTCATGGAAGCGGCCCAAACCAGCGACGAGCAGGCCGGCGAGCTGGCGGAGCAGGAACTGCGCGGCCAGACCGGCGCTGATTCAGAGGCCAAGGCCGATGCGGCCCAGCAGGCACAAACCGATCGCCGCGTTGAGGAGATCGTCCTCAGTTCTTCGGCCAGAGACGTCCTCTATCAATGGAATTCGGCGCATGCGGAAAGGCGCGTGACGCTGCTGGACTGGCTCGTGGGCAAATCCGCCAGCGTGGGCAAGTTATTGCCGGGGCTCGGGCGCGCCGATCGATTGGAAATCCGCGAACCGCGCAGCCGGGTCGTTTGTCTCCTCCAGCCGGAGCGCAAGATGTTCGTCCGGCTCTCGACCACATCGCCAGAGGTTTGAAGGCATGAAGGACAACCCGTTTCAGGACTGGGTGGAGAAAACGGCCAAATATTCCGGCGTCCTGGCTTGCGGCGTCCGGCTGGCCAATCATTCCACCGCCGTCAAAAGCTTTGACGAGTCCTTTCCCGAAGCGCGGCTGGGTGAACTTTTGCAGTCCCTGGCGGAGGTCGCCTTCACCTTGCGCAACAGTCAGCTCAACAGTTCGCATTTGCGCTGGGTGTTCGAACACGCCCAACTCTACACTGCGCGCCGCCTGGACGGCGCCCTCGCCGTTTTGGCCATGAACAAAGACCCCAACACCGCCTCGGTCATGGAGGAATTGTTCTCCGAATTCCTGAACATGGACACCGCGGAACCCGAAACGCCCGAGGCCAGCCCCCCTGAGGCGACGGAGCCTGGCGCCGCGCTCGATGCCGGCGGCGTCCAATAAAGCCAGGCGAAAAAATTCACAAGAAGTTGTCCTGACAGAGGCGGCTTGTTCGTTGTAGTATCGGATAGGCAAACAACGAAACAATGAATAATCGGAGAAAATTATGACCACGAAATACGCAGTTAGCCCTTATTTGTTTTTTGACGGACGTTGCGAGGAAGCCATCGAGTTCTACAAGAAAACCGTCGGCGCCGAGCAACTCATGTTGATGCGCTACAAAGACACGCCGCCGGAAGCCAAGGCCCAGCAATGCGGACCGCCCAACAGCGAAAACAAAATCATGCACGCGCGGATCCGCATCGGCGACAACACGGTCCTGCTCAGCGACGGGCCTTGCTCGGGCAAATACGACGGCTTTGCGCTGTCGCTAACCGCGCCCAACGCAGCCGAGGCCGAGAAATTGTTCGCGGGCTTGTCGGAGGGCGGCAAAGTGGACATGCCGATTGCGAAGACGTTCTTCTCGCCCGCCTTCGGCATGGCGACCGATCGCTTCGGAGTCAAGTGGATGGTTTACGTCGAATCTCCAAGGTGACGCGAGCGACACCCAAAATCGACAAATGATCCGTCGGTTGTCAACGCTCGCGGCGTCGATTCAAAACGGCAGGCGAGCGGAGACGATGAAATTGTGATTGTAGGCCGGTTTGTCGGTTACCGCGACCTGGTAGCCCAGGCCGATGGTCAAGCCGACGCGCTCCCAAATCGGCAGGCGTCCGATGATGAAGCTAGGCGTCAGGAATACCTGGTTCAGGCCGGTGTGCTCGCCATTCGGATAATAAGTATAGTTGACATCAAGTTCCGGCCACGCCACCTTGATCAGCCGATACTGGAAGGCGGTATTGATCAGCAGCGGCGTGCCCGCGCCTTCGCGCGCGGTGCCGTTGTCGGGAATGCCGATGCCCAGCGTGTTTTGGATGTCAAAATCGCCCCAGCCCTTGCCGGAGGCTATCGTCGGCGTGACCGTGTAGTGGTCCGTGGTGTTGTCCTTGCTCCCGGTCGGGACTTGCAATCCCAGGAAGCCGGTCACGATGTAATTGCCGTTGTCCTCATTGGCTGAGGCTATACGATACTTGACAAGAAAGCTTTCGTCGGCGAAACCGTCCTGTTCGTCCCCCCTGTTCCGGCTCTGCCAGGCGGGAATGCCGAGAATGACTTCCACATTTTCGCAAGGAATCAATTCCAGCCCCTTGCCCAGGCCGAAACTCGTCAGCCGTGTTCCCGAGGAAGTAGTTTCCGTGGATTGATCGTAACGCAGCTCTTCCTCCAGACGCGGCGTGACGGTGGTCATGGGCGTGATCCAGTGCGGCTGTTCGGACTGGATTTTAGTCACGCGCGCGAACCAGTCGCTGAAGTAACCGTCGCCGGAGGACGACAAGGCGTTTGTTTGATTGCTGGCATCCTGGCCCGCCGCGATCCGCGGCAGCGCGGCCGCCAGAATAATGACGAATCCCATCCGCAATAGGAAAGGGCGTGGACGTCTGACAAGTGCATGGTAAAGGTGTTTCACAGGCGCATTATATTTCTGAAAATATAACGCAACGCAAGGAGAAAAATGCAATGATCCGGCTTGCATCAAGATGAACTGGCGCAAAAGCCCGCGCCCTCAATCCAAATTCACAATGGCGGGGTCGCCGTAGAGGGTGAAGGAACCGGCGCGCGTGATCTTCAAGTCCATCAACTGCCCGAGATGCCGCGAACCTCCGTCAAACAAAACGATTTTGTTGCAGCGCGTGCGCCCTGCCAGCCGGGCGGGATTGTTCCTGCTTGGCCCTTCCACCAGAATTTCCACCGTTCGACCCACTTGCTCCGCGTAACGCCGCCGTCCGATGGCGTTGATCTCCTCCAGCACGCGCGCATGGCGCTGTTCCTTGATTTCGTCCGGCGCCTGCTCCGCCATATCGGCAGCCGGCGTGTCGCGGCGCGGGGAATACTTGAAAAGATAAGCGTTGTCGAATTGCGCCTCCTGCACCAGCGAGAGTGTCTCCGTGAAATCTTCTTCCGTCTCGCCCGGAAACCCAACGATGATATCGGTCGTGAGGCCGATCGCCGGCTGCACGTCGCGCAATTGCTTGACAAGGTCCAGGTAGCGCGAGCGCGTATAGCCGCGATGCATGGCCTTGAGAATGCGGTCGCTGCCGCTTTGCACCGGCAAGTGCGCGCTCTGGCAAAGTTTGGGCAGCCGTCCGTAGGCTTCGACGAGATCAGCGCCGTAACCCTTCGGATGAGGCGAGGTGAAGCGAATGCGCTCCAAGCCGTCGATCTCATGCACAGCTTCCAGAAGTTGGACAAAAGCCGATTTTCCATCGCGCACGGGGATCTCGCGCTTGCCATAACTGGTGACGATTTGCCCCAGCAACGTGATTTCCTTGACGCCGCTCCGGACCAATTCACGGCATTCGGCGATGATATCAGTGATGGTCCGGCTCCGCTCCTCGCCGCGCGTGTAAGGCACGATGCAAAACGTGCAATACTGGTTGCACCCTTGCATGATGCTGACGAAACCCGTGACGCGCGCTGCATGGTGATTAGAACCGTTGCGGACGTGTTCTTTAATGGCGGCTTCGCTCCCTGCCTCGGCCCCGGTCTCCACGATCTTTTCCCGCGCGCCCGAAAAAATCTCGTCAAGATAGTCGGCCGTGCGATGGAATTTCTGCGTGCCGACAACCAGATCGACGTCGGGCAATTGATCGATCAAACGCTGGCCTCGGCTTTGGGCCATGCAACCCATAAAACCCAGCACGACGTTGGGCCGGTTGCGGCGGACATCGGCGGCGATGTTTTGCATTTTGCCAATAGCTTTCTGCTCGGCCATGTCGCGCACGCTGCACGTGTTCAACAAGATCACGTCGGCGACCGCTTCGGACGAGGCCAGCGAATAGCCCTTGGCGATGAGTTGGGCCGCGACTGCTTCCGAATCGCGCTCGTTCATCTGGCAACCGTAAGTCTTGATATAGACGCTGGGCATGTTTTTGACCGGCGGCAGCTTACGCCAAAGCGGCTCCGAAGCAAAGCGGCAACCGGCGCGCGTGACCGTTGCGCTCCGCGTCATTCCCAATCCCAATCCTTGAACAAGCTGGCGATGGGGTAGTGCAAGCCGGGCAGGAGGTCTTCCCCTTCAAGGAAGCCATTGGTGCCGACCGATTGCCGCTCGTCGAGTGAATGGCAGACCTGCATTTGTCGAGCTTCAGGATCAACGATCCACGTCAGGCAGGTCCCGCTGGTGAAATAATCCTTCAACCGCCCGTCCATCTTCTCCGGCGTGTGGTGGAACGAAAGAATTTCAACGGCCAGATCAGGCGCGCCCGCAAAGAAGCGCCGCGTGGAAATCCGGGATTCCTGTCCACTCAGCCGGGCACTCTTGACGAAGGAAACATCCGGCGCGCGGACGTTTGAATTGCTCATGCGGAAGGAGGTGTTGAAATCCCAAACCGCGCCGAGGTTTCTCGTCTCGGCAAAAGCCAGCAGGGCCGCGTAAAGCCGGGTGCAGATATCGCCGCGAGAAGAATTATTCCTGGGGCTTACAATAAGTTCGCCATCGACCAACTCATGTCTGCAACCATCTTCCGGCAGAGCTTGCAACTCCGCCTCTGTCCAAATCTTTCTGGGCGCTCCATAGGACGCGTTCACATTATTTCCTCCAATACAACTGGGGCGTCCGGGGGAGAACTATGGAAAAAATACAACCTCGTTCAGGAATAGCAAGGCGAAAATGGCCGGCGGTTTTCGGGTGGGCGCAGATCGTTTTTTGGCGGGGTTGGCGTTGGTCCGACCCCGACGCAGAAGGAACAGCAGTATCGACAGGCTGCCGGCTTTGCAGGGTGCGGAGTCGGTGCTTGGGAAACGCCTCCACGCTTTGGAAACGTGTCAAAAGTAAAAGACGTCAGGAGAACAATCGAATTTTACATTGTTCTCGACAAAGGAAGGGATTAAATCTAAAATTAACGCCGCCCACATTGCAGGCTTCAATGTGGGCGGCGTTAATTTGCGGCGACTCAAGATCTGTTGGATAAGCGGTTTTTTTGGACACTCCCGCTCTAGCAATGGCAATATAGTGGTAGTGCTTCCGTCGACCCTCTTACATGGTGGCACAAAAAAATTGAGATGCGCCCTTTTCGGGTGAGGCCAGTCCTTTGTTGGTGACAAGCCAAGCCATAGCACGTTATGCTTTGCCCGCCGTGAGTGAAACCGTGCGTTATCTGCAATCCGAGTCCGCCCAAAGCGGATACGAAATCGGCACGCTGGTCAAGTATCTGCTGATGGACGCCGTCAAGGCGCGCGCCAGCGATATCCACATCGAACCCTGGGAAAGCACTCTGGCCGTGCGCATCCGTCTCAACGGCGTATTGACCGAGCTCGTGCATCTGCCGCTGGAATTGATGGAAAAAATTTCCGGCCGCTTCAAGGTCCTGGCCAACCTGGTGACCTATCAAACCGGCCTGCCGCAGGAAGGCCACGTCCCGGCCGATGCCGAACTAGGCGGCGTCGAGCAACGCATCTCTATTTTTCCGACCGTGCGCGGCGAAAAAATCGTCGTGCGCATTTTCGACCCCAGCCATCGCAGTTTCGATCTCGCGGCGCTGGGGTTTGATGACGACGTGCTGCAACAGTTTCTGAAATTGATCACCAAACCGAGCGGATTAATCCTATTGACAGGCCCGACCGGCTCAGGCAAGACCACCGCCATTTACTCCGCCCTCTACACCTTGGTGCAGCGGGCCGGCTCGACCATTAGCATCGCGACGGTGGAAGACCCGGTCGAATTCAGCCTGCCGATGGTGGCGCAAGCGCAGGTCAACCTGGCCCAGGAGTTCACTTATCCGCGCGCCTTGCGTTCCTTGATGCGCCAGGACCCGCAGGTCATCATGGTCGGGGAAATTCGCGATCCGGAAACCGCCGCTATCGCCGTGCAAGCCGGCCTGACGGGGCACCTGGTCATTAGCACCATTCACAGCGGCAGCACGGCGGGCGTTTTCGCGCGCCTGATGAACATGGCCATCGAACCCTTCTTGCTCGCCTCCAGCGTGACCGGCGTGCTGGGATTGCGGCTGGTGCGCAAGAACTGCACCTTCTGCTCCTCGCCCTACGAGCCGGAACCGGCTTTTATCAAACTCGTCCCGATGGTCGAGCGCGAAACGGCCGAGTTTCGCCGCGGCGGCGGCTGCGAGCAATGCCTGGACACCGGCTTTGGCGGGCGTTATTCGGTCAGCGAACTGCTCACTGTCAATCAAATTTTTCGCGAGGCGGTTCTGGACAAGGTGCCGACGCGCACGTTGCAACAAGTGGCCATCGACAGCGGCATGAAGACAATGTGGCAACGCGGTTTGGGCCGGGCCTTGACCGGCATGACCACGCTGGAGGAAGTCGTGCGGGTCATCTCCGTGGACGAGATTTAGTGCATCTCTGCTGTGCTGACCACCAGCCTGGCCATTTTGACCGCCGTCAGCTTCGCGCTGACTTTGTGGCGCTGGATCGTGAGCCTTCGCTTTCCGCTCCATCGCCGCATGGACATCCCGACCTCGCTCCCTGGCCTGACCTTGCTCAAGCCGCTCAAGGGCTGCGACGCGGAAACGCAAAACTGCCTGCGCAGTTGGTTCCAGCAAAAATATCCCGGCCCAGTGCAAATCCTCCTCGGCACGGCTTCCGCCGAGGACCCGGCCTGCGCGGTCGTGCGGGATTTGCTGGTGGAATTTCCACAAGCGGACGCCCGCCTGGTCATTTGCGCCGAAAATCTTGGCGCCAACGGCAAAGTTTCCACCTTGCGTCAACTCGAACCGCACATCCGCCACCCGTTGGTCATGATCAGCGACGCCGATGTGAGGGTCCCGCCCGATTTCGCCGCCAACATCACGCCGCATCTGGCCAGCCCCGGCGCCGGCCTTGTCAACTGTTTTTATCGACTGGCCAATCCCTCCACGCCCGCCATGCAATGGGAAGCGACGGCCATCAACGCGGATTTTTGGACGCAAGTGCTGCAGGCCCGCAGCCTCAAGCCGGTCGATTTTGCGCTGGGCGCCGTCATGACGCTGCCGGTCGCACAACTCAAGGCCATCGGCGGATTCGCCACGCTGGCCGATTACCTGGCCGACGACTACCAGCTCGGCCACCAGGTGGCGCGTCAACAAAAAAGAATCGAGTTTGCGACGGTGGTGGCCGAGTGCTGGGACGCACCGATGAATTGGCGCCAGGTCTGGACGCATCAAGCGCGCTGGGCGCGAACGATCCGGGTCTGCCAGCCGCTGCCATTTTTTTTTAGCATCCTAAATAACTCCACCCTTTGGCCATTGCTGTGGCTGGCCGTGGCGCGGCAGCCCGCTGCCTTGGCCGGTTTTTGTGTGTGCGTGCTGTTTCGGATCGGCACGGCTTTGCAACAGCAACACAAGCTCACGCAATCGCCCGTGCGAATGGCTTACGCGTGGATGCCGCCTGTCAAAGATATACTTGACGTGCTGGTCTGGGCCGGTGCCTTCACCAGCGATCGCATCGTTTGGCGCAACGAGAGCTACCGCATTTTGCCGGATGGCAAACTAGCGAAAGTGGGAAATACGTAGCCGGAACAATTCAGCGGCGTAGAATCGTTCTCCCTCACCCCGGCCCTCTCCCCAAGGAGAGGGAGAATCATCCGCAGCACTCGCGAAATCCCAACGACCGAAGGTTGTCGGTTGCGACTCGACACAACCGGCGGCGGAAGCAGCCCGTTCCTTCTCCTAGGGGAGAAGGTTAGGATGAGGGCGAGCCTCTCCACCTACTTGCATGGTTCCGGCTTAAAGATTTTCGCCGGAGACATCAAACTTCTCGAATGCGACTCCCAGCAGTTTGATGCCAACGCCTGCTTCGACGGCCAGGATGATGGCGGCCATGGGAGCGCCCGACAAAATCCCGAGCAGCGGCCAGTGCAGAAATGATCCGCCTATCACGAAGAGCGTGAACGCAACACCCGCCGGCAGTAAACCCATGACCAGGACCAGCAATTGGCCGAACATCAAAATCAATTGCTGGCCCATAGTCTCGAAACCGCGCGGCGCGTCTTTGCCCAATTGAAACCACGCCGGGAATAGCAACGCCGAAGCGTTAGGTATCAAAAGCGCCAGCAGATCAATGAAAGGCAACACGATGGCCGCCGCCAGGGCCACGCTCCACCGCGCCCCCAGCGGCAACGCATGCGTGTCCAATTGCGCTGGGCAAAAAATGACGCCGAACACCAGCAGGAGCCATTGCAAGGCGGCCAGGATCGCCGCCGGCGCGAGCACTTCGCCCAACACAATCTGCCAGCCGGGCATGGGAAGCATCTTGAGCACGTCGGCGACTGGCAAATCCTGACGCAGATCATTGCGCAACATTTGCGGCCCGGAGAAGAGCGACATGACCAGCAGCATCACCACAAAAAAGGCAATCGCCATACCCACGCCGCCGCTGCCGGGTGAGACGTGGGATAGCACAATACCGCCGACCACCGCGACCCAGATCAGCATGAACCAAACACGAGTTGTGACGTATTGGCCGGCGCTGATGAGGTTCTTCCAAAACACCGCCACGGCCGGATATCCTGTGGGGCGCAAAACAAAGGGCGGTCGCGCCGCTTTTTTCGGCCGCCGCGCCGCCAGCCCTTGTCCCGAGCGCACGGCGGCGATTTTTTCCGCCACGCGGCGCGAGAGTTCCACCGAGGCCTCCTCGAACGCGACGTTGGAATGAATCACCCACAGGTAATGCAGCGCCATGAGGCATAACGCTGGAACAAGAGCGATCAGGAATTGACTGTAGCTGGTCGCGAAATACGGCGCCACCACCCATCGGAAAGGTATAAGCAAATACGCCAGCGGCCCGGATTCAAAAAGCTGCCCCAAGTAACGAAACAACCATGCCATGCCATGTTGGCTCGCGACGTCGGGAAAGGGCGGCAGACTGTGACGCACCCATACGAAAATCCCCACCGCGCCCGCCGCCACCGCGCCGAGGATGAGCACCCGCCGTTTCCAAGTGGACAACCCGCGATCCATCAGCATGGTCAGCGCGAATGAACTGCCCAGCAGATGAAGATTGTAGATCGACATTCCCGCCCACCATCCCAGCCCGCGCGTGATGAGCAGGCCGTTGCCCCATCGGCGTCCGATCAGCGTCATCAATATCGCGCTAAACAAAATCGCCGTCTGTGATTTGAGCAGTTTGAAATGAATCAACGTCTTCCGGCTCACGGGCGCGGGAAAAAGAAAGG
Source organism: Verrucomicrobiia bacterium (assembly GCA_036008545.1). GTDB lineage: Bacteria > Verrucomicrobiota > Verrucomicrobiia > Limisphaerales > Palsa-1400 > Palsa-1400. The sequence goes on from DASYNM010000402.1 coordinate 28,412, forward strand.
CGATTTCGGCCTCGCTAAATACCAGCGCCGCCCGTGAGTGAGGCAGAATCCACGCCAGAACGATGATGACCATGAACGCCAGCGCCGCCAGCGTTTCCGGCAAGCCGCTCATTTCCGGCGGCATCGGCATGGCCGTTGGAGAATGCGCGCCGTGCCGCGCCGACGCCAATCCACGGAACAAATAAAAATAGAAGTACAGGCCGCCGACAATGGCGCCGACCATATACTTGGGCTGCCGCAACCGTTGAATGCGCGCCCGCAGCCGGTTCCACCACGAAAGGCCCTGGTAATAAATGAGCGCGCGGGCGATCATGGTTCTCCTTTCGTTTCACCCGTGGCGCGAAAGAAAGCGTCCTCCAAGTTGCCGCCGCCCGCCTGCTCGGAAAACTTTTCTCGCACCTCCGCTAGGCTGCCGTCGAAGACCTTGCGCCCGTCTTTGAGAATGAGCACGTGCGAGCAAACTTCCTCCAGCAAGTGCAGCAAGTGCGAACTGATCAGAATGGCCGCCCCGGCGCGGGCGCGCTTCAAAATCGAATCCTTCATCCGCCGAATGCCGATGGGGTCGAGGCCCGTCAGCGGTTCATCGAAGAAAATGACCTGGGGCGAGTGGAGCAAGCCGCAGGCGATGGCCAGCTTCTGCTTCATGCCGCGCGACAACTCGACCGGCAGCTTGTCCGCCTTGCCGGCGATCTCCAGTTCCTCCAGCAATTGCTGACCGGTTTGCAGGTAATCGGCCACGCCGTAAATTCGAGCCACAAACGTGAGATGCTGGTTGACTGTCAAGTAATCGAACAAACGCGGTTCATCTGAGAAAAAGGCCAACCGCCGTTTGGCCTCGATGGGCTGCTGCGCGAGGTCGAAGCCGCAGATGCGCACGGCCCCGCGCGTGGGCGGGATGATGCCGGCCAGGCAGCGGAGAGTCGTCGTTTTGCCCGCGCCGTTTGGGCCAACCAACCCGATGACTTCCCCGGGCCGCACCGAAAAGGACAAATCGTTCACCGCGGTAAAGTCGCCGTATAATTTGGTCAAACCGGCGACCTCGATTTGCGGCGGAGCGAAGGAGGCTACGATTATCCGCGGCGGAACGATATCCATGCCCCACCATAGCAGCGCCGCCGGTACGGACAAGCAAGAAGGAGGTTTTACGGAGAATTCAACGTAAGTTTGAAGCAGGTGAGGCAAGGGCGAAAACCTCAGGACCGAAAACCTTTGACAACGATTCCGTTATCCGGCATACTCCGGCTGCCGAACGATGAGATCAATGATGAGACTGCGCTTGGTTCAGACGACCGGACTCTGGCTGATCGTGTTGTGCATTTTGGCGCCACGGTGTCCCGGCGCGGCGGACTTTCAACTGCTGCACAGCTTTTCCGGGCCGGATGGCCGGCAATCTTTTGGGCAACTGGTGGTCAGCAACGCCACGATTTATGGCGCGGCCCCTTATGGCGGGACCAACGATGACGGCCTGATTTTTTCTGTCGCCGCCAGCGGCTCAAACTACACGGCATTACATAAGTTCACCGGCGCCGATGGGTCGATTCCAACGCCGTTGGCGCCGTTAGGGTACGCCTTGTTCGGCGCGGCCAGGCAAGGCGGCACAAATGGCGCGGGCGCGGTTTTCGTGCTGAACAACGACGGCTCGAATTTCAAGGTTTTGCACGCCTTTGGCGGCGCGGATGGCAAAGAGCCGGGTGAAGTGGTTGCGGCAAATTATTTTGTTTACGGTGAGACTTTTCTGGGAGGCGCCAACAACAACGGCGTTATCTACTCGATGGGCATCGATGGATATCGCTTCAAAGTCCTCAAGAGTTTTTCCGCCCTGAGTGACGACCTCAGCACGGCGACGAACGAGGACGGAGCTCTGCCGTCGGCCGGGATGCTCCTAAATGGTTCGACTCTTTATGGCGTGACCGAAGTGGGAGGCAGCGGGAGCACTGGCGTCGTCTATTCCATGCAAACCGATGGCAGCGGGTTCGCTGTTTTGAAGAACTTTTCCGCCACCGTTCCGGACTCTGTCCTTGGCACGGCGATCAATGAGGATGGCGCGACGCCTGAATGCAAATTGGCCCTGGCGGGACGCACGCTCTTCGGCGGCACGGCTTCCGGTGGGGCGGGCGGGGATGGGGTTGTTTTTTCCGTTGGCGTTTCTGGCGCCGGGTTTCGCGTGTTGCACACGTTTTCGGCGTTGGCTTTCGACCGGTCAATTAACGCCCACACCAACGTGGATGGCGCACGCGTCACCGGCTTGACGCTGGCCGACAACACCCTCTACGGGACCACCGCCGAGGGCGGCGCATTTGGCTCCGGCGTCGTTTTCTCGATGGATACCAACGGCGGCAACCTCACTGTTCTGAAAGCCTTTCCGGCGTCCACTTCTCTCGGTGGTTTTCCGTATGAAACCAACAGCGAAGGGGTTTCCGCCGAGCCGGTCGTCCTCTCCGGTCGCACGCTATTCGGAGCGGCGCTGCAAGGCGGCGTTTCCGGCGGTGGCGCGTTGTTCAGCCTGGCGCTGCCGGTTCCTCCGCCGCAGCTGACGCGCCTTTCCCTTGCGCAGAGCCAAGTGGTGATCCTCCAGGCCAATAGCCTCCCCTACTCCACCAACCTGCTGCAGGCCGCCAATTCGCTCGGCCCCTTCGGTTCCTGGCAAACCATTTCCACCAATGTGGCCAGGCCAGACGGGAATTGGGGTTTTACCGACTATGCCTCGACCAACGCCGCCGCGCGCTTCTATCGCGCCGTGACACTGCATTAGAGCGGTTCGAAGTTCGAAGGAATACTGAGGCCATTCAGCTTGGTAAAGGGGGTCAGTTCTTGATATTGGAACATCGATGGAACGACGGCAGTGTCTATGGCCGGCTTTCGAAGCGTTCGCGCACAGTCGCCCATCCTACCGTTTGAGAAATTCCATTGAAATTTAGCCAAAGATATTTCAGGGAGCTCGCGGCGCTCGCCCCTCCCGAAAATACATCGGGAGGGCGGAGTGCCCGGAGAAAGGCAAATGTTTCCGGCCCGCAAAATGCCGACCAAGCCGAGCAGAATCCAAAATCCGTTCAGCACCATGCTGAATCCGCGTTGACCTTTGGGCCTCCGCCCCTGCCCTGACCAAACCTGAAAGGTTTGAATCATTCAGCCCGGTTTCCGGGTTTTCATTTCCGCAGTCTGGGGAGCACGCGCGCCCCCGCGTGTCGTGGTCGGCGCCCCCGCCGACCACATCTTTGCATCTTCTCAGCTTCCTGCTCAAGGGGAGCAGTCGGCGAGGGCGCCGACTGCGACATCCGAGGCGGATGTGCTCCCCGGAGGAATCCGACGTTGTGTTAAAGGGGTCGATATCTCAATGGGTCAGTTCTTGAAATTGGTACATCGATGGAACTACGGCAGTTTCTACGGCCGGCTTTGGAGGCGTTCGCGCACAGTCGCCCATCCCACCGTTTGAGAAATTCCGTTGAAATTTAGCCAAAGATATTTCAAGTATCCACATCGCCTGATTCAGACGAACCCTTAACCAGCAATCCAATAAGGTAATTCGTGTCGAGGTGGATCGAGGTGGATCATGCCGGACGCCGGTCCTCAGCCGTCAGGCGTTCCTCCCGCAAATCGCGCAGGTAGTTTTCCGCTTGCTGTGGGGTCATCCGGGCATCCTCTTGCAACAGCCGCAGTGCTTCTCGCGGCGTCAAAGTCTCATCGACCGCGGGCTTGGGTGCTTGGGCGGGCCGTAATTCCACGATTCCGCTTCCCTTGCGGATTTGGATCTGCTCGCCCGCGAGCGCCAATTCCACCAAGTGCCCAAGACCCGGGCTGGCTTCTTCCACGGTCAATGTTTTCATGCCATCAAACTTACACTAGAGGCGGGGCTTCGCCAAGAATTCAAAACACGTGAGGCGCGTACGGTCCCCGGAGCCAACCTTAATTCCGGTTAGCTCGGCTCGCTTGGAGCAAAGGGAGTGGATTTATCCAAGAAAGAAGCGTTTCCAGGAATCAACACAATCTCCTCTGCCGCAATGGCTAAGCATCCCATTGCCGCAACAACGTCTTAGTACTGACAGAAAAAATGGGCCTTTTTTGGGGCGTTTTGGCAGCTAAATCGATGTTTCGGGAAATAAAAAACGAGTTTGCTTTTGATTTTTGGCGGTTTTTGAGATTTTCCGTGTTGCAAGCCGTTGCAGGGAAGAGACTAACATCGACTCAGATCCCTCGAAAAAAACATACCAAAAAGCCTACGGTAGGTTTTTTGGTTTTAGGGAACTGGCGTAAAGTCGTCACCATGATGGATTATAAAAACATCAGCGGGAAGCGGAAATCTGGATGGGCTTGCTCCGAAGCAAGGCCAAGCCAATTCGTAGCCGCCGACGTAAGTCGGCGGTCCCGGCGTGGGTGCACCAAGGCTGGCCGTCGAGGCTCGCTGTGGAAGACGGACCGGGCAAGCATGAGCATCCAGAATCCGCCGACTTACGTCGGCGGCTACGGGTCAGCGGGCGCCGTGAATTGGGACGCGTCCCACCTAGAGCCGTCAATCTCCAACTCGTTGATTTGCAGGAAAGGCCTTACGCAAGTCGTTGATTTTCACGATATTTGTCGATATTTCCCATGCTTCTCGCGGCGTTCATGTGCTGCTCCAGTGCTTGATATTCTAGAATTCCCTTATGCAACTCGTTGATTTCCAAGAAAGTTTCGGATATTTCTCGCATGTGTTGATGCTTGGAGAGCGCGACCATCACGGTCGCCGTGTTTGGCGTCTCGCTAAACACATCCCAGTTTGTTTCGTTCATTCCGAAGCGGGGCGCGAGACGCACCCCGCGGCGACCGGGAAAGTCGCGCTCCCTAGGAATCATAAATTCGAACGTTCGCGTCTCGTCGCGTCCATTCGCGGTTCAATGGGCAACTCGTGCAAAATGCTCCCAAAAATCGAGACGAGGTTTGTGAAATATTCGCGCGCTAAAGTTTCAGCGAGGAGTGCCGATGGAATATGGAGTTGTTGTGAAAAGACTGGGTTACCCAGCAAGAATTTAACGAAAATTATGGCCACCGCCTCTTCGACCCATGCGCCGCAAACCCATATCCCGAATTTATCCAGCCAAAAATGCGCACAAGATTTCGCCACGCTCCAGAACGCGGTCCAAGCCGGCGACCTCGCGGCGGCGCGCGGAGCGTACGACACGTTCTGGCAGGATGTCGCCACTCAAGACGGACCAGGCCACTTGTTTTTGCCAAATGCTCAAACTGGCCATGACCTGCAAGCGGTGGGGATTTCGTTGACTTCGGGCGACATGGCCGGCGCACGCCGGGCCTTCGCCATGTTCCAAAGGGATACGCTGACGCCCGTCCAATCATCCGCGCGCTTCGAGTTCGCCACGCACGCCGCGACCGAGAGTTTGTCTTAAAACCTGGGCGCGGTCTGCGCTTCGGAATTAATTCGCAACTCGTTGATTACAAGTGTATTAGCCACGCTTTGAACAGCGCCGGCATCACCGATCTCTTAGCCAGGCTCAGGTTAAGTGCTTTCCCCTTAAGTAGTTTCCCCTATATGTCGATAGGAGAGAACATTGTCGCATGATGGGCGTAAAGAGTCGGTATAGCAAACCATCCACGGGCGAAGTACGCCGTGGAGCTGTCGCCATTAGCTCTGTTGTTGCACCTAAGGCTAAGGGAGGGGTGCGCCTTTTGAGAACGGCGGATCGCAAGTCAAAAATTCCACCGTTGCCCTACTTGCTCTCCTTTTCACGCAAGCGCCTCGCAGCAAGCCAGTTACCGCCCGCCCAGCCTGCCAGCAGCCTGCGCCTTCGCGGCAAAAAGCACCAGCCATGAACGCCCCGAATCACCTCCGCAACAATCGCATTTTGGTTATCGACGACAACCCGTGCATTCACGAAGACATCCGCAAAATCCTGCGCTGCCACAAGGGCGACACGGCCTTGGAAGCTGCCGCCGCCAGGATGTTTGACGAGCAACCGCGTCCGACTCCGCTAGAGGGATTTCAGGTAGATGCCGCTTTGCAAGGCGAGGCGGGTTTACGCATGGTGGAAGCGGCCGCCAACGCCGGCCACCCCTACGCGATGGCCTTCGTCGATGTCCGCATGCCCCCGGGCTGGGACGGCGTGGAAACGATCGTCCACCTTTGGAGGAAATGCCCCGATTTGCAAGTGGTCATCTGCACCGCGTATTCCGACCATTGCTGGGAGGAAATGATCCAGAAAGTGGGCCGGTCAGACAACCTGCTCATTCTCAAAAAGCCTTTTGACTCCATCGAAGTTTTGCAACTGGCCAACGCCCTGACACAGAAATGGAGCCTGAACCATCAAGTAACCTGCCGCCTCGAAAACCTTGATCGCCTGGTCACAGAACGCACCACGGAGTTGCAATCGGCCAATGAGCAACTCAAAAAAGAAGTCGCCGAGGAGGTCAGGCTGGAAGGCCAATTGCGCCAGGCGCAGAAAATGGAGGCCGTGGGCCAACTAGCCGCCGGCGTCGCCCATGATTTCAACAATATCCTGACCGTCGTGCAGGGCAATGCCAGTTTATTGCTGGCTGGTAAATCGGCTGATTCCACGGACTGTCAACCACTGCAAAAAATCAGCGCTGCCGCCCAACGAGCCGCCACATTGGTGGGGCAATTGATGACTTTTTGCCGCAAGCAAGTCGTGGAATTGCGACCAATCGATTTGCGCGAATGCTTTGCTGACTTCGCCGAGATGCTAACTCCCGTTCTGTCTGCCAATATCAAGCTCGATGC
>DASYNM010000403.1:0-3468 GCA_036008545.1 Verrucomicrobiia bacterium
CGGCGCTCTACCGTTTCAACCAGGCCCGTGCCGACTTCGCGCGCGCCGTCGGGCAGATGGAAAAAACTTACGCGAAGTGAGGACCCATGAGTGTTGAGATCGATGTTGGACTGGAAAACGCGGTAAACGTAAAGGTACCCCACCCGGAAACCCAGAAGCTCGATCTCGGGCCCGACTCCCTGGTGAGTTCGAAGCTGCGCATGCGCTTGATCGTTGGCGCCGTCATTCTGCTGGGGGCCGTACTTGGCTTGTACCTTTACTTCCACAACCGCGAAAGCACCGACGACGCCCAAGTCGACGGCCACATCACGCCGATTGCCGCGAAAATTTACGGCCGGGTCGCCAAAGTTATGGTGAACGACAATCAAGCGATAAAGGCCGGGCAGATTCTCGTCCAGCTCGACCCTGCGGACTATCAGGCAGCTCTTGATCAGGCCAAAGCAGCCCTCGCCCTTGCCGAAGGCGAGGCGCGCTCCGCCGGCGTGGATGTTCCCCGCACCAGCGAAGACACCGCCAGCGGCACGTCCAGCGCCCAGGCGCAGCTCGCCGGCGCAGAAGCTGACCTAATGCGCGCTCAGGCTACCTACGAGCAGGCGCAAACCGCCGATCTTGCCTACGCGCAGGCCAATATCGAAAAGAGCCGCGCCAACGCGCAACTCGCGCAAGCCGACCTCGCTCGCTATCTTCCGCTTATGGAGAAAGGTGAAATCTCCAAGCAGCAATACGACGCCGCAAAGGCCAATGCCGACGCCACCGCCAGTGCGCTGAATGCCGATGAACAAAAGCTCGCACAGGCCAAGCGCAACGTTGACATCAGCCGCGCGCAACTCGATGCCTCCAAGGCGCGCGTTCTGCAAGCCGAAGCCGGCGTAGCCAGCGCGCATGCCGACGTTAAACGAGTGGCCATGCGCTCCGCCGACGCTCAGGCCAAGCTCGCGAAGGTCGAGCAGGCTCGCGCGCAACTCGAAGCCGCGCAATTGAACCTCAGCTATTCGAGCGTCGTTGCGCCTATCGACGGCGTGGTGACTCACAAACAAGTGGAGGATGGCCAAATCGTCCAGCAAGGCCAGGGATTGATGGTGATCGTCCCGCTCCAAGACGTCTGGGTCACCGCCAACTTCAAGGAAACGCAGTTGCGCGGAATGCGCGCAGGCCAAAAGGCGTACGTCGAAGTCGACACTTACGGCAAGACTTTCCCCGGCCACGTGGATTCCATTGCCGGAGCCACGGGAGCTGTTGTCAGTCTGTTGCCGCCCGAAAACGCCACGGGGAATTTCGTCAAGGTTGTGCAGCGCATCCCGGTAAAGATTGTTCTCGATCCCATTCAGGCCAACGAAGCCGTCTTGCGGCCCGGCATGAATGTGGATGCCACGGTGATCACGAAGTAGCGCGATGTTTTTGAGCGAACGTTTATGGAAAGATTCATCTCCAAGCTGCGCATGCCGGATGGCTCCATTAACCCGTGGGTTATCGCCGTCACGGTGACGCTCGCGACGTTCATGGAAGTTCTCGACACTTCCATCGCCAACGTCGCCTTGCCGCACATCGCGGGAAATCTCTCGGCCAGCGCGGATGAGTCCACCTGGGTCCTCACTTCGTATCTCGTTTCAAACGCCGTGATCCTGCCCCTGTCCGGCTGGCTCTCTTCTCTCCTCGGCCGCAAGCGTTTCTACATGGGCTGCGTGGCCATTTTCACGCTTAGTTCGTTCTTGTGCGGATTCGCGGCGAGTCTCGGCATGCTCGTATTCTTCCGCATTCTCCAGGGAGTCGGCGGAGGCGGCTTGCAGCCCAGCGAACAGGCCATCTTGAACGACACGTTCCCGCTCTCCAAGCGCGGCATGGCCTTTGCCGTTTACGGTATCGCCGTCGTCGTCGCGCCCACACTCGGCCCGTGGCTCGGCGGCTGGATCACCGACAACTTCTCCTGGCGCTGGATTTTCTACATCAACGTTCCCGTCGGCGTCCTCTCGCTGGGCCTGACGTATTTTCTGGTCTCCGATCCCCCCTATATGAAGCGCATCAAGCTCAGCGAAGGCTTCCGCATCGATTACATTGGCCTGGGTCTGATTAGTCTGGGCCTCGGCAGCCTGCAAATCATCCTCGACAAAGGCCAGCGCGATGACTGGTTCGATTCCGGCTTTATCCGTATGTTTGCCGTCCTCATGGCCATCGGGATCATCGGCGGCATCATTCGCGAATTCAAGGCCAAAGATCCCATCGTGGATTTCCGCATGTTGCGAGATCGCAATTTTGCCATCTCCACCCTGGCCATGTTTTTCCTTGGGTTTGTGCTTTACTCCAGCACGGTGCTTATCCCGCAGATGCTGCAGGAACTTTTGGGATATCCCGCAACGCTCGCCGGACTCGCGCTTTCCCCCGGCGGCGCAACCATTATGTTCTGCATGCCGCTCGTGGGTTTTCTTGTTTCCCGCGTGGATACGCGCTACTTGATCACCTTTGGCTGCACCATCTCCGCCTCCGCGCTGCTGGTCATGGCGGGATGGAATCTCTCGCTCGATTTCAAGCATGCCGTTCTCGGCCGTGTGTTGCAGTCCTTCGGCCTGGCGTTTCTTTTCATTCCCATCAACGTCACGGCGTTCGCCTACGTCCCGCGCGAGAAGACCAACATGGGCACGGGCATCATTAATCTGGCCCGCAACATCGGCGCCAGTGTGGGGATCGCTACCGTCACAACTTTGTTGGAGCGGCGAACCCAATTGCATCAAGCGCGTCTAATGGACCATGTGAACGACATGAACCCTGCGCTGCAAAAGACATTAACGGGATTCGCGGCAACGTCCCTTTCGGGCGGATCGTCAGGGCCCGGCGCGGCGGCGCAAGCTCACGGAATGCTCTTCAACATGATCGAGCGCCAGGCGACCATGCTCGCCTTCCTCGACAACTTCAAGCTTTTAGGCGTTATTTTTTTCGGCATCATTCCTATCTTCTTTCTTTTGAAGCGCCCAAAGATGGGCGGGGGGAGTGTGCCGGTCCACTAGTGTAATTATGTAACCTTTTCGCGCGTAATGACTCATATGAAGCTACTTGGGGGAAGAAATGGCAACGCAAGTGATCAATGCAACGCAACTTACGGAACAGAAGTTGATTCGTGCAGGTCAGCGTGGCGACGCTCAAGCAATTGAATCGCTGTTTGGCCGTTACCATCGCCAGTTGTTTCAGACCGCCCTTCGTGTGCTCGGCAACGCGGAAGACGCCGAAGACGCGCTGCAGGACGGATTGCTTTCCGCCTATCGCAATCTGAAGCGTTTTGAGGGCCGCTCCCAGTTTTCCACCTGGCTCACGCGCATCGTCATCAACGCCGCACTGATGCGCCGTCGCAGCCAGCGCGCCCATCCGGCCGTGTCGCTCGACGAACGGCCCAGCGATGAACAGCCCGCTGTCTTCGAGCGCTATGCCGATGACGGTCCCAGCCCCGAGGAACTTTGCGCCGGAAATGAAATATCAGCA
>DASYNM010000404.1:0-4347 GCA_036008545.1 Verrucomicrobiia bacterium
CCGCCGGAACGATAAGTATCAACTTGCAACTCGACGGGCGGGAGAACAATTTCCGCGCTGGTCTCCTCGATTTCGGCGATGACATCGACACTGGCAAAACTGGTGTGGCGGCGCTTGTTGGAATCGAAGGGCGAGATGCGCACGAGCCGGTGAACGCCGCGCTCGGCCTTGCAAAAACCGTAGGCGTGGTCGCCGTTGACCAGCAGGGTGGCGCTTTTTAGGCCGGCGGTTTCGCCGGGAAGCACATCTGTCAATTCGATTTCCCAGCCGCGTGCTTCGCACCAGCGCTGGTACATGCGCAGGAGCATCTCGGCCCAATCGCACGCCTCCGTGCCGCCCGCGCCGGCGTTGATGCTGAGGATGCAGTTGTTCTTGTCATGCGGCCCGTTGAGGAAAACCTTCAATTCCAGGCTTTCCAGTTCGCGAGTGAATTGGGCAAGGTCCCGTTCCATGTCCGCCTCGTGCTTTGCCTGTTCCGCGGGCGGCTCCTCCTGCGCCAATTCGAGCATGGCTTTGAAGTCCTCCATCTGACGTTCGGCCTTGAGGATAGGCTCGGTCTTTTTGCGCTGCGCGTTGGCTTCGTCGATGAGTCCCTGGGCTTTTTCCCGATTGTTCCAGAAACCCTCCGACGCCATCAAAGTGTCCAGCTCGGCCAGACGTTTCTGCACGCCCGGCAAGTCAAAGAAACCTCCGCAGGTGGGCGACTTTTTCCCCGGCGGCTGGCAACTGGACTTTGATCTTCTCAAACATGATGGCGAAACATACTGTATAATCCGCGCGATGCAAATCGCAAATTGAAGGTGCGCTCCATCTTTCTTTCCTAATCCTAATCGTAATCTTAATCCTAATCTCTTTTGTGCCTTTGAGTCAAGAAGATTCCCATTAGGATCAAGATTAGGAGGGAGAAGGAGCGGGAGGCCACAGGCGGTCATGCCATTTGCGCAAGACACCCACAAAAACCTCGTCGCAACGGTGATTGAGGACGCCGACAAAAGAATCGCCCTTCTTGACAGCAATCCTAAACGACCATGCAAGGAGCACCACAAAGATAACCGTGTTTTGCCAGCCGTTCAGCGGCCATTGATATTTCCAAAACCAAACCGGACGATGGCTCAGGGGCCCGAGGTAATAAATGGGCCAAATGTCCCCCTTGTCCGGGCCGCGCGAACCCACGAGATCGCACAGCAGGTGCAGATGAAAGGTCAACATGGCCAGCCCGAATACCCGCCACCGCCGCCGGGCCAGCGCGGCCATCAAGGCGGAACATAGCACCGCGGCCGGCAACCCGTGCGCGAGCCAATGGTGGTAATGCTGATAATAATGATAATTGTTGTTGGTGAGGGCGCCATTGGCGTAGTCAAGAAGAAGGCCCAAGCCATCGAGGTCCGGCGCCACGCCGGCCAGTGTCACCAGGCGGCGATCCCGCAGATTATCCGTTGTTTTCGCCGCGACGATCCAACTGGCCACGAGATGCGTGAGAGGGGACATGTGCGGCGCATTCGGTCGTCACATCAATTTCAATTTCGGCAGGTCCTGCAAATCGATCAACCCCACCGGTTCGCGGCGGGCGTTGACCACGATCAGATCGTCGATATTGCGCTGGTTGAAAATCTTCAGCGCTTCCACGGCGAGCGCCTCATCCAGGATGCACACCGGATTGCGCGTCATCACGCTGGAGAGCGGCTTGGCCAGAATGTCCTCCTCCTCGGCCGTGTGCCGGCGCAAATCGCCGTCGGTGAAGACGCCGCTCAATTTCCCGCGCGCATTGACGATGCTCACGCTGCCGGATTTGGCCCGGCACATCAGCAACAGCGCTTCCTTAACGGTCACTTTTTCGCCGGCCACCGCGTTGCGCTCCCCGGCGCGCATGATGTCGCGCACCTTCATCAGCAGCGCGCGGCCAATGGCGCCGGACGGATGATGTCGGGCGTAATCTTTTTCCTTGAAGCCGCGCGCCTGCAAAACCGTCATCGCGAGCGCGTCGCCCAGCGCCAGCATGGCGGTCGTGCTGGCCGTGGGCGCCAGGTTGAACGGGCACGCTTCCTTGGGCACTTTGACATTCAACACCGTGTCGCTGTAACGCGCCAGGGAAGATTTGACCGCGCCCGTCATAGAAATAATCTTGACAGAAAATCTTTTCAGCGCGGCCAGAAGATTGAGCAACTCCTCCGATTCCCCGGAATAGCTCAAGGCCAGGATGGCGTCGCCGTCGCTCACAATTCCCAAGTCGCCGTGCATGGCATCGACGCCGTGCAGGAAAACGCTGGTGGAGCCGGTGCTTGTCAGCGTGGCGGCGATTTTCTGCCCGACATTGCCGGATTTGCCAATGCCCACGACAATGATCTTGCCCCGCTGGCGCAGCGTCTCGACCAGGATTTGCACGGCGCCCACAAACGAGCCATCCAATTGCCGACGGACAGCTCGGAGGCCTGCCATTTCGATGTCGAAGACTTCCCGCGCTTTGACCAGATGATCCATGGCTTGAAGCTGCCAGCAACGCGCGCGTTTTTCAACCCGGACTTCGGTGAGGGAGTATTTTCGGGCCGTTCACGTCTAATTCACTGAAACGAGCGCCGTTTTGGACTTGGACAGCGGCGCCTTCGGAATTAGTTTGGCGTTAAAGGCGCAGCTATGAAAATTATTTTGGCGTTATGCTTATTGGCGGGGCTGGCGAATTGGGTTGCGCCGGCCATGGCAGGCTATATGGAAAACGCGGTCTTCGCATATAATCGGCTTGGATTCCAGTTGCTGGCGCAATGCCGCCAGTCGCTGACCAACAAGAATTACTTTCTCAGCCCGGCCGGTTTGGCCTTTGCGCTTTCGATGGTGGAGAATGGCGCGCAGGGAGAAACGTCGCGCCAAATCCTGGCCACCCTCCAGGTCGGAAGCATGCCTTTGGCGCAATTGAACGAGGCCAACCGGGCGCTGCTCGACCACCTCACGAAACTGGATCCGAAAGTCAAATTGGAAATCGCCAACGCGATCTGGATCGACAAAAGGGCCTCCATCAAACCGGATTTCCTCACCGTCAACCGACTCGCTTATGACGCCGAGGTGGCCAATGACGATTTCCAGGACCCGGCCACCGTCAAGAAGATCAATACCTGGGTCAGCGCGCGCACGCATGAAAAAATTCCAACCATCATCGAGGCGCTGAATCCCATGGAGCGTTTGATCCTGCTGGATGCGATTTATTTCAAAGGCGCTTGGCGGGCTCCCTTCGATCCCAAGCTCACGCACGATCTGCCGTTCACGCTGGGCGACGGCCAGACCACGACGCATCCGCGCATGAGCCACACCGGGAGTTACGCTTATGACGAGCAAGATGGCTTCCAAGCGGTGGAGCTTCCTTATGAGGGCAACGAAATCAGCATGTTTATTTTTCTGCCCAAGGGCGGCCTGGATAATTTTCTGAAAACGTTCAGGGCGGCGGACTTCGATGCTTCCAATCAGCGGATGCGTTTTCGCAAAGGCACGGTAGAGTTGCCCCGCTTCAAATTGGAAAACGAATACGACCTGACCAAGGTCTTGCCGCCGATGGGCATGAACCTGGCCTTCACGCGAAGCGCGGACTTCAGCGCGATGTCGGATGAACCGTTGTTCATCGGGTTTGTCAAACAGAAGACGTATGTCGATGTCAACGAGCAAGGGACAGAGGCGGCGGCGGTGACGGCCATCGGCGTCCGGGCGATGGCGATGATGCACGAGCCGCCGCCATTTCAATTCGTGGTGGACCGGCCCTTTTTCATGGCCATCCGGGATCGGCAAACGGGGCTGATCCTGTTCCTCGGCGCGGTTTCGGACCCGCGCTGAACTATTCTGGTTCCTCGCTGTATTGAGTGGAACCCGTGTTTCCGTTTGAGCTTCCTACACTGATCTGACCAAGCCTGAAGGGCTTGAATCATTCAGCCCAGCGTTGCGAGGAACGAGCTACGCTGGGTTAACGTCAATAATAATAAATACCCTGAAGGGGTTGCATCAACGTGCGTAGAGCACTGATTCAACCCTTTCAGGGTAGAGGAGTTTGCCTGTACTTACCCAGGGTAGGCCCTCTGGGAATCGGGCCAACCCCGGGCTGAATGATTCAATCCTTTCAGGATTGGCGGAGGAGAATTGCAAGCTCATGAAGGAGCAACCGTTTTCGTTCCACCGCAAGGAGCGAGGAACCACTATTCTTTTCCGAAATTCGGATCCAGCTCTTTCAAAATTTCTAGGCGTGTCTGTTCTATATTCACGTCCATATTCTTGAGCGCGCGGGCCGCCACGCCGTCGCCTTCCCCCAGTAATCCGAGCAAGATATGTTCGGTACCGATGTAGGTGTGGTGCAAGTTTTTGGCTTCCTTGGCC
>DASYNM010000405.1:0-4433 GCA_036008545.1 Verrucomicrobiia bacterium
TGACCGTGGACGGCTACGCCAGCGGCAGCCCTGGAGTTGACAACATCGAGGTGGCGCTGGACATCGAAATGGCTGTCTCGATGGCGCCGGGTTTGTCAGGGGTGATCGTTTACGAGGGGCCGAACGAAAACAACGTCACCGCGCCGAATGACGTCCTAAACTGCATGGCCACCAATGATGCGGCCAATCAATTAAGTTGCTCGTGGGGCTTTAACATCGATGCCATCACGGTGCAGATTTTCCAACAATTCGCGGCCCAAGGCCAATCGTTCTTCCTGGCTTCCGGCGACACCGGCGCATTCACCGGCGCGGCGCCACCGCCCTCGGACGACCCTTACATTACGGTGGTGGGCGGGACGACATTGAACACCAGCGGCGCAGGTGGTGCGTGGGTGTCGGAGACCGTTTGGAGTTGGTACAGCTCAGGCCTCGGCACCAACGCCAGCACGGGCGGTTCCAGCACGACCTACACCATTCCTTCCTGGCAGGCGCCTGTCAGCATGGCTCACAATCAAGGGTCGAGCACGATGCGGAATGTCCCCGACGTGGCGCTGACGGCGGACAATATCCTGGTTATCGCTCACGATGGCTCGACCAGCGTGCAGTACTACATGGGCGGCACCAGTTGCGCCGCGCCGTTGTGGGCGGCCTTCACCGCACTGATCAATGAACAAGGCGCGATCAATCAACGCTCATCCGTCGGATTCTTGAACCCGGCGATTTACGCGCTGGGCTTGGGGAGTAATTACACCGCCACGTTTCACGACATCACCACTGGCAACAACACCAATTTCTCCAGCCCCAGCGAATACAAGGCGGCGACGGGCTATGATCTTTGCACCGGCTGGGGCACGCCGAACGGAACCAACTTGATCAACGCTCTGGCGCCACCGGCCACCGCGCCGATTCTCAGCGGCACGGCCACGCTGGTTGCTGAAAGTTGCCTGCCCACCAATGGCGTCATCGATCCGGGGGAAACGGTGACCCTGAACTTAACGGTGACAAATTCTTCGCTCGTTAGTACGACGAATCTGGTGGCGACCTTGCAGGCCAACAACGGCTTGCTATCGGCAACCGGCCCGCAAATCTACGGCGTTCTGACCGGAGGCGGAACCGCCGTCGCCCAACCGTTTTCCTTCACTGCCAGCGGCGCTTGCGGCCAGACGATTTCCGTCGCCTTCCAGCTCCAGGACGGGACGGCGAATCTGGGCTCGATCAGTTTTAATTTTACCCTCGGCAAACTGGTTTCCACGGTCACGTTCGCGCAAAATTTCGACAGTGTGGCTGCGCCCGCCCTCCCCACGGGTTGGAGCACCAGCGCCACCGGGTCGCAAGTCGAGTGGGTCACAACCCCCGCCGCTAGCGACACCGCGCCCGATTCAGTGTTCGCCACCGACGACACCGAACCCGGCTTGGCCTACCTCTACTCGCCGATCATCCCCGTCGTTTCCAGTGACGCCAAACTGACGTTCCGACAGAATTATTATTTTGAATACGCAACCAGCTTGCAAACGACGTATTACTACGACGGAGGCGTGTTGGACATCGCCATCGGCTCCGGGAGTTTTACCGATATTATTTCGGCCGGCGGAACTTTCGTGAGCGGTGGTTACAACGGGACGCTTTACACCGGCTCGGGCAATCCACTGGCGGGACGATCGGCTTGGGGAGGAGATTCCGGCGGCTGGATTACGACCACCATTAACCTGCCCGCGGCGGCGGCGGGGCAGACTATTCAATTGCGCTGGGACTGCGGCACCGATCAAGGCAACGACTCGACGGTCGTCGGCTGGTATGTCGATACGATTTCGCTCCTCGACGGCTACTACTCATGCTGCGGCGACACCGCCAACGTGTCGGTCACTCAAACCGTCGCTCCTGCGAAATTCACGATGGGACAGAACGGAACTTACACCGTTGTCGTCACCAACACGGGTCCGGACGCGGCCGAGGATGTCGTGGTTTCGGACACGCTGCCGAGCGGGGTGACGTTTGTCTCCGCCTCGCCGGGCGGCGTCGATAGCAATGGGGTTGTTGTATTCCCAGTCGGCACTCTCTTGGGCGGCTCCTCCAGCACCATGACGGTGACCGTGCTGGCCAATGTATCCGGCGTCATCACCAATTCCGCCGTCGCCACCACCCCCACTCCTGAATCCGACGCCGGCAGCGGCGCGGCCATCAACGTCACCACCGTGATTTCCCCTCCTGGCATTGTCGCCAGCAGCCTCGCCGTCACAGCCGGCAATGGCCTTTCGATCTCTGTCAACAGCCTGTTGGGATTGAGCTATTCCCTTGCTTACAAAAATTTGTTGACCGATCCGTCCTGGGCGATTTTGCCCTCCACTGCCATGACCGGCACCGGCGGGATCATCAAGTTGCAAGACCCCAGCCCGACGCAGGCGCAGCGATTCTACGTCGTAGTTGTCAATTAGCCGGCTGTGGCGGCCGCTTGAACGGCCACGCGCCGATGACACGCGACCACACCAAAAAAGCAACGACGCCGACTGCCAGAGCTACCAGGGCGATACATTGCGGAGTCCTTTTCGTGGTCAACAACACGAAACACCATCCCGCCAGAGCCAGCAGCGCCGGCAGCGGATAGAGGCAGATGCGAAAAGGCCGCGGCATGTCAGGCTTGCTGCGGCGAAGCAGGGCGACAGCACCGATTTGCCCGATGAACTGCACGATGATCCGCAATGCGATCAGTGCGGTGATAAGCGTGCCCAAATCAAAAAAGCTAAAAGAGATCGAGAGCACGACGATCAATGTCAGCGAAATGTGTGGAAAGTCCTTTGTCGGATGCAGCCGGTCGAAAATCCGAAAGAAACCACCGTCGCGCGCGGCCGCGAAGGGCACGCGCGAGTAGCCGAGCGTCAGGGTGAAAATCGAGCCGAAGGCCGTCCAAATAATTAACAGAGTGAAGACCCAGGCCACCTTGGTTCCCCAGATTTTCTCCATGAAAATCGAGCCAATGGCGACGGGATCGTCATCCGGCCCGCACACAAAGCTCTTCCACGGCACCACGCCGATGATGGAGAAATTCATCAATAAATATATGAGGCCGACACCCAAAACGCTCAGCACGATGGAGCGCGGGATGACCTTCCCCGGATCGCGCACCTCCTCGCCGATGTAACAAACATCGTAGTACCCGAGGTAATCGTAAATACCAATGCTAGTTGCCGCGCCCAAGCCGCCCAGAAAGCCGAGGGAAAAACTGAAGGCCTTGGGCGGAAAATCAAAGGCGATCTTCGAGTCGAAATGCAGGGCTCCAGTAAAAATCACGCCCAGGACAGTGATCATCGTTCCTATCCAGAGCCACACGGTGATTTTTCCGACCGAATCGATGCGGCGATAGAGCAGGAAATAAAGCAACACAGTCAGGCCGACGTTGATGGTATTCATTTCCGCCTTCGAAACGTGGCCGAGAAGGAAACCTAGATATTGTTTGACACCGATGAAGCCGGTGCCGATTTCCATCGGCCCGCTGACAATGAATTGCCAGATGAACAAAAACCCCATAAGGCGACCCCACGTTTCGCGGCCGAATCCTTCGCGCAGCCAGAAATAAGAGGCGCCCGAGGTCGGCATGGCCGCTCCCAATTCGGCCCAGATCAAGCCGTCCGGCAGAACGACAAGTAAGCCGGCCAGCCAGCCCAACATGCATTGCGGCCCGCCGCCGTTGATGGTTCCCATGATGATCGGGATGGTGATGAACGGCCCGATGCCGATCATGTTCGTGATGTTCAACGCCGTCGCCTGCAGCAGGCCGAAGCGACGGATCAAATGGGGTTCGGCGGCAGGCTTCATCGCGCGGAGTCAAAATAATCTCCGGCGATGGCCTCGAGGCCGGCGTGGCTGCGGTTAGCCAGGAGAATGACAGAGCGTTTTCGGTCCGGAAAACGGTGGAAGCTCGTCGTGAATCCGCAAGTGGAGCCGTAATGCCAAACGTGCTCCTCTGGTCCAGGATGCTCCACATACCAGCCGAAGCCGTAGCCGTTGCCCGGCGCGTCCGAGGTGCTGGAATGCGCCGTGAAAGCCTGTTCCAAAAGTTGGCGGCGGATTAGTTTTTCCGCGTAAAGTGCGCTGTCCCATTTGACCAAATCGTTGACAGATGAGTAAATCCCGCCATCGCCCAGCACCGCGCTGGTGAGGCTCTGGTCGGTTAGCTCAAACTCGGAGTCCCTCTTGGAGTAGCCAAGCGCGCGATGGGATACTTCAGATTTCTCTGGTTCGTAGGCCACGGAGCCATTCATGCCAAGAGGGAGAAAAATGCTTTCGCGCAAAAAATCCGCGAAGGTTCGACCCGAAATGACTTCGACGATCAACGCCAGCAAGGCGTAACCTCCGTTGCTGTAGCGAAAGCTCATTCCTGGGTCGAAATGTGTTTTGTCCTGGCGCTGCAGAACCTCCAACACATCTCGATCTTTCAA
>DASYNM010000406.1:0-22899 GCA_036008545.1 Verrucomicrobiia bacterium
TCCATGTCTCCGAATCTCTCACGTCGGCGGAGCATGAATACGAATGGTTGCTTTTTGGCTTCGCGGCTGCCGGCGGGATTTACGCTCATTGAATTGCTCGTGGTCATTGCTATCATCGCCATTCTGGCGGCGCTACTATTGCCGACTTTGGGAAAGGCCAAAGAGCAGGGTAAGAGCACACAATGCATCAGCAACTTGCACCAGATCTCTCTAGCCATGCTCTCCTACGCCAATGACAGCAAAGACACTTTTTATTGCGATGCAGATGGCGTGATGGAGAATGGAGGTCAATGGACCGCCAATCCAAATTCAAGTGTCATCCTGGCCGCCGACAATGATAATTCTTATTGGGCGCTCGGATTCTATGCTTATTTTGCGGGCAACCGGAAATTATTCGCTTGTCCGGACGGCACGGTGGTGGATCAATGGCATGACGCTGGGCTGTATTATCCGTCTTCTTTCTGGGCCGATTCAACCTATGGCGTGTGCCAATACCTTACGACGCCCTACACCGATGCGGAAACTCAGTATGGCGCAAACGCTACCGGACAGATGAAGACCACCCGCTATTTGAGTCCGCAAAGCACGATCCTTTGCCAGGATGCCACCGAACAAAGGATGGAGGGTGACGGCGGCGCGGGCGACGACTCCTTGGGTTTATTTCCGGGAGAGACGGAAATATTGACTCAATGGGACAGCAGCAGCTCCTTGCAGAGTTATTACCCCGGTGTTGACCTTTTGAGCGGCTGGTGGCGTCACGATTCCGAATGCAATACGGTTTGGGTGCCCGGCAACGTCTCGAAGCTCAAGAAAGTGCCGCAGAACGTGGGGTATGATTATCACTGGTACACCGGGGAGAGGCCGCGCAAGATGCCGTCATTTTAGCGCAAAATCGCGATGAATGCCTTGAAGCACCAACTCATC
Organism: Verrucomicrobiia bacterium; assembly: GCA_036008545.1. Lineage (GTDB taxonomy): Bacteria > Verrucomicrobiota > Verrucomicrobiia > Limisphaerales > Palsa-1400 > Palsa-1400. The sequence goes on from DASYNM010000406.1 coordinate 925, forward strand.
AATACGCTTTGTCTTTTTAGCGGGATGGCCCTCCTCGGACTTGTCGGGTGCGGCAAAGATCCAGGTCCACCGCCTCCGCTCGCGGTGGAACAGATCCCCGCCGAGATGCAAAAAGCCTTTAACAATGCCGTGCCCGAAGCCAAAGAGACCGTTGGCCGCCTGATTTCCACGCTGCAGAGCAAGGACTATCCTGCGGCTTTTCAGGAGGTCCAGGCCCTTTGCAACCTCCCGGGCGAAACCAAGGAACAGCGCGCGCTGGCTGCTCGCGCCTTGCTCAGCATCACCGGACTGTTACAAACCGCCCAGGACCAAGGCGACGAAAAAGCCGCGGCTGCTCTAAGAATGCGGCAGATCAGCCGATAGGCGGGACAAAATCAAACAAACGATGACACGCAAAGAAATGTTGGATTGGCAAATTGGCGACGGCTCGTTTCCAGCAACCAGACATGAAAGCATCAAGAAGGCCAGCGGGACCTGCATAGCGATGGTTGTTACACATATTTCACAATTTTTCCTAAGATTTGCTTCGTATCAAGTGGGAGACTTCTCTAATCTACCATCAACACGAGATTCTAAGAGCAAAGAGAACACAAGAGAGACACGATATATGAAAAAATTAATCCGTTTCGTCCTGGCTTCCTCGCTTTTGGCAGGAGTGCTTCAAGTCAACACCACGTTTGCGCAGCAGAACGGCACTTGGATCAACCCCGCCGGCGGCAGTTGGACCAATGCAGCCAACTGGCAGGGTGGCATTATCGCGCAAGGCACCGACAGCATCGCGGATTTCAGCAGGCTCGCCCTGAGCGCCGACGCCACCGTCACGCTCGATGGCGCCCAAACCAACGGCACTCTGTTTTTTGGCGACCAGGCCGGCGCCCACAATTGGTTTCTCGAACCCGGCACAGGGGGCTCGCTTACCCTTAGTGTCAGTGCCACCCCCTCGCCCGTTATCAACGTTAGCAACCAGACCGCCACGATCGGCGCGGTGTTGGCCGGGGCGTCAGGATTGACCCAGTACGGCTACGGGACCTTGGTGCTGACTCAGCCTATAGAGTACGACGCTGGCACGACGAACGATTACGGCATCCTCGATTTTCCAGGGAGTCAGAGTATGTCCGAGACCAACCAACTCCTCATCAACGGCATCGTCCAATCCGCCGGTACGCTCAACTTTGATGTGGCCACCGATTGGAACTATAATGATGGGGGGAGCACAAACGTTTTCGGCAGCGGCACGCTCGAACTGGTCGGAACCACCAATAGCAGCACCAGCCCTGATCTCTTCTTCGGCCCTGATGCGGTAGGCAACACGTACTACGGCGCTGCGATCGCCATGAGCACATTGGATCTGGGCGCCGGCCAACGCTACATCTTCGCCCTCACTGAACATAACAGTGTCGCCCATTATGACCCCTATGAGGACGCGCGGATTGACGCCAACATCATCGGCGCGGGCGGTATCACTTACATTGCGCAAAACACTTACGGAGGCAGTACTCCAATGGAATGCCCGCTGGTATTGGCCGGGGCCAACACGTTCACCGGCGAGGTGGAAATCCAGCGTGGTTCAATTTATCTCTTTAACCCTGGCGCTCTCGTGCAAACTAACAAGCTCTTGATGGATCCTGCGTCGGGCAATAACGCCCGTCTCTTCTTGTATGGCAACGGAGCCATTGTAGCGAATCTTGAATCGGGCGGATTAGGCAACGCGCTCATCGCCAACGGGAACGTAGATAACAATATCGCGCCCATTCCTGCCGCAACGCTTACCGTCGATGAATCTTCTAACACCGTGTTTGCGGGCGTGCTGGTGGATACTCAGTACGAATATGATGCAGGCACCTTCACGTCCGGCCCTCTCTCGCTGGTCAAGAATGGGCTCGGCACTTTGGCGCTTTTGGGCGCCAACACCTACAGTGGCGGCACCACTAACAACGAGGGCGAGTTGGACATCTCGACCCTGTCAACGGGTGGCGGCGCGTTCGCGATGGCCGATGGCACGACACTAGGCATTGATGTCGCCGGCGTTGATACTATGCCCATGTCTTCCCTGACCTTGGGCAACAGCAGCGCGACCACGTTGAATATTGTTTTCAGCAGCCCTCCCTCCGCCGTCCTGGCTCCGGTGACAGTGGGCAGCCTGACCGCCAATGGCGGGGCTAATGCCGTGACGATCAATATCGCCCTTAACGGCGGCGTGACGGCGGGCCAATTCCCGCTCATTTCATATCCTGCCGGCACCATTGGCGGCACGGGATTCAGCGCTTTCAAGCTTGGCACACTGCCTTCCTATGCGACGGCGCACCTGGTTAACAACGCGACCAATAACTCGATTGATCTGAGCGTCACCGCCGTGGCCCAGCCCGAATGGAGCGGCGCTCTTAGCTCGGAATGGAGTACCAACATTCTTGCGTCGCCCAAGAATTGGGTATTCATCACCGACGGCACGACGCCGACCGATTATGCCGATGGAGACTCCGTGCTGTTCAATGATACAGCCAAAGGGACGACAACAGTGGACGTGAGCGTGGCGAACGTCTCGCCGGCTACGGTGACGTTCAACAACAGTGCCAAGAATTACACATTGACTGGTTCCATGTCTATTGCTGGCGCTACGGGCCTGACCAAGACCGGCAGCGGCTCGCTGACCATTCAAAACAGCAATAGCTTCACCGGGCCGGTCGATATCAGCGGCGGCGCGGTTATCATTAACTCGGACGCTGCGCTCGGCGCGGTTCCGGCGACGCCCACTCCAGACGCCATCGTGTTGAACGACGCCACTCTTTCAGCGGCAGCGACCACCGCATTGGCGGCCAACCGAGGCATCGCGCTCGGACCGACCTCCGGCACCGGCGGCGGCACTCTGGATGTGTCCGGCGGCGCCGTATTGACCGTCCCTGGTCCCATCGGTAACAACGGATCGAGCATTGACGCGCTTGAAAAGACGGGTCTGGGCGAGTTGATCCTGACGGGCGCTGACTCCTACTCGGGCGGCACCTCCAACGAGGCTGGCATTTTGACTTATCCTCTAAGCCAGAGTTTTTCGAGCGGAACAGTGATTGGCATCGCGCCAAATGCGGTCGTGCAGACTGGTGGCACTTTGAATTTGTTAGCGAACGAATCGGGCACGGCCATCGATGTGGCAGGTAACGGACTCTTGCGCCTGACCTCGAGCAACAACAGCGCCAGCTCTCCGGATATTTATTTTTGCGCCAACGATATTCAAAACGTAAACAACAATGACAACTATGGCTCGGAGATTGCATCCGCAGTCGATCTCGGAAGCGCGCAACGATATATTTGGGGCATCACCGATCACAACGGCGTTGGCGAGTACGGTCTTACTGCAGGAGACTGCCAGTTTGGCGGGCCGATCAGCGGAAGCGGTGGAATGACGTTTATCGCGCAGGATAGTTTTACAGGTTCCCCTGCGATGGAAACGCCGTTTTGCCTCAACGCGCCCAACACTTTCACGGGGCCGGTGGAACTCCAACGGGGCTCCATTTATCTAGGCGCTCCGGGGGCGTTCCCGGCAGGCGACGTATTGCGGTTAAACGTGTTCTCCACCAACAATGGACGCTTCTTCCTCTACGGCAACGATGTTACCGCGACGGACTTGCAGGCAACGAATACCGGGAATGCGCTGATTGCCGATGGAAACGTCATCCCGGACTTGGTCGGCCCGGCGACGCTGACGATTATTCAGAGCAACTCCGCAACGTTCAACGGCACGATCAAAGACGTGCAGCCCGAGTACGGCGGTGGTGGTTCCCTTACTCCCACTTTGAGCCTCGTTAAGAGCGGCCCCGCCACCTTGACGCTTACCGGCGACACGACTTATAGCGGCACAACCACCGTCGCGGCCGGCACACTGGCCCTCGGTTCCGGGGGTTCCTTGGATGACACGACGCCGATCAGCATCACTTCCGGCGCTGTGCTCGATGTCAGCGCCTCGAGTTGGGTTCTGGGTGGGGCAGCGCCGCAAACTCTAGTTGCGGGACGCACCAGCGGTTTCGCCACGGATATCAATGGCACGCTGGCGACAGCAGGCACCGTCAATGTGGCTGGCGGCGGCGTCCCAGGGACGTTGACGATCAACGGCGGCCTCACTTTGCAGGGAGGCAATGTGCTGATGGATCTGGCCGGAACTTCCACGCCCGGCGCGGGCGTCAACGACCTCATTGCGGTTAATGGAGCGCTGAACGTGACCGGTCCAACCACCATTACACCCAACTTTTTGACCGGCGGGCTTGCCACCGGCACCTACACTTTGATTCAGGCGACCTCCCTGACAGGCAATTCCGGCGACCTAAGTTTGGTTATTACGAGTGGTGGACGCCAGACTTATGCACTTGACACAACCACCACTCCGGGCGACGTGCTTTTGCAGGTCGGCGGCGCCACTCCGGCACATTTGATTTGGTTGGGGACCAACAGTAACAACTGGGATACGAAGACAACCCCCAATTGGCTCAACGGAACGCTGGCGGACGTGTTCTGGCCCGGGGACTCCGTGACTTTCAACGATACCGCTACCAACGGCAAAGTGAATTTGGTCGGTTTGCTGCTCCCGTTCAACGCGACCGTCAATAACAGCGTGACCAGTTATCTCTTTGAAGGCGGGGGTGGCATGGCCGGCAACTCCACCCTGACCAAGAGCGGGAGCGGACCGTTGATCATCGTGAATTCGAACACCTACAGTGGTCTTACGCTCATTACCGGCGGCACGTTGCAGGTGGACACCAATGGCACTTCCGGCTCCCTCGGCGGTGGCGTGATTTCCAACAACGCGACGCTCATTTTCGACCGCAGCGACATTGTGGACCTCACCAACAACATTTACGGTACAGGCACGTTGGAGCAGCTCGGCACGGGCACGCTTTTGTTGTTGACGAACGAAACCTACAGCGGCCCGACTTACATTGCCAAGGGCACGCTGCAAGTCGGCAACGACGGTAGCTTCGGCGCGATTGGGACAGGTCCGGTCACCAACAACAGCGTGCTGAACATTGACCTTAACGACACGGCCATCTTCAACAACAACATCTCCGGCACTGGTGTGTTGACGAACTTCGACGGCAATATCTTCCTGGGCGGAGCCAGTTCTTACACTGGCGGGACCTTCGTTGAAGGCGGGACGATTGTGGCGACCAGCCCCACGGCGCTGGGTGCGGGCAGCGTTTTCCTGGACAGCACCAACGGGCTTTACTTCGATTTCCCGAGTGGCACCACCAACGTGATCGCCAACCATATCAACTTGCCCGCGCTGGGGACACAGGAATTTCTACTCGAAGGCAACCCGACCAATGACACGACCGTTCGTTTGACTGGACTGATCAGTGGTGGCGGAGCGGGACAAACCTATCGCCTGGCCGACACAGGAGTAAGCGGCAACCATTTCGATGTGATCGAGTTGGCCAATCCTTCCAATACATTTGCAGGAAACATTCAGTTGTGGCGGGGCTCAATCGCGTTTACCAGCGACGGTGCGCTTGGCAACGCCACCAACACCATCGAAATCGATCTCGGCGACACCAACGGCGCCCTGCGGTTTGATGCGGACGACATCACCCTTAGCGCGAGCCGTGTTATCACTTTGGACGCCGGCTACATTGAATCGATCAATGTTCAGAATTACACGGGGACGATTCCGGGCGACATTAGCGGCTCGGGTCCTTTCTACAAGCTGGGCGCTGGCACACTTATCTTGCCAGGAACGTACGATTACACCAGCCCGGTCACGGTCGCGGCCGGCACGTTCATGGTCAATGGTTCGGTGGAGTCCACCGCCATTATGGAGGTAAGCAGCAATGCCACTCTGGACGGCGTCGGCATTGTGTCCGGACCAGTGACGGTGGACGGAACAGTCGCGCCAGGCACCAACTTCACCGCGGGCACTCTGACCACCGGAGGCGAAACGTGGAATAAAGGCGGCAGCATGGTATTCTCACTGAACAACGCCACCAATAGCGCCGGGTGGTCATTGCTGAACATCACCGGTGGGTTGGGCGTAGCGGCGAATGCCATCAACCCCTTTACCATCAAGCTGGAATCGCTGACCACCTCCAACACTCTGGGTCCGATCACCGGCTTCAATGCCTCTGCCAGCAATTCCTGGATAATCGCCACGACCGCTTCCGGCTTCACGAACTTTGCCGCCAGCGACTTCGTCGTCGATACGACGGCCTTCGCCAACTCCATTTCCGGCGGCTCCTTCCGCGTGGCGACCAACGGCAACTCGCTGTTGCTGAACTTCAGCCCTTCGGCGGTGCCCCAGCCGCCGTCCTTCTCCGGCATCTCGCGTCTCACCAATGGCACTTTCAGCCTGACGCTCACGGGCACAGAGGGAACCGGCTTTACCATTCATGCCAGCACGGCCCTCGATTTGACGCCATTGTCCGCCTGGACCATTCTCGGCACCGGCACCATCGGGTCGGGTCCGACGCCGTTCGACGACACAACCGCCACCAACTACCCGCAGCGATTTTACCTGATCTCGACGCCGTAAAGTGCCGCACTTTTCTGGGCGAATCTGGCGCGCGAAACGATCCGAAGGCGATCATCCGCTATTATGCGGGAATGGCGCGTTTTATCGCTCATGGTTTCTTCGCCTCGGCCAGTTCCGCGGCGTCAATCTCCGGCAGGGAGGGCGCGCGCCAGAGGTGCAAAAGCCCGTCCTGTTGCAAGGAACCCAGCACGTTGCCGTCGGGAGAAAACCTCGGCCTCCAGAAGACGTCGGTGCTAGACTCGAGGTTGAGCAACTCCTGGCGGCTATCGACGTCCCAAATCTTGATGGCTTCGTCGCCGTCGCCTCCGGCCATCAATCGCGTGCCATCCGGGGAGAAGGAGACGGAGTGGGCGCCGATCAGAAAACTTCCCAGCGTGGCCGCCGGCCTCAGCGTCGCGAGATCCCAAAGCCGGACATAGCCTAGCTGGCTGGCGACCGCCACGAACTTCCCGTCAGGAGAGATGCGTGAACTTCGGGCATCTTTGATTTCCAAACTTAGACGCTGTTCGCGGCCGGTTGTAATTTCCCGCAGCAGACACTCACCGTCATAGCCACAGGCAAAATACCAACGCCCATCCGGGGATATGCAGGAGGGGCCTCTGATGTCGTTCCAGGACTGAGTTTCCTGAAACGAACTCAGATCCCACACATGCACGACAAGAGGTAGGCCCTCGGTTTCTAGCATCAGGTTGGTCCCTCCCGGCAAAAACCCGGCATCCAAGACGGGTTTGGCATAGTGGCCGAAGCGGCGCGGCGGCGCATGTTGGGCCAGGTCGTAGAGATCGACAGATCCATTCGTCAACGCGACCACCAGCCGCCGGCCATCTTCGGAAAGCTCCGCGTCGTGCAGGTTTTCGCCGATTTCAGCAATTGGAATTATTGTTTCGAAATCGTTTCCTTGCCGCTGCGCAACCTGGCCCTTTTTATCGATGGTGAGGACCGACTTGCTATCGGCGGCAAACTGCCATGTTTGAACGCCCGGCAAAGTCACACAGGTTTTGCGGCTTCGAATCTCGGCGGTATCATAACATTGCACCGAGCCACCCCAACTGCCACTAATCAAAGTCTGGCTATCAGGCAGCAATGCGAGCGCCGTGATCGAACTGGTGTTGCCGCGCAACGGCTTCCCGCGTGGTTGCACGTGCGCCGGGTCGCTCACGTCCCACAACCGAATCGTCTGATCGAAGCTGGATGAGGCCAGCGTCTTGCCGTCGGGCCAGAATACCAGACCGCTCACGACCACCCGATGATCTTTCAAGGGAGGGCATAACTCCTTCCCGGAGGCGACATCATAAAGACGAATCGACGCATCCGTTCGCGGGCGACCATACCCCGCGGCAAGAACCTTGCCATCCGGTGAAAATGCAACGTCCCCGAAATAGACGTTGCTGTCCGTGACGCTCCAACGTTCCTTTCCTGTGGACAGATCGATGATTCGGAGGCTGTCGCCGGGAATGGCTGCCAGGCCCGAGTCCGGCGAAACGGCGAAAGCCTCCCCATCGAAGGGACTAGGAGGCACCGGATAGGCGGCGATCATTTTTCCTTCGGGGACCTGCCAGAGAGCGACTTGGTCGTTGAACTTGTCGCCGGTCCACCTAGAAATCCAAGTAACGAGCTTGTGTCCGTCCGCCGAGAAAACCTGGCCCTCGCACCGGCCGTCAAAGGAAATGTCGGCGCGATCTTCCCGCGTCGCGGGGCTCCAGAAGTGGACACTCGAGTGAAGATTGGTTCCCGTAATGTTGGTCGCGATCGAGTACGCCAGCCGCCCTCCGAGAGGAGAAAATACCGGGTTCTTACCGTGGGCAAAACGGGCCATCTCTCTTGGCGCGGATAGGTCCGAAATGTCCATGACCACCACGGAAGAGGGGCTAAATCCCTCTTGGATGGCAAGCAACTTCCCGTCAGGTGATGGTGCCAGCGCGTTTATGTCGTTGGTTCCACGCAGGAGTTCCGATGAGGCGTCGCCCCGGCATTCGTTCCAGAGCCAGCGCCACTCCCAGCCGCGCAAATCCTTCTGACCGGGCTGCGGACGGTGCCGGTCCAGGACTTCCCGGGCGCGGCCGAGGTTGTTCGCCGCCAACGAGTGCTGCACCAGATTCATGTCTGCCGCGTAGGCTTGGGCTTCGGCTTTGCGGCGCTGCGTGGCCTCGTCGGCCCGAGCATTCTCGGCATTTTGCCGGTCTTTCCTTTCGTTGGTTTCGGCCAGCCGCGCCTTCTGCTCGTTAAGTTGAGCTTGTTCGCGCAAGGTGTTCTGTATTCGCTCGGCGCGGGTCGCACGCACGGCCTGCCAGGTGCTGAGGATGGCGCCCGCCAGCAGCGCCACCACGACGGCTGTGCCCGCGACGAAGGCGAGCTTGTTTCTCCGCACCAGCTTCTGTATGCGGTAAAGCGCGCTCGCGGGACGAGCGATCACCGGTTCAGTTCTTAGATGACACTGCACATCCAGCGCCAGGCCGTTGACCGTGTCATAGCGGTGCGAGCGGTCTTTCTCGATCGCCTTCATCACGATCCAATCCAGGTCACCTTTAAACACTTTCGCCAACGCGGAAATCTCAATGCTCCGGTTTTTGGCGACCACTGTTCGCTCCTCCTTCTCCATCGTGCTCAGGCGCGTGGATGGCTTGGGCGGTTCACTCTCGGCAATCACCCGCTGCATTTCCCCGTAGCCAAGACTGAGGAGATCCTTTGATGGAAACGGCGTGGTGCCGGTCAGCAATTCATAAAGAAGCACGCCGAGCGAATAGACATCCGTGCGAGTATCGACGTCCAGTCCGCTCATCTCCGCCTGCTCGGGGCTCATGTAGGCGGGCGTGCCGATCATCTGCGCGTAATTGGTAAAAAGCGTCTTTTCCGTGAGCCGCTGGTTGGTGGCTTTGGCGATGCCGAAGTCGATGACCCTGGGGACGGGTTTGCCGTCGTGAAGGGTGACCATCACGTTCGACGGTTTAATGTCGCGGTGGATGATCCCTTTCTGGTGGGCGTGCTGAATGGCTTGGCAGACCGGAATGAACAGGTTCAATCGATCCTTGGTGGAAAGTTTGTTCTTGTCGCAATACTCGGTGATGGCCACGCCGCGGACCAGTTCCATGACAAAATAAGGCCGGCCGCTCTCGGTCGCGCCGGCGTCGAGTACCTTGGCGATGTTAGGATGATCCATCAAAGCCAGCGCCTGCCTCTCGGCCTCGAAGCGGGCGATGACGTTGCGCGTATCCATGCCCAGCTTGATGATCTTGAAGGCAACCTTGCGCACGACCGGTTCAGTCTGCTCGGCCATGTACACGACACCCATTCCGCCCTCGCCGATTTGTTGGAGCAACTTATAGCGTCCGATCACCGTGCCCGGAGGTTCCGAAGGAGCAACCGTAACTCGGATGGTGCCCTCCGGGCCTTTGTCGGGAATGAAGCCGGCCGCAGAACCATAGGCTCGCAGCAAAGCGTCAATCTGGCTTCGCAGTGCGTGGTCCTGGCCGCAGGCACCCCGCAGGAAGGCGTTGCGGGCCTCTGCTGAAGGCATTTCCAGCGCCTGATTGAAGATATCCTTTTCGCGTTCAGTTGTGTCAGACATAAAAGCAATGCAATGTTAAACCGTCTTTGCTTAACAGTCCGAAAAACAGGGACGAATTGGGCCAAATACTTTTCCGTTACAGGTTTTTTTGCATCTCACGCATCAACCAGGCGCGGGCGAAGGCCCAGGTGCGCTTGGCGGATCGCTCGGGAATACCCAGAATCGCGGCGGCCTGATGATTGGGCACACCAATGAAAAAGCGCAGCTTGATCAGCTCCGCGCCTTGCGGGTCCTTCAGCGCGTAGCGTTGCAAGGCCTCGTCCAGCGCCAGGAGCACGTCGCTGTTCGAGTCCATCGCGAGGTCAACGCAATCGAGGTCCACGCGCTTGAATCCGCCGCCGCGCTTTTGCGACGCCTTTTGCCGCGCGCGTTCTACAAGGATGCGCCTCATGGCTTCGGCGGCGGCGGAGAAGAAGTGACCTCGTCCACTCCATTCCTGCGGACCCGACCCGATCAGGCGGACGTAAGCTTCATGCACCAAAGCCGTGGCCTGCAAGGTTTGGCCCGGCGGCAAAGCCGACATCCTGGCGGCGGCGAGCTTGCGCAATTCCTCATAGACCAGTGGCAACAATTCTTCCGCCGCATTGGGGTTGCCCTCATCAATGGCGTTGAGCAACTGAGTGACTTCCGGCATGGCGCACCAACGTACACAAAACCCAAAGCCACGGCAAGCTGATGTGGAGGCGAAGCTGTCAGCGCGGCGGTTCGATCCCTTGATCTGTCTTTGTACCAGGAGTGTTTGACAGCGTGATCTTGATCAGATTGAACCGGTCGTGCGCTTTGATCCCTTGTTTCGCGCCGTCGCCATAAACACTGAAAATGCCCCAAAGGGTCAAGCCGTCCGCGCTCATCCATTTCTGAGGGAATTCACAGGTGAGGCCCTCGCCTGCCGTTCCCATCCCGCCCCACTGGGCGTAATAGGCAATGGTTGACCATGGCCCCCACGGTTGCGGCGCCTCAAAGATGCCCAACTGACCCGGACCAGTGTGAAAACTCGTGAGCAGGAAACATCCCAATCCAGGATCATAGACCATCCCGCCGAGCGCAACCCCGTTAGCGTCGATGAATATGGGCGAGGCAAAAGAGAATTCCCGGTTCCAGTTCGCCTGACCGTTCGTGTCGAGGCCGCCGAAAAAGTCAAACGCTTCGCGCTCGCGAATTTTTCCCCGCGGCACACGCGCCAGGTACACGTCGCGGTTCACTCCGCGCTGCGTTGCCTGCTTGACACCGTACAAATAAATGTAACCCGCCAGAGATGCAGGCGCACCGGCGCCATCCTTGCCGAAATTCAGAAATCTCCCCGGTTGAAATTGACCCACCCCTTTCGGAAACAACCAATCGCTCTCAGCCCAGGTCGCCCCTTTGTTCGTGGACCACGCGAGAACGTGGTTGACGTCGGGCCAGACTCCGTCCTGAAGATTGATGCTGGCATATAGAATTCCCTGGTCAAAAAAGAGCGCAGCCGTTTTGCCCTTTTTGGGAAAGGACGCTGGATGCTCCGGATTCTTTCCTCCATTGACGTTGAATCCCTTGAAACGCTCCGGGGCGCCTTCAACCCGCGCAAAGCCCATACTCACGCGCCCATCGGAATCCGTCCCACCGAACCCGCCGCCATCGCCCCAGGCGAGGTACAAATGGTCGTCCGGTCCCCACGTAACCGGCCATAAATCGCTGCCGATGGCGGCCGTTTGGTACGTATCCCAGTGCCATGTAATGCCCTTGATAGTCCGGCTAGGCGGATAGGGCGGTTCCTGGGCAACAACGGCGAAGACGGCGCCAAGTTGCAACGAAACCGTGACCAGCCATGCACCCAAGCCGCAACCGAAGGAGGAGCGGACGTTGTTTTGCGAAGCCATGAACCGAACTATTAACCACCCGGACACCGTTGCGGCAAGCTTTGATCGGACACGCAGAAGTTCTGCCCTTGCCTGGGGGGTCGCTCCGTAAAAGGTCAATTTCCTTGATTTTGCCTGCGTTGGTGGCTACAACTTTCCGGCCTCTTAATTCCAATGAGAACGATCGAAAAAAAGCTGCTGTGGCGCTGGCCCCATTTTCCTCTGCTCTGTCTGGCTCTGCTCGCCGCGCGCTGCCTGGCCGGGGACGATCCGTCTGATTGGCCGCCGGACGAACAGGTCGGGCGTGGCTTTAACGGGCGGTTGGTCACTCCTGTAAACCAGGTGGTCACGTCCGCCGGCCGAACAGTAGATTTGCATGGCTTGCGCCCGCAGGCGTTAGCGCTCAGCCCGGATGGGCGGATACTCGTGACCACGGGCAAGACGAACAAGCTCGTCGTGATCGATCTCCAAACACTCGATATTCCCGCGCGTGTTCCTCTGCCAGCCGAGGGGCAGACCGCGCCAGCGGCCGTTTCGGACCATATCTTGGAACCCGATAAAGAGGGGCAACTGAGCTACACGGGTCTGACCTTCTCACCGGACGGCACCCGCCTCTACATGGCGAATGTTAACGGCAGCATCAAGGTTTTCAGTGTCAATCAGAATCACGAAGTGGCCGGTTTATTTTCAATCCCTCTGCCACCGGCCCATGCGCCGTGGCGCGAGGCCGACATTCCCGCCGGCATTGCCGTTTCCCGCGACGGCAAACGGCTTTATGTGGCGTTGAATCTCTCCAACCGGCTCATCGAATTGGATGCGGCGACAGGAGCGGTCTTGCGCCTTTGGAAGACTGGCGTCGCACCGTACGACGTGGTGCTCGCGGGCAAAAAGGCCTATGTGAGCAATTGGGGCGGACGACGGCCCGATACCAACAGTGTCACCGGTCCGGCGGGGCAGGGGACCACTGTGCGCGTGGACCCGGTGCATTACGTCGCAAGCGAAGGGTCAGTGACGGTGGTGGAACTCCAGAATCCGAGTGGCGGCGAATTGCAGAATGCCGAAATCCAGGAACCCAAGTGCGAAGTGCTCACGGGGCTGCACGCTTCGGCGCTGGCTCTTTCGCCCGACGGCCGATACTTGGTTGTGGCCAACGCCAGCAGCGACACCCTTAGCGTCATTGATACCCGAACCGATCAGGTCGTGGAAACGATTTGTGCGCGCCAAAATCCGGCGGACCTCTTCGGCGCCTGTCCCAACGCGCTGGCGTTCGCGCCCTCGGGCAAAACACTCTTTGTTTGCAACGGCACGCAGAACGCGGTGGCTGAAATCGCTTTCGCGCCCGGCGAGTCGAAATGGAAAGGCTTGATTCCTGTGGGCTGGTTCCCAGGCGCGATCATTTATGATGCGAGCCGGAAGAGTATTTATGTAGCCAACATCAAGGGCATCAGCCTTGGAAAACCGCGCAACTCATCGGACCACCGCCTCGAATTTAATTCCCACCAGTATTTCGGGTCATTGTCGCTGGTGCGCGAGCCAAGCCAGAGCCGACTGGCCGAGATGACTAGCGAGGCCATGGCCAACATGCGTTACCCGCGCTTGACGCAAGCGAGTTTGCCGGCGCGGGCCGGCGAACCCCCGCGCGCTGTGCCGGAGCGAGTGGGCGAGCCGAGTTTGTTCAAGCATGTCGTTTACATCATTAAGGAGAACCGCAGTTACGACCAGGTCATGGGCGATGTCAAAGAAGGAAATGGCGACGAGGATCTATGCACGTTCGGCGAGCAGATTACGCCCAACCAGCACAAGCTCGTGCATGATTTTGTGCTCCTCGACAACACTTACTGTTGCAGCATCCTCAGCGCTGACGGCCATCAATGGGCCACCACCGCCTTTGCCACCGATTACATGGAAAAATCATTCGCCGGCTTCCCCCGCAGTTACCCCGACGGAATGGAAGACAAGGACGTGGACGCACTGGCGTACTCACCCGCTGGCTTCATCTGGGACGACGCGATCAGGCACGGCAAGTCATTGCGCGATTATGGTGAATTCGCCATCACGCGAAAATCGTGGAAGGACAAATCGCGCCGGGGCCACCCGAAGTTTCTCGACCACTACCGCGAGTTTATCGATGGGACGGACACCATCAATCTGCGCAGCGAGCCTGCCATCGAATCGTTGCGTCCGTACCTGGACAACGCGACGGTGGGTTGGGATCTGGATGTGCCGGACGTGTTTCGCGCCGCACAATTCATCAAAGAATTAAAGCAATTCGAGCAAACGGGGAATTTCCCAAACTTGTCCATCATCTGTTTACCCAATGACCACACCAGCGGGACTGGCGCCGGTTCACCCGCGCCTGCCGCCCAGGTGGCGGATAACGATCTGGCCATGGGGCAGATCGTCGAGGCGCTTAGTCATAGCGTCTTTTGGAAGGAGACGTGCGTTCTGGCCATTGAGGACGATCCGCAGGCGGGCTGGGATCATGTCAGCGGTTATCGCACTACTGGTTACGTGTTCAGCCCCTACACGAAGCGCCATCAAGTCATCCACACCCAATACAATCAAACCAGCCTCTTGCGAACCATCGAACTCATTCTGGGTTTGCCGCCGATGAACCAAATGGACGCCACTGCGACGCCGATGTCCGATTGCTTCGTTGACGTTCCCGACTTAACACCTTACTTCGCGGTAACAAATAACATCCCTTTGGACCAGATGAACGGGGAGCCGAGGAAAATCTCCGACCCGCTCTTGCGCAAGGAAGCCTACGCCTCGGCGCGGTTGCCGCTCAAGAAGCCGGACCAATGTCCAGAAGACCAACTCAACCGGATTCTGTGGCACGCGATGAAGGGATCGAAGGCGCCGTATCCGACCTGGGCGATTTCGGCGACGGACAACGATTAGCAGCGTGTTATAGAATTGCAATTCCACTTACCGCGGATAACCTGCGGCAGGATGCGCGTGGCAAAGACAAATGGTTTAATTCCGGCTTCACAGCCGCGCGCGGGATTCACCCTCATTGAATTGCTGGTGGTCATCGCGATCATTGCCATCCTGGCGGCGCTGTTGCTGCCGGCGCTGGCCAGTGCTAAACGCAACGCGGTCGATGTCAACTGCATTAGCAACTCCAAGCAGATGCTACTGTGCATGACCATGTATGTTGATGATTCTAAAGGCACGTTGATCAGCTACTATGACCCTAACACTTCTCTTTACAATCTGTGGATTCAGCGGCTAACAAATTATGCCGGGTTCCAAGGTGTGCGCTGTTGTCCGGCGACGCTGACTCCGACGCCGGTCACTGCCTGGAAGGCGCCTTCGGGAGACATCGATGTCGGGGCTACTTTCGCGGGCGGCGGCGGATTTGGGACTGCGGATTACCCGTGGTGTTGGGCCGACGCCGCGGCCGGGCAATCCGGGTATGTCGGATCCTGCGCCATTAACGGCTGGTGCTACAGTGGAAATCCCCAATCGCCTGAAATTTACAGCTACGACAAGGTCTATAATATACGGCGCACAGCCCAAACGCCCTACTTCTCCGACTCGGGTTGGGTGGACGGTTGGTGTCTGGAAACCGACGTACCCTCGCGAAACTTGTACAGCGCGGCGGACGGCGAACCCGGCATAGACCGCATTACCATGGCTCGGCATAACTATAAGGCCGCAGGAGCCGCGCCTCGAAATATTCCTCCCGGGGCGACCTTGGTGGGGGCCATTTCGATCAGCTTCGCGGACGGGCATGTTGCGGCGGTCAAGCTGGAGCAACTTTGGACACTTTATTGGCATCAAGGTTGGGTGATCCCGGCCAAACGTCCAAATTAGGAGCGGCCCGCCTCGTTGATTGGACAAAAAGTGTGCGCCTTTGTTTTGCTCATTAAGACGATAAAAAGCACTTTCTTCCGGCGCTGGCGACGCCTCCAGTTGCCCTGGCTGGCGCTTGCTTCGACATGCTGTGTCGCGGCAGGCATGATTTCCGATGCACCGATTCAGGATCAGGTTGGCCCGCTACCAAACGGCGCACAGTATCTTCCTTCCAAGCAAATTCTCTGCGTCGCGGGCCGGCGGCTCGAGTTCAGTGGCAGGCCGGTTGACCTTGTGCTCTCTCCCGATGGCAGGACGGTCTTTGTCAAGAATATGAAAAACCTGCTGGTCGTGGATGCGGCGTCATGGACGATATCGCAGGCGCTAAACTATCCCGCCAGTGGCGCTTCCATGCATGGCATCGCGGTTCGCCACGACGGCTCGCACGTCTATGTCACCGGCTCGGGCAATGAACTTTACGACTGGCAGGTTGCGAGCAATGGTCTCGTCTCGTTCTCCCGGACCATCTCACTGCCCAAAGGCTCGGACCCGTGCGGCCTGGCGCTTTCGGCCGATGACGCAAAGGCTTACGTGTGCCTCTCGATCAAGAACACGCTGGCCGTTGTCGATCTGGGCACGGGGGCCGTAAGCCGCGAGATATCCGTGGGCATCGCCCCGTGGACTGTGGCGCTCTCGCCCGATGGCAAGACGGCCTACGTTTCCGACTGGGGCGGCCGCTTCCCCGTGGCCGGTGAGTTGACGGCGACTTCCGCCGGGACCGAAGTAGTGGTGGACGCGCGGGGCGTGGCTTCGAGCGGCGTCGTCTCCTTTGTAAATCTGGCGAACGGTGTCGAGTCGGCTCAAGTGCCCGCCGGTCTGCATCCTTCGGACCTGGCCCTCAGCCGTGATGGCAGGACGCTCTATGTCGCCAATGCCAACTCCGACACCGTCACCATCATCGACACGCAGACTAAGACCGTTCGTGAAACGATTCTCGTCCGCCCCGACCCGACTATTCCCTTCGGCAGCGAACCCGATGGCCTCGCGCTGAGTCGCGATGAAAGGACTTTGTTCGTAGCCAACGCCGGCAACAATGCTGTCGCCGTCGTGCGGTTGCCATACGCTCGGCATACTAACAGCATCGTCCAGGGTTTCTTCCCGACGGATTGGTATCCGGGCGCGGTGGTTGTGGACAAATTGTTTGCCTACGTCGCGAATGTGAAAGGCTTGGGCAGCCGCGACGGCCAGCCCAAGGCCGAATCTTACCAAGGCTCAGCTTTTCTTGGGACTGTGGACCGAATTCCGATTCCTTCCGGCGCCGCATTGCGCAAGGACACCGCGCAGGTCATCGAAAACGGGCGCATCCGCCAGATCGAGCAGGCCTACGAGCCCGCTCGGGTTGGCCAGGCACCGGCGCCAGTGCCCGCCCGCCTCGGCGAGCCTTCGGTTTTCAAGCACGTGCTCTACATCCTCAAGGAGAACAAGACCTACGACCAGATGTTCGGAGACATGACGCAAGGCAACGGCGATCCGCACCTATGCATTTATCCGGAGCGCATCACGCCCAACCACCACGCCTTGGCCAAACAATATATTTTACTTGACAACTTTTATTGCAACGGCGTCAACTCCGCCGACGGCCACTCGTGGTGTACGGAAGCCAACAACACCGACCATCTGGAAAAGTCCTTCGGCGGGTTTGTGCGCAGCTACACTTTCGGCGACGACCCGCTGACCTACTCCTCGACCGGCTTCATTTGGAACAACGCGCTTCAGCACGGGCTGAGCTTTCGCAACTACGGCGAGTTTGATTACGCCTCGGTTCCCAGCGGCGCTTCCTGGCTGCAAATCTACGCCGACTTCACCAACGGCACTCACTCCATCACGTTTGCGCAGAAGATCGGCCTCGCCTCGCTGCGGCCCTATAGCTCGACCAATGTCCCGGGTTGGGATTTAAATATTCCCGACGTAGTTCGGGCCTACGGCTTCATCAAAGAACTCAACGCTGCGCAAGCGGCGGGCGCCTGGCCGACGTTCAATTTCCTTTATTTGCCGAACGACCACACCGGCGGCACGCCGCCCGCCCGCGCGCAGCTTGCCGACAACGACCTCGCGCTTGGGCGCGTCGTGGAGGCGGTCACGAAAAGCGCGTTCGCCAGCAACACCGTCATCTTCGTCATGGAAGACGATCCGCAGAGCGGCTATGACCATGTGGATGGCCACCGCTCCATCTGCTTGGTGATCAGTCCTTACACCAAACGCGCGCGGACCGTCAGCGCCTTCTACAACCAGGCCGGCGTTCTGCATACCATGGAACAAATCATGGGCCTGCCGCCGATGAATCAACAGGACGCCATGGCGCCGCTCATGTTCGAGTGTTTTTCCAACACACCGGATTTCACGCCTTACACCGCCTTGTCCAACAACATCAACCTTGTCTCAGGCGGCACCGCCAAACTTTCCTCCAAGGCGCGCTACTATGCCAGGAAAGTCCAGAAAATGGATTTTTCCAAGCCGGACCAAATCGACGAAGACGCCTTCAACCGTTACATCTGGTATTCCATTAAAGGCGACGAGCGCTATCCGTCCGAGTTCGTGGGCGGCCACGGCAGAGGTCTCAAGCAACTTGGTCTCGTCCTGGAAAAGTCCGCCAAGGACGGCGACGATTGACAGGTTTGACTGAGTGCGACTGGGTGCGACTGGGTGCGACCGGGTGCTACTGAGTGCGACTTATCGGTTCTTGGTAGGGCGAGACTCCGTCGAGCCCTGATCAGTTTGGCGGCGCAGATTAAGTCACGGCTCGACGGAGACAGAACAAATTAAGAGCGGCCCGCTTTGCGGGCTGTCTCGCCCTATCAAGCCTATGAACATCATCACAAATATCCCAGACTATCGTGGAAATCAACGACTTGCGTGTCGTCGTTCGCTTGCCGCCATCGCCAAGCCTCTTAAGGGACAAGACGGGTCGGGCTGGACACCGGCAATTCGCCGCAGTCCGCTTTCCTCGTCCCATTTACCCGGCCAATATATCAAAGAGCACAGGCGCGTGAGCGCCTCACGCATTCCATGCTAACATGCTTTGCTGGGAATGCAAGCGATAACATTACACCCCCTTCCGGCCCTCAATCTCTCCAAACAAAGTCTCCCTTGGCCACGTTCCAATCCATCCCGAAAAAGCCCGCCGCCCGTACGCCCGCAATTCCCTTGGATAGTGTATCCACCCCGAAGACGGTACAATCGGGGTAAGCCACGCCGGCCGTAAAATAGGGCACACGATCCGTCAGTCTCGATCCTACGATGCCAGTTCCTGCAACGACCGCCACGCAGGCGCGGTCGCTTCCGGGACGCGGACGGCACAGGAGGCAGGCTAAATCCTCCCCGCGAATGACGCGCGTCCCTATCTCTACCTGACCTCGCCGCACTTGCACCGGGCTTTGGCTCAGTAAGGCCGGCCAGGCGGCGTTGTTGTCGGCATTGCCGTAAAGGACAACGCCTCGATCCGGTTCTTTGGCGGCATCGAATGCGACATCGGGCACGACATCGACCGAACCATTGGCGCGATACCACCAAGTCTCTGCATCGCAACGGCATTTGGCCTTGGCCCAGGCATTTTCGGCGGGCGAACCTTTGGTGCCATAGACAAACATCACGTCGTGGCCGAAAGCTTCCTTGAAGGGTCCGTAGCGGTGGGGCCCTTTCCATGCGAGCGGCGGCGCATCGCCGACGACCCATTGGTTGTCCTTGTTCTCGAACCAGATTTTGCCGTCGCGGCCGGTCGGCGAAAGGACGGACAGCTTCTGCCCGTCGATCGTCACACTCACTGCCCCTTCTGCTGCAATCGAAGCGGGCCGCAACTTCAGTCGCGCGACATTCTCCGTCGCTGCATCGAACGCGCGGCGCATGGGGTCGTAATGAATGACTACGGAACTTTTGTTCAGCGCGTGCTGCTGCGCTTCTATCGATACCCAGTGCGAGGAGGAAGATATGCCCGGATTCATGGTGGAGAAATTGATGTCGCAGACGCTCCGATCCTCAGGGATTTTGTGCCGGGCAAACAAGTCGAACAGGGGCGGCCAATCCACGCAGAGATTTCCCCACCAATGGCCGGCTCCGGGCTGCTCGTGGTACATGAAATCGTGGTGGAAAGTGGTCAAACGGTCCCGCATAGTCCGGGCCTCCTCCACCGGGACATTGTCGTCCTGGTCGCCATGTAGAATATAAACTCCGAAATGGAGACAGTTGCTGACCAGACCCAGCGTATCGCCCGGATTGGTGGCACGTTGCACCATTTGCTGCATGGCATCGCCATTCGTCAGCCACTCGCCTCCGCCGTAGGACCGGAAACTGATCCAACCCGCGCTGGGGCCGATGGCGGCGAAATGATCGGGGTAGGTCACGCCGAGTTGCCACGTGCCGTGCCCGCCCATCGAATGTCCAGTCAAGTAGATTTGCTGGGGATCGGGTTGATACTTTGCTTTGGCCAAACTCAAAACCTCCATGGCGTCGTGCCGGCCCCAATCCTCCCAATCAAAGCCGTAGCTGCGGCGGTTGGTGGGCGCGACCAGCGTGCCCCAGCGCTTGGAGGCATACGCGGCGGCTTGGCCGGAGGCCTCGACACTTGCTCCATGGACAGAGAGAAAGAGCGCCTTGGCGGGAGGATCGGAAGCCTTCGGTTGCGCGGGCGCGACGGCGTAATACTGAATGCTGCCATCGATGTCGCTGCGAAAAGTTTGGTTGTAATGCTCCGTTTCCCGGCGCAAGTGCAGGGGCAGGCTCGCGGAGTCGAGCAACTTGCTTCCGGAAGAATGGCTCCACAATTTTAGGTTTAGTTCCACCTGATTGGTTGTGTCATTCCAATGCGGTTTGAAGCGGAAGCCCACCTTTCTCACGCTCAACGGAGGAATCGAGGGCAGAAAACTTTCCATGGAACCGCGCCCGGCTAAAGAGGCTTTGAGCGAGAGGTCGTTTAAGAAATTGGTGGTGCAGTTGATGACGACAAGCGCACCCCACGCTTCCTTGTTGTCACCGTGGACAATGTCGGGAACCGTAGGATCGCCGAGGTAGAGCATGATGGGTCGCGCCGGGGTGGCCAGGCTGGCTTTGAGTTTGCCGCGGTTGACGCGAAAAAGAAAATCATTGGTGCCGGGACGAAGCTCAACCGGCAAGGCCAGGATGCCGTTGGAATAAGGATCGCCGGGACGCGGTTCGCCGTTGACGTAAACGACTTCCTGCCCGGCAGCGCGGAGAAGTTTGACTTCGCTGCGCTCGGATTCAACCGATGTATAAACATAACCCCCCTCCAATTCCCGATTCGTAAACACGCCGTCGGTCGAGGCCGTGACCGGCTTCCAAACGCGGTTGGTGTTATCGGACGAAGGGAAGGCCTGGCCGGCAACGGGCGGCGTCCATTCGCCCTTCACGATCATCTCCTCGACAGCGTCGACGTGAAACGGTGTTCGCGCAATACGACCTTTGGCTTTCAAGATTAACCCCTCTCGCAAGGTAATTACCGGCCCCTCGGCCAGCGAGGACTCCGCCTTCAGCGCGGGCTGTAAAACGAATGGGAAGACGGCCAAAAGCAAAGACAAAGAGCGCATCATGTGTCAGGTAAAAATTCTAAGAGCAATAAGAGTTTATGAACCGATGCCATATTGTCAGGTGAAAAGTGTCACAAGGAAAGCGGGCGGGCGCATCTCACTTAACGGAGCTAAAGAGCAGAGAAACCTGCCTTTCCCAGAAGTGCGATGCGCCCTTTCGCAGGTCAGGGGCTAATTTGCCTTGATCGTTACTGTGCTCGCCGGTTTCCCCGGGGATGGACTTGCCAGGGTAACTATGCGCGAAAGCGTCCCAATATTTGTCCCGTCAATATAGAGGTTGCCCTTATTCGTAAACGAGATGCGGTCGTCCGGTGCTTTCATCGTTGGCATTTTTTCCACGGATTGGGCTTCGGCCGCGGAGGGAGACGGGACGATTGGAATGGAAAATCCGACAGGCTCTTCGTAAGTGTTGCCCGGACCGATTTTTACATTTAGAGGCTGCGGCGGATTGGTTCCACACTGCTCGTAAACAGGCGTTCCCACCGGAATCGGCGGGCCGTCTATTGTATTGGTGCCGTTAATCCCAATAAATGTCACGGCCAGGCCGCCCGGGCCCGGAACTGCCGTGACCAAAGGAGTTGTCTTGTTCGCATAGCAAACGCTGTATCCATATAGCGTCAGCCCAGCCACCATATACACGCTCCATTCTCGACCTCGTTCCAACTCGGA
>DASYNM010000407.1:0-2636 GCA_036008545.1 Verrucomicrobiia bacterium
ATCGATTTTCCCGAACAATTGCTAGGATCTTCTTTGACTGTCACCGGTCACTTCAAAACCAGCCACGAAGGGTCGAATCAAAACAAATTAAGACTTTTTGCGCCACCGGGAACAGGAGGTGACGCAAAAAGTCGGGTTGAACTAAATCCGGCGGGCGGATCTCAACTGGGCTTTGGAGATTGGTGCTTAGTTTGGGCCACTGGGAGTGACGCAACGTCGACATTGAGATGCACCCGGGAGTAGTTTTGGTCGGGGGAGATGGCAAAGTCAGACCGCAGGAGGCGCCTCCAGATGAATTTGGATCGATTGCAGCCAGCGAGGATTGTCCTCGTTTGGTAAGGGGCCAAAGAGTGGCGCGAAAGCCGACGATGAAATGGCGCGAGAGACATCTATGGTGGAAATTTTCTCTGCGGGCGGAGGACTTGCAGGACGATCAAATGTCCGATGTGGCAATGTGGACAAAGCGGCGGCGGGGCGGCTTTGGCGGCGGAGGCCGAGGGGTTGGTTGTGCCATCGTCGGTTTTGGTCGCCAGATTGGGTTCCATCATGGTTCGCGCCTGCTCCCGAGCTTCGTGGTGGCTTGGGCTGGCCAGTCCGTAGTAGCGCAGTTTGGGAAAACCGCGTGGAAGAATGTGCTGCATAAATCGGCCGATGAAGTCCTCGGCGCAGAGAGTTACGCGCTGCAGCCGCTGTGTGCGATTGTCGCGATAGCGAAAGGTGACGCGGCCGTCCACAAAGGACTCCAGACGGCTGTTGGTGATGGCGACTCGAAACGCATAGCGGGCCAAGTATCCCAGAACCTTCTCTCCTGCTCCCGCGTGTTGACAATGCACGACCCAGGGCTGTGTCCACGTTTTGGCGGGTGTTGTGGACAATAAGTGTTCACGCTTCAAGGCCTGCCGTATTTTGGCTCGAAAGATGACGGAGAGGGCGCGCACCGGAACAAGAAACTTGGGGTGTTTTGCAGGCGCCCAGTGTTGCTGGGCGTTCCATCCGCCGGCGCTGACCAGCAGATGAACATGCGGATGGTAAAGCAAAGCGCGAGTCCAGGTATGGAGTACCGCGAGGATGGCGGGCGTGGCGCCCAGATAACGTGGATCGGCGGCCAGTTTTTGGGCGGTCGCAGCGGCACAACGAAGCAAGAGGCTATAAACGATCTTGGGATGTTGATAGGCCAGAGGCCGCAAGGCCGCCGGCAAAGTGAACGTCAGCAAATAATGCGGACAAGGCAGCAGGCACGACTGTTGTTTCTCCAACCAGGCGGCGGATTGCTCGCCGTGGCATTTGGGGCAATGCCGGTTACGGCAGGAATGATAGGCATAGCGGAACGCTGCGCAGTGATCACACTGCGCCACATGGCCGCCGAAAAACGCGGTGCGACAAAGTTCGATGTCGCGCATCGCCCGGAGCTGATGAGGAAGCAACGAGTGATTGGCGTGGTAGGTCGCAGCGTGTCGGCGGAAAATATCCGCCACTTCGATCACGGACAGAGGTCCTGGATCAGTTGTTGGATCGGAGCATCGAGCTGCGCGCAGGCTGGCGCCGTCAAATGAGTGTAGAGGGCCGTGGTTTTGGGAGAGTTATGCCCCAGGATAGCCTGAATCAATCGCAGATTGACGCCTACCTCCAGCAGGTGCGTGGCATAGGAATGACGCAACGTGTGAACCGTGACATGCTTATTTAACCCACAGCGCTGTCGTGCTTCTTCAAAGACGCCCTGAATGCGTTCCCGGCTAATGTGCTGCGTTTGGGCTTTGGCGGACGGCGAAGGAAACAACCATCGGTCGGAGCGGTGCGTTTTCCAGAAACGGCGGAGCATCTGAAGAATGGGCGCCGGCAGTGGCACGTATCGATCCTTGCTGCCCTTGCCGCAGATATGGAGCAACAGACGTTCCGCGTCGACATCGCTGACTTGCAACTGCACGCCTTCGCTCAGGCGCAAGCCACAAGCGTAAACCGTGGTGAAATAGGCGCGATAGAAGTCCGACGGAAAACAATCCAGCAACCGCCGGACCTCTTCCCGGCTCATGACCGCGGGAATTTTATGTTCGCGGCGGGGGCGGGCCAGTCTGAAAACAGGCCAGGGGCGCTGCAAGGTGTGCTCGTAGAGAAATTTAATGGCGCAGAGCGTGATCGTGGCATTGGAGCGCGAGACTTTGCGAACGTGGGTCAGGTGAAGAAAATATTGGCGGATCTGCTCCTCGCTCAGCCGATCCGGCGGCTGATGGTAATGTCGGGCCAATAGTTTTACCGCTGTCACATAAACCTGTTGAGTTGAGGGGGCGAAGCCGTGCAGTTGCAGGTCTTCAATGAAACGTTGACGGAGCGCAGTCATGGATCCTTTCCGGAAAGGCGGGTTTGAACGTCCACGCGGACGAATCCCTCGTGTGAGAGATCTAACCTTTCCTTCCAGAATCAACGCCTTAAAAGCAGTTTGAGCAACCGAGGGGATTTTTACTATCCGGCGGGAGCCGGATTTAGTTCAACCAGCCACTCTGAAGTGCTCTATTCATATCTGGATTTTTGATTCAGGCAAGGAGCTTTTCAATTTTTTCGTATCTGTCCGGTCTTACGGCTTACGGACAGCCTGCGAATACATCTGGTTCCAGTATTTTACGCCCTGAACGTGGTTCTCG
>DASYNM010000408.1:0-9550 GCA_036008545.1 Verrucomicrobiia bacterium
TCGAGCAATACGGCGAAGACATGCCGGAGATCCGCAACTGGAAGTGGAATGGCGTCAAACCGAAAGGCTGAAGCGCCGCTGGAACTGCCTGGGTTGCCGGTCAGCCTCGTTCCAAATCAATGAAGCCTTTGTCCGGGTTTACTCCGGCCAGTCGCGCGCGGAATTTATCGCCGATATCCAGTCCGCGTTCACCGCGCATAACCCGCCCCTCCGCCGGGACAGTCAATAATCGCGCGAAAGTCCCCTTGGGCGAAACTCCGGTGACGATGGCGTCAAATACGTGTCCCACCTGCGGCGCGAGCATTATGGCCGCGGCGACTTTTTTCATAAAGCGTTCGACGTGCCGGGCCGCCGCTTCGCGTTCGGTGCAGTGCGTGGCCAGGTCCGACAAGGCGCTTTCGGAAAATGGGGCAGGGGAGCCGGCCAGGCTTGCTTTCAAGAGGCGTTGCATGGTCAGGTCCGCGTAGCGGCGGTTGGGCGCGGTGGAGTGCGAGTAATCATTCAACGCCAAAGCAAAATGGCCCTCGTGCTCGGCGCCCGGATGTTCGACCTCGTATTCGCCGGGGCCGAGTGATTTGAGCACCGCCAGCGACAATTCGGGGAAATGATCCGGGTCGGCCTGCTTGCGTTGCGCGAGGAATATGCTGAGGGCGCGGGCATCCGGCGCGTCGGGCAACTTCGTGCCCAGCGGCGCGGCCAGAGCCTGGATGCGGTCCCAGCGCTTGGGTGTCCGCACCACCCGCCGCAGGCATAGCCTGCTGCCGCCGCACAACCACTCCGCCATGGCCACATTGGCCGCGATCATGAAACTCTCGATCAGCTCGCGGGCCGGATTGTCGCGCGTGAAGGCAAAACCCTGCACGGTATTATTGACAAGAATCGGCGCGCTTTCCTCGTTGTTGAAGACCAGCGCTCCACGCTCCTTGCGCAACGCCTTCAACTGCTGGCTGGCCTCGTTCTGGATAAGAAGTTGTTCGCCCAGGCCCGGCACCTTGAACGGCGCTGAAGCGGCCGGTGATTTGCTATCTAACCAGCGTCCAACCTCGTCATAGTTCAATTTAGCCTTGTTACGAACCATCGCGCGGCAAACGCTCGAGCTGATCACTTGCCCGTCGGCAGCAACGACATACTCAATCACGATAGCGCGCCGATCGACATCCTGGCCTAGCGAAGTCAAGTCAGTGGACAACCGTTCCGGCAACATGGGAAAAACCGGGCCACCCGAATAGACAGAAGTGGCGTTGACGCGCGCGTGAGCATCGGTCGCCGAACCGGCGATCACGACCGCATCGACATCGGCCACGCCGACGCGCACGCGAATATGGCCCTCCGGCGTGCGTTCGGCCCACTCGATCTGATCCAAATCGCGCGACTCGGTGTTGTCGATGGAGGACCAAAGCAACGCGCGAAAATCCTGCACGCCGCCATCAAGTCCGGTGGCTGAGTGAAAGGAACTAACTTCGTTGATGACCGGCGGCGGGAAATCGGGTTGGAATCCTTCGTGAATCATTTCCTCCCGCGCGCGGCGTTGGAAGTCGAAGTGTGGAGTTGGTGCGTTCAATGGATTTGTGACTATCGCTCACAATTTACCAGGCGTCGCTCGCGTGCAAGGGAAATTTTGAACGGCCCGCGCCGCCGCTTCCGGTCACTGTTTGACAAATTGGGCCAACTCGTCGTTGTCGGCCCGTTGCGCAGCGTCGGCCAGCATGGTGCGCGTGCCTGGAGAAGAATCGAATTTGAGAATCTGCCCGGCCAACTCCTTGCCGTCCTGATTTCGTTTCAAGCCGGCCAGAGCTTCGAAATTGTGCGCGCCCTTCGCGGTGGTCATTTGGCGGAAGTTCTCTTCCATTTGCTGCCTCATGGGGCTGTCCTTGCCCATTGAATTAATCATTTGGTTAAACTGGTCCACTGACTTTTTGAAAGCGAGTTTGCCATCTGTCCCCTGAAGAACGTCCGCATAGCGTTTGGCTTCCAGGAATTGGTCCGCGAACAAAGTCAAAATATAATCCTTGGCCGGGCTGCCGGCGGGAAGCAGATCAAAGACGGCAAAATTCTTTTCCTTTTGATCTAGCGTACTGTTGAGCGAAATCAAATCCATCACCGTTTGGTAATCCTTCGAACCGGCCGTCACTTTGGCTTGACGCTCATCGCGCCGGGCTTCAAGCGCCTGCTGGGCAGTAGGATAGTGGGCGGCCAAATTCTTAATATCGGAGAGCAAAAAACTCAGTCGCACGCCGCTGAATGCGGGATTGTTTTCCAGTCCGTGATCAAAGCACCAGAGATACTCCGTCAAGGCTTCGGCATCCTTGCCCTTCTGCGCGAGCGCCGCGCCGAATTGCATCCGAGCCATGGCATCATCGCTTCCTGCCGCTGTCAATTTATCCTTGGCGCGGCTGATCGAATCTTTTCCGTTGAGCGAGTCGTTGAAGTCTCCGATGAAGGCTTTTGGATCGCGGTAACCAACCAGGCGGTCGATTTCCGTTCCATCGGGTTTGATCAGCAGCACGCTAGGATAGGCCGCGATTTTGTAGCGCTTGGCCAGATCGGCCTCTTTCTCTGCGTCGATGCGCAAAGCCACGGTCTTTTGTTCCAGCAACTGGATGACCGCGGCATCGGTCCAGGTGTTCTTATCAAGCAATTTGCACGGGCCGCACCAAGTGGTGTAAAAATCGACCAACACTATCTTGCCCGTTTGCCCGGCCTGCTTGGAAGCGGCGTCAAAACTCAAATCGGAGAAAGGCGCCGCGACAAGACTCGAAGCGGCCGCGCAAAGCAAAACCGCCGTGAAAGAAGGAATCTTCATATTTATTAGTTGCTCTCAGTTTATAAATCGTGCCCGCGTACGCGCAATGGGGTGTTCACCTTATATAGCGAATCCCGTCGAGCATGGCCAAAAACGGCGATGCGCTGCTACAAAGACATGAAGTTCTTTAGAATTTGCCGGCCGCTTTCGGTCAGGATGCTTTCAGGATGGAATTGCACGCCCCAAATAGGGTATTCCTTGTGGCGCACCCCCATGATCTCTCCCTCCTCGGTCTCGGCGGTCACTTCCAGGCAGGCGGGCAGCGAATCGCGCTTGATCACCAGGGAATGATAGCGCGTGGCGGCGAAGGGATTGGGCATGTCGCGGAAAAGGTCCTTGCCGTTGTGACGGATTTGCGACGTTTTGCCGTGCATGATACGATAGTTGACAACGACGTCCCCGCCAAAAGTGTAGCCAATGCATTGGTGCCCAAGGCAGACGCCGAACAACGGCACCTTCTGTCCAAAGCTGCGGATGATATCGTTGGACAACCCGGACTCGCGCGGCGAGCACGGGCCGGGCGAAACGAGAATGCGGTCCGGGTTCAGCACGCGGATTTGTTCGAGCGAAATCTGGTCATTGCGGCGAATCTCCATCTCCACCTTCATCTCGCCCAGGTATTGGACGAGGTTGTAGGTGAACGAATCGTAATTATCGATGACTAAAACCACACCTAATCATAGATTCTCGGCTAATCATTTGCAACCCTCGGCCAGCGCCTCGCGAATCCACTCTGGCGGAATCTTGTGGCCCGGTTCGACTTGCCCGATTTGGCGGGCCAAAACAAATTTTATTTGTCCGTCGCTGACTTTTTTGTCCAGGCGCATGGCTTCAATCAGCGCCGTAAGCCGTCGGGGTGAGAGCTTGATGGCGACAGGCAAACCGGCGCGCGCGAATAATTTTTCTATGCGTGCCGATTCTGCCGCGGGCAATCCGGCGGCGCGCACGGAAAGTTTCGCCGCAGCCACCTGGCCAATGGAAATCGCTTCCCCGTGCAAATATTTGCCGTAGCCCGCGATGGCTTCGATGGCATGGCCAATGGTGTGGCCGAAATTGAGGATGGCCCGCAGACCGGTCTCCGTTTCGTCCTGGCGCACAACGTCAGCTTTGATTTCGCAGCAGCGCGCGACCACATCCGCCAAAACCCCGCCATTGCGTCGAAGCAGCAAAGGCAGATCGTGTTCCAACCGCTCGAACAGTTCCTCGTCGCAAATAATTCCGTACTTTATGACTTCGGCCAGGCCGGCACGGAATTCGCGCAACGGCAGCGTTCGCAATGTGGCCAGATCGCACAGCACCAATCGTGGTTGATGGAAAGCTCCCACCAGATTCTTGCCCGCCGCCAGATTGACCCCGACTTTGCCGCCCACCGAACTATCCACCTGCGCCAGCAACGTGGTCGGCACCTGCACAAAATCAATGCCGCGCAAATAAGCAGCGGCGACGAACCCGGCCAGATCTCCTACGACGCCTCCACCGAGGGCGACGATGAAGGATTTTCGTTCCAGGCGATGGCCGGCCAGCCGGTCGCAGCAGGATTGGAACATTTTCAAATTCTTGGAAGATTCGCCCGCCGGCAAGTGCACTATCAGCGGATCGAATCCGGCTTTGCGCAGGGAGGCATCGGCTTTGGCGGCGTAGAGCGGCGCGACTTTTCTATCCGAAATAATCACGCAACGCCTTCCCAATTGTAGTTCCGCGCAATGGGCACCCAGGTCGGAAAGGATTTTTCCCCCGATGAAAATGGGATAACTCCGGCTGCCCAGTGAAACGTGAACCGTGCGCATGTGCCTCATGCATACACCCAAGGCTTCGCGGCGTCACGATTCAATCGTTACATTTTGTTTACTTGTTATTTCTCCACTCGCTCATCATTTTGTGGTCAGAGAGAGAGTCATTACTATGAGCCGCCAAAAAAAAATCTTCGGCACCGATGGTGTGCGCGGCACGGCCAACGTGGAACCCATCACGGCCAGCACGGCCTTGCAACTGGGCCAGGCTGCGGCGCATGTCTTCAAGCATCTGGAATCCGAGTCGCGAGGGCGCGGCAAACACAAGATCGTCATCGGCAAGGACACGCGCCTTTCCGGTTACATGCTCGAAAACGCGCTGTCCTCCGGCGTGCTTTCCATGGGCGTCGATGTGCTTTTCATCGGGCCGCTGCCGACGCCTGGAGTGGCCTATGTGACCCGCAGCTTGCGGGCCGATGCAGGCATCGTCATCACGGCCTCGCACAATCCCTACGACGACAATGGCATCAAATTTTTT
This sequence comes from Verrucomicrobiia bacterium, assembly GCA_036008545.1. Taxonomy (GTDB): domain Bacteria; phylum Verrucomicrobiota; class Verrucomicrobiia; order Limisphaerales; family Palsa-1400; genus Palsa-1400. The sequence goes on from DASYNM010000408.1 coordinate 5,072, forward strand.
CATGCAGACGGCTACAAGCTCGATGATGAGATCGAGATGCGCATCGAGAAATTGGTTTTCAGCGGGGAAATTGAAAAAATTCGCCCCACAGCCAGGGAGATCGGCAAAGCCGTGCGTATTGACGATGCCTTGGGCCGCTACATCGAGTTTGCGAAAGGCACTTTCCCGCGGCAACTCACACTGGACGGTTTGCGCATAGTGGTTGATTGCGCCCACGGCGCCGCCTACAAATCCACGCCCTGCGTTTTGCGAGAATTGGGCGCCCAAGTTTTCGTCCACGCCAATGAACCCAACGGCAGCAACATCAACAAAGATTGCGGCGCGATGCACCCGGAGCACCTTTGCCGCTTGGTGCGCGAGCACAAAGCCCACGTGGGCCTGGCCCATGACGGCGATGCCGACCGCGTTTTGCTCTGCGACGAAAAAGGCGCGCTCATCGACGGCGACGACATCCTGGCCATCATTGGCCTGGAAAGTCTGGCCAACGGCAAATTGAGCCGCAAAACCCTCGCCACGACTGTGATGGCCAACGCCGGGTTGGACGCGGCAGTTGAAGCCGCAGGCGGCAAAACCGTCCGCACGGCTGTGGGCGATCAAAATGTGCTGGCTGCGATGCTCAAGCAAGACCTCAACGTAGGCGGCGAGCAGAGCGGACACATTATCATACGCGATTTCAGCACCACCGGCGACGGCTTGATCGCCGCCCTACAAATTCTACGGGTGATGAAAATGCAGAACAAGCCGCTCTCGGAATTGGCGCGCTGCTGGACTCGCTCGCCGCAGTTATTGACCAATATTGTGGTGAAAGAGAAAAAGCCGTTGGAACAATTGACCGGTATTAGCGAACTTGTGGCGGAGGCCGAGGCAATCCTCAAAACCCAAGGCGGGCGCGTGTTGCTTCGCTATTCCGGCACCGAACCCAAGGTGCGTTTGCTGCTTGAAGGTCGTGATACCGTCGTCCTGGAACAATGGAGCCAGAAGATTTCGCAGCGGCTCAAAGCAGAATTGGGATGAGCGCGAGCGAATATTCGGCGGATTTGGTTTGCGCGGGCAGCAGGAGAACGCAATAGGACAGCCAGGAACTGTGGGAAAATCATGAACAAAATTTTCAACAACCAAACAGCGGCCGGCGCCTCAGCCTTAAGCGTAAGCCATCGTGTTACGAAGCATTGCCGTTTGAAATGCCTGATGCATGGATGGTCGATGTTGGGGATGTGCCTTCTTGCCCTCCTGAGCATGAGCTTGTCAGCGCAGGCCTCGGTCAACGTCACGCAACACCACAATCACCTCTCCCGCGACGGTCTTTACATCGATCCTTTCTTTACGAACACCCTCGCCGCGACTTTGACGCGCGACGAGGCGTTTGACGGCGCCATCATAGGTGGTGTTTACGCGCAGCCGCTTTACGTGGAAGGTGGACCGCAAGGCGGAGCGCTGGTCATTGCCGTGACTGAATCCAATTATGTTTTCGCCCTTGACGCCTTCGATGGCAGCGTCGTTTGGCAGACCAACATAGCCCCACCCATCTCAAGCGGCGTCCAGCCGTGCGGCAATGTTTTCCCTGCTGGCATCACGGGCACGCCGGTCGTGGATTTGCCGTCGCGGTCGCTCTTTTTCAACTCGATTACCGTTGATCCCATCACCAGCGCCATCGAGCACCGCATTTTTTCCCTCAACGTGGACACCGGCAACCTTAACCCGGGCTGGCCGCTGAATGTGAACAGCAACGCGATTTCGGGCGCCACGGTCTTCAGCTCCATTTCCCAAGGCGAACGCGGCGCGTTGACGATCATCGGCACCAACCTCTACGTGCCCTACGGCGGCTTATACGGTGATTGCGCAACTTATTACGGCTGGATCGTCGGAGTGCCGCTGAATGATCCAACCACGGTCATGGCCTGGGCCACCACGGCGCAAGGAGGGGGCGCCTGGTCTGTTGGCGGCGTGGCCAGTGACGGTGTCGATCCATTCCTCGCCACGGGCAACACCTTCACCTCCGGTTCGCATCCGTGGGGCGGCGGAGAGTCCATCCTGCATTTCACGCCCAGCCTGGCGCTGACGGGGACATCAAATTACTGGGCTCCTACCAATTGGCTTTCGCTCGATAATGCTGACCTCGACATTGGCGGCTCAGGTCCCGTCCTGGTGGATGTGCCCGGGGCCACGCCTTCGAAGCTTGTGGTTGCGCTCGGAAAAGATGGGAATATGTACCTGCTTAATCGCACCAATCTCGGGGGAATCAGCAAACCAGTGGCGCAAGCGAATGTGGCGAGCGGCGCTATTATCCAAGCCGCAGCCTCATACCAGACCAAGCTGGGCACTTATGTTGTCTTTTCCAATGGCGGCAACCTTCATTCGTATCGCATCGGGGCTACCAAGCCGCCGACCATCATTAAGGCATGGATCGCGAATGAGAATGGCAACGGCTCGCCCTTTGTCACATCAACGGACGGCACCAACAGCGTTGTGGTTTGGGGCATTGCCGGCGGGTCGGGCAGCGGACGTCTCTACGGCTTCGACGGTGATACCGGCACGAATGTGTTCACAGGTGGCGGCACCAGCGAGTTGATGGCCAACTTGAGTTCTTTCATCACGGGCATCGCGGCGCGTGGACGCATTTACGTGGCTGGCGAAAACAAGATTTACGCCTTCAGTGTGCCGGAGACAGTGGGGCCAATTTACCCGACCAATCTCACCATCCTGCCTAGCGGCGCTTTTCAATTTTCCTTCACCAACGCGCCGGGCGCACTCTTTGACGTGTTCAGCACCACGAATCTTGGGCAACCTTTCACCAATTGGGTCTGGGTCGATAGCGCCGCTGAGGTTTCGTTCGGCCAGTACCAATTCACCGACCCCCAAGCGCCTGACAACTCGCAACGCTTTTATCGCGTCCGCTCGCCTTAATCAGGACCGTCGATTCTGAATCAAACGCGAGTCCTTTGCTCCGGACGAACGCCCGATAAACCTTGGCGGCATCTTTGTGAAGATGCCGGACGAGAATCGACGCTCCTGAAAGACTCCGCCAATTGGACGGACAGCCAGCACTCCTGGGAAATTCCGGAAGCGCTCCGTTGCGAGGCGCCACTTATAACTTTACGTTCAACTTGCTGCCGACAAAAGAAACGGCTTTGGATTGGATCTTGGCGCCTACCAGTTCGATCTCGTAATCTCTTGCGCCGCCGGGCCATTTTTTCATCCGCGCGTCCGGTTCCGTCGTCAACTCACGCGCTTGGTCATTCCAGTGGAAATGAATCCACACGGTGCTGGGATCCGAGCCGTCGCGATAGCCGAGGCTCTCACCGTCGTCATCGTAAAGGGTGAAATCTCCATCGGCGCCAGGATACACACGAAGGGTAGTCGGTCCGGAGACGGTCTGCGCCGTGTACTGACGCACCGGATCGAGGGGAATGATGGCGCCGCCGCGAGCGTAAAAGGGGAGGGTGGCCAAATCCACCGGACGATCAACCCATCTACCGCCTTCGACTTTTTCGCCGGTCCACCAATCGTGCCAGACTCCAGCAGGGAGATAGAGATGGCGATTTGTCGCGCCCTTTTCCACGACAGGGGCAACGAGCAGGTCGCGGCCCCAAAGATATTCATCGCCCAGCTTGGCGGCCTCGGCATCTTTGGGATAATGTAACCAGAGCGCGCGCATGGCAGGCAGGCCCAGATCGACCGACTCGCGCATCAAAGTATAATTGTAAGGAAGCAGGCGGTAGCGCAGCTCCAAGTATTGACGGCAGATTGGTTCGATTTTCTCATTGTGCAATTCCGCGCGATCCACCACGTCCCGAGATTCGATAGGCCCCATCTCGCCGGTGTTCCAGCCCCACGGCAGTCGCAGATGCCAGGTGCGGCCGTGGGCGCGGAAGCAAGGATTGAAAGCGGCGAACTCGAACCAGCGCGCGTAAAGCTCGCCCGTCAATTCGCGCGTGGGCACAAATCCGCCGATGTCCGATCCCCAAAACGGCGTCAAGCTCAGCGAACTGTTCAGGCCCACCGGGACATGCGCTGCCAGCGTGGCCCAGCGCGATTGCGTGTCACCGGACCAAATCCAGCCGCCGTATCGGGAAGCGCCGGCGTAGCCGTTGCGGTTGAGGCTCCAGGGGCGCACGTTCGGACGCGCTTGCAACGGCCCCTCGTAGTAGCAGAGATGCCGCGCGAGACGGGCTTCGATGGGCAATTCGTCGCCATCGTCGGGCCACCACGCGTCCACGCCGAGCGCCATGTCCGGCAGATGCCGTTTCCAATAATTGCCGATGTAAATGGGGCTGTCCGACGCCTCCGTCATAGTGGAGCCGAACAGGTTGCGAGGCGCGGCGTTGATGTGGAGCGCAACTTTGAAATTCAAATCGTGCAGAGCCTTGATTTGTTCAGCGGGGTGGGGGAAGGAGTTGGTGTTAAACTCCAGCGAACCGTGGCCCAGATTCCAACCTAACGGACAATAGCCGGTGCCGAGGTAAATCAGCGCGTCGCACG
>DASYNM010000409.1:0-1562 GCA_036008545.1 Verrucomicrobiia bacterium
CATATCCTTAAGAAGAGATTGCTTTGCCCGTCGCCTGACTTCTATCTCCTACAAGAGTTCTTCTTGTCTGGGGCAATCTGTGGCTACAACCTCGCTTCTACCGCATCGGCTTATGGTGCAGGCGCGTGTGGGCGGCGGCGATGAAGCCTTTGAACAACGGATGCGGTTGGTCGGGTTTGCTCTGGAATTCTGGGTGAAACTGACAGGCGATGAAAAAGGGATGATCGGGCAGTTCAATGACTTCCACCAACTTGCCGTCGGGCGATGCGCCACTGAACGAAAAACCGGACTTGGCGAAAGCGTCGTGGTAATCGTTGTTGAATTCGTAACGGTGACGGTGGCGCTCGTTGATGATGAAGGCGCCGTAAAGACGGTTGGCCAGGCTGCCCATAACCAATTGGCAGGCCTGGCGTCCCAGGCGCATCGTGCCGCCTTTGCTCGTAATCTTCTTCTGCTCGTCCAACAGCGCGATGACCGGATGGGGTGTATCGGGATTAAATTCAGTGGAGTGCGCCTTTTCCAGGTTCAACACGTTGCGAGCGTATTCAATTGTGGCCACTTGCATTCCCAGACAAAGGCCAAGGTACGGCACATTTTGCTCGCGCGCGTAGCGGGCGGCCTCGATCTTGCCTTCGATGCCGCGTTCGCCAAATCCGCCGGGCACCAGGATGCCGCCCAACCCTTTCAATATTTTTTCCGCGCCAAATTTTTCTATCGACTCCGCTTCAACTTTCTCGATTTCCACTCCGCAATCGTTGGCCACGCCGCCATGCGTGATGGCTTCGTATACTGATTTGTAGGCGTCGTGCAATTCGATGTATTTGCCGACCACGCCTATGCGCACCCGATGGCGCGGGGCCAGCAGCTTGCGGATGATTTCCTGCCAATGCGTCATGTTGGCCGGCGCGGCGTCCAGGTGGAGCAAGCGGCAAACCAGGTCATCGACGCGCTCGCGTTGCAGCATCAGAGGTAGTTCGTAGATGGTGTGTTCGACATCGGTTTCCTCGACGACCGCCTCGTATGGCACGTTGCAAAAGAGCGAAATTTTCTCGCGCAGATCGCGTCCCAGCGGACGCTCGCACCGGCAAACCAATATGTGCGGCGTGATGCCGATTTCGCGCAGTTTGGCCACCGATTGCTGGGTGGGCTTGGTCTTCAATTCACCTGCGGCCTTGATAAAAGGGACGTAGGTGACGTGCATGAAAATGGCGTTGTTGTAGCCTCCGCGCAGGGCGAATTCGCGGATCGCCTCAAGAAACGGCAATCCTTCAATGTCCCCGGTCGTGCCACCGATTTCGGTGATAATGACATCTGCCTTGCTTTGGTCGGCCAGCAAGTGAATCCGGCGTTGAATCTCGTCCGTGATATGCGGGATAACTTGGACGGTTTTGCCCAGGTAATCGCCGCGCCGCTCCTTGTCCAGGACGGTTTGATAGACCTGCCCGCTGGTCAGGTTGTTCATCCGGGTGAGCTTGACGTTGGTGAACCGCTCGTAATGGCCTAGATCCAGGTCGGTTTCCGCGCCGTCGTCCAGGACATAAACCTCGCCGTGTTGATAGGGG
>DASYNM010000410.1:0-7826 GCA_036008545.1 Verrucomicrobiia bacterium
CCAAAATCGGCGGATGCCGAAGCCGCCGACCAACCTGCTGTCGCTGAGGACAGACGCGCCATAGCCAACGCCAAAGCGAAATACGGGTATCCTTGGTGGGCCTCGGAAAATCCGCTGGAGGTTTTTTTGGGACAACTCAACGAGGAAACAAGAATTGTTCCTGTCGAGAAATTCCTTGAAGTCGCAAAGCAAGCGATGGGCCGGGAGGTTCTCAAATCGGAATTGACCGACCACGAGGCTTTGGTTGATGAACTGTCCGCGAGAATTCCGACGACAACACTGAATGAGGTTCGTGCCAAAACATCGGCGCAAAACGCCACCGACCACAAAGCAGCCAAATGATTCATCCGCGTTCGCCAAACGGCTATGATGTCTCGCGCAAGAATCGGTCAAGATCATCCCTGGAATAAATCGGATGGCGCAGTGCGCGGGAAGGATGGAGCAGGCCCCGCTTGGTCAAACGGTCAATACTCACAGCCGTCACACCCAAATACGTCGCGGCCTCGGCGCGTTTGAATCCCTTTTTCTCGACAAAAGTCTTCGTTTCCGAGGCGTTCGTATGGCAATGACGGGGTGCCTGCGGTTTGGTCAACTGTTCGTTTTCTTTGAGCATAAATCCTCCGGTTTTTCTATTTCGATTGACTGAATCAAGCCCCGCGCGCCTTCCCAAACTTCCGAGTACTTTTCCGGCGCGGGCATGACCCACTCAACGGCGCGTTCCTGAAAGCCAAGGGCCAGAGCACGCAGATTCCGGCCCGCAATCTTCACATTATGATTGACGAATGAGAGCGCAATCATGTCGCCGTCGTGGCCCGACTCAAACTTAGCGACTTCCAAGTGGTGATAAGGCAGCAGATAAAAGCAAGTGGGCGTTAGTTCCAACCGCAAGTTGTCCAGAGGGACGTGGTTGCCCATCACTTCGTGGCTCAGGTGATAACACTTCGGGCGTTCTTTGAATTCTCTCATTTTTAAATCGCTCATACTCCGATGCCTCCTCCATGCCTTTGTTTGTACTGTTGACTTTGGATGATTCTTCGCGTCGTCCGAACGGCTGGCGATTGCCGGACCGATTCTGATTGTTTTTTTGGCGTTTCCGTTTGCTGCGCCGCCTCGGACACCTTCGCGGCTACCGCCTGCCCAAGCAATTCAGCCCGGCGCTGTGCGGTTTGACGCTGCGAGTGCTGGACGTTGAAGACGTATCCAATGTCGCGGCCCCAAGCCTTTGCCAGCGCATGGACGACGGATTCTTTGGCGATGTCCAAGGCCAATTCGCGGCCCCCGGACCGGGTGACGTTCTGGCGAAGCTGGATTTTGTCAGCAGTGAATATCTGGATGCCTTTGCGACCCCGGGAAATGGTCACATACCATTGCTGGTCGTTGGTGGCGGCTTGCACGGCGGAATCGGAGAACAGGACGTAATCTACCGTCTTGCCCTGGGCGGCGTAGGAAGTGACCGCATAGCCACGCACAAACTGGCGGTAGGACTTATCCAGAGTCCGACCGTCTGCGAGGACGATGCGTCCATCCGGGTGAACTTGTTTGACCGTGACCAGTTCGCCATTGACCACCCTGCCGCCGTCCGTGGTGTTGCCATTGGCTTTCAATTGCAGCCGGTCACCGCTGGACAAGGGCAATTCCTTGGGCTGGCAAACTGTGAGCCGGTCGAGGTCTTTGAAGGGAACCGGGCGAATGCGCTGGTTGGCCTCAATCAATAAATGTTTGTCGGTGACGGCGAGCACGCGGCCGCTGTCACCGGGCTTGTAACCGCTGACGGGCCGGTTAAAGACCACCACGGAATCAGGAGCGTAAGATCGCGCATCCCGTTTTTGGGCATCCGTCAAATCCAGTCGTTCCAAGGCGGTCACGGCGGTTTCCTCCTGGCCGACCAGTCCTTGAGCTTTCAATCCGTCCCGCACCTGTTCATTGACCTTGTGGATCTCCGACCAGGTTTGGGCGACGACCACGGTGGAATAATTCGCCTTCACGAGTTCCAGAAAACGCTCCGTGAGCTTTTGCTGTTGGTTGGCAAGGGTGCAGGCGACGATGGCGTCCTGCGTGTCCAGCCGGTCAAAGGATTGAGCCAGCTTCCCGGCCTGCGCTTCGCCGACCGCCAGCCGATATTGTTCCAGCCACTTCCGTTCTGTCTGAGTTTTCGCCACGTCGGGATTCTGGCGGCGAATGCTGGTCAATTCGGCATATTCCAACCCGGAGTATTTTTCGATGGCTCGGAGTGCGTCGGTAGCTTCCACGGCCCCATGCTGATGAGTGTCGCCGGAGAGAATGACACGCCCCTCGTTTTCCTTGACCAGTTGGAGCAGTTCCAGCATTTGCTTGCCGCCGATCTGCCCTGCCTCGTCCACCAGAACGACCGCGCCGCGAAGCAACGAACCACGAGTCAAAAACGCGCTGAGGGTCTGTGCGCCCATGAACCCGTCCCGCTCCAAATCCATCACTTGCTGGCGTTGTGGGGCGAGGACTTGAACCGTCCAACCGCTTCGTCTGAGCGTCAAATCGACTTCCCGGAGCGTGTAGCTTTTGCCCGTGCCAGCCCCGCCGCGAAACAAGGTGACAAAATCCCGCGAGGCCAGGATGTGATTGACCGCCTGGCGCTGTTCTTTGTCCAGGGCGGGGTTGGCCACCGGAGGACGGGCGCAGAGGGGTCTGTAACTACGCATTCCCTCTCGCGCCAAACAGACAATTTCCCACTCCCGGCCCAAGACCTCCCGCGTTGTCACCCTGCCAGGGGAAACCGCGTCCCGCACGTAGCCACGCTCTTTTGTGACCGCTTGAATTTCAGCCAATGACACATCCTGCCCGCGAGCATGTTCGAGTGCATGGCGCCAAAGCTCTTGTTCCCGGACTACCGAGCGGCGGTCGAACAAGTGATCTTCCGCCCAGGTCACGGCTTCATCAGCGGTCATTTTTGGGGCGTCGGGTTGAAATGGCGGGTTTCGATCAAGCCGGGTCAATTGAGTGCGTTCGTCGGACGAAAGCTGTCCATTCCACAACGATTGCAGCCGGGCAATTCCCACATCCTTGATCTTTCGCGCCCGTTCTTTGTGGGCGATATGATCCCGAATGGCATTGATGTTGCGCCCTGCCTTTTCCGGTTCTCTGGCCAGCAATTCCCGCGTTTTCCGGTCAATCTCCTGATGCCGCTTCGAAAACCGCCCAATCAATTCCTGAGAGACGCCCCGAATCTCAAAATCCCCGCGCGGGTTATTCTCAATGCCGTAACCGAAACGGACCAGCGCGTTGGTCAATTCATGGTAATAGACCTGAACCGCGAATTTTTTGGCCATCAGCATTTCGCAAGTTTCCAGTGCCTTCCAACGGTTCTCGACTGAATCCTTCGTGGCATTGAACAGGATGCAATGGGTGTGCAAATGCGGATCTAACGCTCTGGACGTATCATGCCGGAAAACTGCGCCAACCAGGTTGCCGGTCAGACGATATGATGTTTCTCCGTCTTTCCGAACCCGAGTGGCCGCGTACATTTCCAGTTGCCGCAATGCCACCTGCGCGGCCTCATCATGCGCTTCCAAAATCCGCCGGTCATCTCCCACCAACGCCGCAATGGACACTGATTTGGGCGGCGAAAATGTGAAATCGAAGAACACCCGGCGATTGGCAACCTCATGTAGATTGCCGTCCTTCCCCGCTTCCATTCGTGTTCCATTATGCCGCTGGGTCAATCGTTCGCCTGTGGTTGGATGAAGGTTCCGGCACAGTTTCAGGAACTCATCCGTATGCGTCACTCCTGAAAGTCCCAATGATTCAGCGCCCTGTCCAATCCATTGACCCACCACCCGACGGCCTTCCATGTAATAGTCGCCAACCTGCAAATGCTCCTTAAAGTATTGCTCCGCATTCGACAAACTGTATTGGGCCTTCGTAGCCAACATGTCTCAAAGGTATCATCGACAGGCATAATTCTGCTCCCAGGTGTGCGCAAAAAATCTGGTTGGTAATGCTACCTTTAATGTGAATTGGCTATGGGACGCTTGTCTCCTTGCTGGAGCAAGGGGGCGGATGGAAACCGATTTCCGAAGCGATTTTCCAAACCAGTTCGGAAACGAGTTCCGAATGAACTTTCCAAATGAGTCAGCGGCGGAATTGATCGCGCGTTTCAGCCCGAAGCGGCCCAAACGCTACGCCGGACTTCATCCGCACGCAGAGTTCATTCGAGAGCTCCGGCGCAATCGCGCCTCGTACGACACCGTCGTCGCGATTTTGCGCGAGCGACACGGCCTGCAAGTCAGCGATACCACCGTCCGGCATTTCTGCCGCGACAACCTGCAGGAGCGGACAGCCAGACGGCGGACCGGGACGGCGCAGCCGCCGGCCACTCCCATCCGCCAACCGGCTCAAACCCTTTCGCCTCGACCTGCCCGAAACCCAAATGTGGACGGGCCGCAAATCGCCGAGGTGGAATTCACAGACGAATAAACATTATGAAAAAACGACTGATTCTAATTCTAAATGGCAAAGGCGGCGTCGGCAAAAGTTTCTTCGCCGTCCACTTTGTTCAATATCTCAAAGACCACCAGATCGCCCACGCGGCGTTCGACAGCGACGACGAAAACTCCACTTTGAAACGCTTCCACTCGGAAGTGGGCTTCATAAATCCCAACAATCCAGTGGAGATCGACCGTATGGTCGAAGCCCTCAAGGACAAGGATGTTGTCGTGGTGGATTGTCGGGCGGCGTCAACCCGCATTTTCCTCAAATACTTTGAAGACACAGATTTGGCCACCATCCTTGTATCCTTGGGCGCGGGACTGACAATTGCCAGCCCGGTCAATCACGAGTTAGACAGCATTCACCAGATTCAGCGGCTAGTGGGTGGGATTCCGGGCAAAGTGGACTTCCTGGTGATACGGAACGAAGTCCACGGCGAAGGCTTCGACCTGTTCGACAAGTCCAAAATTCGTCAGAAGCTCTTAAGCGAACTTGGCGCAAAAGAAATACTTGTCACCCAAATGCACAAGTGGTTAGTCGAGGGTTTGCAGCGGAGCAAACTAACGCCGAGTACGGCTCGGAACCATCAGGATTTTGGCATCATAGACCGGCAGCGACTGGTAATGTGGCAACGCCGGTTTTACGAGCAAATTGAATCGACGAAGGAAATGCTGTTGCCCGTCGCAATTGAGAAAGGAAAGCCAGCTCATGCAATCGCGTGATCACGAGGCATACGCCGTCTCAAGTCTCCCCGCCGCGACCAACGCACGTTTCGGCTCCTTCCACAGACAGCGGGCGTCCCTCACCCCGCCCGCCCCTGTCCGTTCCAGTCGCCAAAACGCGCGCTCGTCGCGGCAGACCTTTGGCTTCCGTCTGGACTTGTGTCGCGGCGTTGCGCTGCGGATTCCACCCCTGATGCCCTGTTCCATCGCTCCGCTCCACTATCCGCACCACAAGTCCAGACCGAAGCGATAGAACATTGGCCGATTCGGGGCGCGGGAGTCCATGCGGACAATCCCGTTTGACAACTGACCTTGGCTAAATCCTTTTCAACATGATCGGAACACGACATCATCCGTAGAATTTCCGGGAACAATCCAGGAATGTTGCAGCGTGGGCGAACGCATCTTTATCAGCAGTGTGCAGAAGGATCTGGCGGAGGAACGCCGGACTATCCGCGAGTTCATTCGCGGCGACCCGCTGCTCCGGCGGTTTTTCGACATTTTTCTGTTCGAGGACCTGCCCGCCTCTGACCGCCGGGCAGATGAAGTTTACCTCAACGAAGTTGGCCGGTACTCGATTTTCGTCGGTTTATTCGGTCAAGAATACGGCTACGAAGACGCTGCTGGTCTCTCCCCGACCGAGCGCGAGTCCGATCAAGCTGACGCTCTGGGCAAATCCCGTCTTATTTTCGTCAAAGAGGCGGACGACCGCGCTCGCCATCCTAAGGTGCGCGCCCTTATCGGCAAGGCCGGTGCGCAGTCGATTCGTCGCCGCTTTACCGGAATCCCCGATCTCACTGCCACGCTTTACGCCAGCTTGGTGGAGCATCTCGAAAATAGTGGCGTCATTCAGAATCGGCCTTTTGAGGAACGGCCATGCCCCGATGCCACTCTCGACGATATTAATGCGGGAGCGGTCACCGCCTTTGTCCCCCGTGCGCGGAGCGAACGCCTTCGGCAACAGCCTTGGCCATGATCTCGATGTGGCCATAAATTGAATAATAGAGTACAAGTATTTTCTTCATAGTTTATCTTCTGCGTGTTTGTTAATCAATCTGCACAAAATCTTTCACGCCATTGGATTTTTTGGGTGTGTTCTTTGGCTTGCCTTGAGAATTTCTGCCTCAGCCTGAAGCCAGTGCTGGAGGTCGCTGCCGTGGCCGCCTCCGTTCGCGATCCAAATCTGGTAAGCTCGCGTTTCAATTTGCTCGCGCACCGACACAGGGGTTTGCGTCTCCGGTAGTGTGGTAGCCTTTCGGTTTGAATTTTTCTTCATGTTTTCTTCTTTAACCAGTCAGACAGCCCTTTGGCTGAGTGTTGTGAGCCAGCTTTTTGTATGTTCATGTTGAAGTCCTTTCTCAAAATTCAATAACGAGGCGGCCCCTGATGCCAACCAAAGGTGCGTTCCACTACCCAACGACGTGGCAATACTTTGAAGCCAGCCGTGTTGTCGGAGCGTTTGACGACCTCGACCTTCAACTTGGGGCGGAGTTCCTTGACCCACTGGGCAAACGCCTCGCCGGTGTAGCCGCCATCCACCCAAAGGATGCGAAGCCAGGCAAACCAACCCAACACTCGGTCCAATACCATTTGCCCTCCAGCACGTTCCGTGGTGCTGGCTGGGGACACGGCCACTCCGAGCACTAATCCCAACGTGTCCACCAATAAATGTCGCTTGCGGCCTTTGATCCGCTTGCCGGCATCATAACCAACGTGGCCGCCGTGACCTGCGGACTTCACGCTTTGACTGTCCAGAATCGCCGCCGTGGGCCGGCTGCGCTTGCCGTGAGTTTGGCGGACAAGGGTGCGCAGAGTGTCATTCAGGGCCGCCCATTGATGGTTGCGAATCCATTGCCGAAAAACATGGTAAACAGTTTTGCAGGGTGGAAAATCGGACGGCAGGTACCGCCAGGGGCAGCCACACTTGACGAGATACAAGATGGCGTCAAGAATGCGACGACGATCAGTGGGCGGGCGCCCGCGTTTGGATGGTTCGGGGAGCATCGGTTTGAGGAAAGCCCATTGGGCATCCGTGAGACTGGTGTCATATATAGCGTTTTTCACGCCTTAACTGAAGCTGCGCTTAAAATTGGCCGTCGAAGTCCAAGCCCAGTGTCAACTCATTATTGACTATTCTTTCACTTTTGTTTCCCTCCCTATCAAACCAGATCGGTCAAATATCTGCCTCAATTCCCAAATCCCGATTATTCAGACAGACTCTTAGGATTGGAGAAGTTTGGTCAGATTTACAAAGTCCTTTTCAATGCCTCCCAAGCCGGGGAACATGTTGCTCTCCTCTTCGATAATGTACCATTGGAGGGCTTTCGCCTCGGCGCAGGCGGCTAGCACTTCGGGCCATTTGACGATGCCCTCGCCTACGATGTCGCCGCCCGTGGCGGGAACCCAATCCTTGACATGGACGCTGAGAAGGCGGTCGCCGTATTTCTTGATGACGGCGACGGGATCGCCGCCACCGTGGGCGCAGTGGCCGATGTCCAACTGCACGAAGACATCGGGACTGGCTTTGTCAAAGAAAACGAATTCAGGCGCACGGTCGTCAATCTTTTGAAACTCCGCCGTGTGATTGTGGTAGCCGATGCGCATGTTGTGGGGCTTGAGTTTTTCAGCGACGGCGCTAAACTC
>DASYNM010000411.1:0-4774 GCA_036008545.1 Verrucomicrobiia bacterium
CGATGCATCCGGGCAATATCGCGCAGCCGGAAGCGCGCGCCAATTCCGCCGCCGCGATGGAGGCGGAGAATGGGCGGCCAAACATTTGGACGTTGACCGCCGTCGGTGCGGCCGGACGGTCCATCAGCAACGCCACCGTCGCGCCGCCCTGGAGGCGTTTGACAATTTCGATAAACGCAAAAGCGTCCTCGCCAACGACAATCGTTTCCACGCCATAGCGCGCGCGAGAGGCTTTGCGCATTTCCGTCAAAACCGGGTCGGGTTCGGGTTGCGTCAACACGATTAATTTGAAACCTTCCTTGGGTAGAAACGCTCCGCCGATCTCCCAATTGCCCAAATGCGGCGTGACCAGCAGGACGCCCCTCCCGCGCGCTTCGGCCGCCCGGTAGATGTCCCAACCTTTCCACACCATTCCCCAACTCTCCAGTTCCGCACCGGCTTCGTAGCGCCAGAGGTCGGCAAGCTTCAGCGCAAATTGCGTGAACAGCGCACGAGCAGCGAGGGCGGCAGTGGCCGGATCATCGTTCAAGACAGGTGACAAATTTTGCACGACGACCTCGCGCCGGTGCGCCGCCAGCCGCCAGTAAATCGCAGCGCCCCCTGCGGCCACCGACCGGGTAATTGCGCGAGGGAGACACCGGACCACACCAAGCCCCATTTTCCAAATAGCGCCGCGATAAAATTGGGACGGAGCCGGCGCTGCATGAGCGGGATCGTGCTTTCGACCGGTCAGTACTTTCCACCAAACAGGCAAGAGAAAGATCGAAATCAACATGTTTCCCGCCAAGCCCACAGCGCAAATTTGCCCGAGGCTGGCCATGCCCGCGTTGCTGGAAAAGCCCAGCGAACCGAAGCCGGCCACCGCGGCGCCGCCGCAGAGCCACAGCGCGCGTCCCACCGAACGGCGGGCGGCTACCAGACTGCCGCCATGCCGCCGCAAGGCCAGTTGCATGAAAAGGCTGTAATCGACGCCTGTGCCGAGAATCAGAGGCAACGCCATGAGATTGAGCACATTCCAAGACCAGCCCACCATTCGCATGACCGCCAGGAGGCAAAGTCCGCTCAAGAACAAAGTGCCCACACTGAGGCATATTTCCGCTGGGCGGCCAAATGCCAGCCACAAAGACAACAGCACCAGGCCAATCATCGGCGGAACAACTTTCCATAAGTTATGTCTGACTTCATCCAACACCGCCTGGCCCAGCAGACTCCAACTCGAAAGCCAGACGCCTTCCGTCGGGAGCGGCTTGCCGGCGCGGGCGAGCGCGTTGGCATCCAGATTCGGCACGGCTGGAAAAAGAAAGCCGGCGGCAAAGAGGCCTTGCGGATCGTGCGCGGCGATCTTCTCAAAAATCCACTGGCTGGCCGCGTTGCTCGGCCAAAAAACATTTGTCGCGGTTGCAGCTTGGCGCCACGTTTCAATTATTTTTGCATTCAATCCTAAAGCTTCCTCAGTGAACCCGTTGGCCAGCGCCGCCGTGCGCATGGCCCCGTTTTCGGCCACCAGGCGTTGTGCCGTTGCGCGATTAGCCGATTGATTTCGAGGACGCGGCCAAAGGGCGTCGGGCAACGTGAAGGCCGTGAGTAAATGGTTGGAGACAGCGTTATCGAGGACCGGCTTGATGGCGTCCAGACGCTCCGAGATTTGATTTTCGTCACGCCCGGCCACCACCAGCCAGAGAGGCTCTTGTTTCTGGCCGAGGTTTTCCTTGATCGTGTTGAGCGCGGCGTAGGCTTGACTGTGGCGTGGCTCCATGGCGTGCGTGCTGGCATCCATTTTGGGACAGCCGAACGACAAGATTGCGGCACAAACCAAAATCAAACCACCGCTGACGGCAAAAACCAGTTTGGCGCGTAACGGATTGGGCGCCTCGACGGTTTCCTTTGCCATCGCAGCAGCAGGTGGAGGGACGCGCCGCGTCATTCGATCAGGAAACAGCGGAGGCAAGAACGCCATAATCATGACCAAGGCCGAGAGAGCCACGCCCAGGCCGACGAGTGAGCCGAGTTGCGCAAGACCGGGCAGCCCGCCGAAGTTGAGCACGAGAAAAGCGCAAATGGTGGTCATGGCCGCCCAGAAGATACTGGGCGCGATGGCGCGGCGAATTTCCGGCACGGAGAGCAGCGGATAGGCGAGCGCTTCCTGGTAATGCACGACGGCATAATCCACTGCCAAGCCGAGTAAGATTGCTGCAAAACCCATACTGACGACGTTGACCGCACCGAAAATCAAGCCGCCCAATCCGAGCGTGCCTGCTAAAATCAACGCCAGCAGCGTCAGGAGCCAGAGCATGGGTTTCCACCGCCGGTGCGCCAGCCAAAATAGAAAAGCGATGATGAGCGCGGTGCCGCCGACTGAAAGCGTGATGTCATGCTTCATGCTGGCGGAAATTTCCTCGACGAACACAGGCCGCCCCGTGTAGCCGAGAGCCACTTGCCCACCGGGGGCCAGCGAACCTGCCGCGATTCTTTTGACGGCGTCGAACCATTCGGTGCATTCGCGGTAGCCGCTAAGCTCACCCCGCGCTTTGACAAAAATAATCCGGAAGGTGCCGTCGGCGGACGCGAACATGCCTTCCCCCTTTCCGAAACTTGGTGCAGCGCTGGCAATAGACGAGGGCAACTGCGTCAAGCCAAAGGGATCGTAACTCCATTGCGCCATGTCGACGGGCGAAAGCGTCGTGGCCAGTCGTTCGCGAGTGGCAGTGAGAACGGCGCTCAGATTTGATTCTGCGAGGTGATCCGCAAGTTCGCCAAAAATTTCCGGCGGTTGATTCAGCCAGAGGTAGCCGATCAACTCCGCCATTTCTTCCGGGTGTTCGAGCCACGGTGGCTGCCAAGTGGCATCGGCCACAAGATTGGTTTCCTGGCGCAAATGGGAGGCGATGGATTGAGCGACGAACTTTGTGGATTCGGCGCCGGTTCCTTGGACTGTCAAGATAAGTTCGCGCGAATTTGCAAAATGTTGCTGATACATCTTCAGCCCTTGCACGGCGGGCATGCGCGCGGGCAAAAGGCTGAGCACATCAGCGTCGAAGTGGAGGCGGGCAAATCCGATTGCCATTGGGAGCAGCAAAGCCAGCCACCACCCATGGTGCCAGCGCGACCTCATGGGAAAAATTGGCCCTCCAGGGTTTCACCTGTGCGCGCATTCTCCAGCCGCCAGGTTTGATCCAAGCGGTTAGTGAAACTCCACGGCTCCCGGGCAGACGCACCGGCGAGGAGTTGAGGCAATTGAAACCAAGCGAATCGCGGCGGCGGTGTGCCCCGGCCTCGCCAGGAATGTTGGCCTAAGTCAATCCGCCAGCGGCCATTCGTTACTTGCGCAGAAGCGAGAGCGAACGGAGTTTTGGAAAATTGAACCAGAAAATCGCCGTTGGAATTGACCGCCAGCAACAAGTCACCGGCCAATTCTGGCCGGCTTCGAGTCGGCCTCCATACCGCCTGGCCCTGGCGCAAACGCCAACCGGGCGAGCTCAAATCCGCAGGCGGAAAGGGCTGGGTTCGGCACGAGACGCAGAAAAAGAGGCTGAGCGCGAGCAGCGTCATGCCTTGCAACGCGGGTCGCGTTGGACGGGCCAGCGTCGAAATAAGCAAGTGGGGCTTCAAATCTTTTGCGCGCCGCGGTACGGGTTCAGTTTGCGCTGTCTCCCGGCGCCGAAAAAGATATGCGGCACGATCGGGAAGTAGCGCTGAATCTTGACCAACAAGAAGAAATACTCCAGGCGCCAGCGCAATGACCACCCGCCTTCCAGTTCTCCGGCCAGCACCGCGTTGACGGCAGAGGGCAAATCGTAATGGTCCCCCGGGCGCAAGAATATTTCCATGAAGGGTGTGGTGTAGTAGTTTTCGACCACGCGCCAGTAAAACCGCAGCCCGCGGCGCACGCGCCTTTCGTAAACCGCGAACATGCGCGCGCTGGGTTTGCCACTGGCCAGGCATTTCAGGACCACCTCGGCCGCGAGTTTGCCCGACCACATGGCCAGATATACGCCCGCTGAGAAAATAGGGTCCATGAAGCCTGCCGCGTCACCGACCCGCAACAAGCGAGGGCCGACCAACCGGCGGTTGTGATAGCTGAAATCACTGGTCGTTTGAAAGCCCCCCAACAACCGGGCATCCTTCATGCGCTTGCGCACTGCCGGACTGGCCTCGACCCAGCGTTGAAAGATTTCCTGCGGCGTACCGTCCGACGCGGTGAATTCATCTTTGTCAAACACAATTCCAACACTGGTCTTGGTTGCCGAAATAGGGATGATCCAAAACCATTTATTTTCCAGGCGGACGATAATGGTGTCGGTTTTGGGTTCGCCGGCGTCGAGTGCGACATTTTCAAAGTGGCCGAACAGGGCGAGCTTCTTCCATTTGGGATGCATCTCGCGCAAATTTTCCTGATTGCCGGTCAGGTTGCCGCGCCCACTGGCATCGATTAAGTACGAGGTGCGAAACTGGTGCGTCTGTCCGGCAGGATCGCGCGCCTCCACGCTCACGCCATCGGCATCGGCCTCGAAGCGGATGACCGTCCAGCCCTCCCGAACGTCGGCACCCGAGGAGCGACTGTGTTTGAGCAGCAGATGATCCAGCAGCGCGCGTTCGACCTGGATTGCTTCCGGCGCCCGGTTGAATCTGCCCTCACGGAACACAAAGCGGGTGGAGATCGAACCGTTGCCCAACTCGAACTGCGCGGCGTATTTTCTGGGGAAACCAGCCTCGCGCAAAGCTGGCAGGACGCCCATCTCCTCGAAGATAGGCATGTTGCATGGCAGCAATGATT
>DASYNM010000412.1:0-15319 GCA_036008545.1 Verrucomicrobiia bacterium
CCGGCGCTCGGTGGTCTGCCAACGTGGCATCCATGAACTTAAGCGTGGCGCCAGAAAAAAGCCCGTTGTCAACAAGTGCTTTGGAAAAGTCACGGCTGCCGATGTGGCTCAAGTTGGTCTACACCGCTTTCATGATGGTGCTGGTGCCGGTTTACTGGGTGAATTACGGACCGACCAATTTTATCTACTTCTGTGACGCGGCGTTGTTTCTGACCTTGTATGCCGTCTGGATGGATAGCGCGCTGCTGGCTTCCATGGCCGCCGTTGGGATTCTGGTTCCGCAATTCTTCTGGTGCTTGGATTTTGGCGGTGAGTTGCTGGGCTTCCACACGACGGGCATGACGAGCTACATGTTCGACACGCATCTCTCTCTTTTTCTGCGCGGCCTTTCGCTGTTTCATGGCTGGCTTCCCTTTCTGCTTGCCTACCTGGTTTTTCGCCTGGGCTATGACCGGCGCGCCTTGAAGGCGTGGACTGGACTGGCTTGTGCTCTGTGCCTTTACGCCTTTTTTCTGGTGCCGCCAGCGGGCTCAATTTTGGCGGACCCGAAATTGCCGCGCAATGTCAACTACGTTTTTGGCCTCAATGATGCCCATCCGCAGACGTGGATGCCGCCGGGTCTGTATCTCGTGGTCTGGATTCTGGCTTTGTTCATGCTGGCCTACGTGCCAACTCATCTCGTGCTCACCAAATTGGCCGGCGCACGCGCGCCCCGGCAACGATCATGAAACCTGACGCAAACTTAACGCCGGATACTCGGCAGCGCGGCTTTTGGTGGCTCTTCGTCACCCAATTCCAAGGCGCGTTCAGCGACAATGTCCTGAAATGGCTGGTCATTTCCTTGATCACAGGCATGGGATTTTCCAACGACAAACGCGACCAGCTTGTCGGCGTGGTGAGCGCTTTGTTCGCGCTGCCGTTCATTCTTTTTTCCATGGCTGGCGGTTATTTCGCGGACCGCTTCAGCAAGCGTTCCGTGACCATCGGCGTCAAAGTGTTTGAGATTTTTGTCATGCTGCTGGCGCTGGGAGGGCTGGCGGCCAACCAGCTTTATCTCGTCGTCGGCTGCGTTTTCTTGATGGCGATTCACAGCGCGATTTTCGGCCCGTCAAAATATGGCTTGCTCCCGGAACTTTTACCGGAGCGAAAACTGTCCTGGGGAAATGGCGTCCTCGAACTCGGCACGTTCCTTTCCATCATCGGCGGAACCGTTATCGGCGCGTTGCTGTGCAAAATATTTGCCGGAAAACAGGCGTGGTCCGGCATGGTGCTGATTGTGTTGGCCGGGATTGGGCTGCTCACCAGCCTTGGCATCAGCAAGGTGCCGGCCGCCGATCCGGCGAAACAATTTCGCCTCTTTTTTTGGATGGACTTGTGGGAGCAGATCAAACTCATCCGCAAAGATCGCGTGCTCTGGCTGGCCACGATCGGCAACACCTATTTTTTCGCTCTCGCGTCGCTGATTCAACTCCTTATCGTCATCTACGCGAAAGACGTGTTCAATCTTTCCGATCCGCAGCAGAGCAGTTATCTCCAGGCTGGGATTGCGATTGGCATTGGTATGGGCAGCTTCGCCGCGGGGTATCTTTCGGGCGGCAAAATCGAATACGGTCTGATCCCGCTGGGATCCATCGGCATGACCGTCCTGGCTGCCTTGCTCGGACGGCACGGACTTTCGTTTACGCACGTAGCGATTGATTTGTCCCTCCTCGGTTTCTTTGGCGGATTTTTTATCGTACCCATTTCGGCGTTGCTGCAACATCGCCCGGACAAGGAAAGCAGAGGCGGTGTTCTGGCAGCGGCCAATCTGCTTTCGTTTGTGGGCATTTTCGCGGCCTCGGGTGTTTATTATCTGGTTACCGTCATCCTGCACCTCAGCCCATCAACCGTTTTCGTGCTTGCCGCAGTAGCGACTTTGGCTGGAACGGTTTACCTGATCTGGCTCCTGCCCGACGCGCTGCTTCGCTTCGGTCTCTGGCTGCTCACCCGCACGTTTTATCGCGTGCGCGTGCTCGGGCGCGAAAACATTCCCGCGAAGGGCGGCGCGTTGTTCGTTTGCAATCACGTTTCCTTCGTGGACGCCCTCCTGCTAATCGCTTCCACGGACCGGCACGTGCGCTTTATGATGTTCGCCGGGACTTACGAGTTGCCCCATGTGAAGCCCTTCGCGCGCATCCTCGGAGTCATTCCCATCTCCTCGGCGCAACGGCCGCGCGACATGCTCAAGTCGCTGCAGACCGCCCGTGAGGCCATTCGCGCCGGCGACGTCGTTTGCATTTTCGCCGAAGGTCAAATCACGCGGATCGGGCAGTTGTTGCCCTTTCACCGCGGAATGGAACAGATCATGAAGGACGTGGAGGCGCCCATCGTGCCAGTCGCGCTGGACGGCGTGTGGGGCAGCATCTTCAGCTTCGAGAAGCGGCGGTTCATGTGGAAGTGGCCCCGGCGCGTTCCGTATCCCGTCACGGTGAGCTTCGGGGCGCCCATGCCGCCGCACGCCACTGCGTCAGAGGTGCGCCAGGCCGTGCAGGAATTGATGTCGTCGGCGTGGCGTCATCGCCGCGAGCACATGCGGCCCTTGCAGCGGGCGTTTGTGCGTTCGGCGCGGCGGCATCCGTTCCGCTTTGCAATGGCAGACTCGCAGTCGCCGAAAGTGAGTTTTAGCTCGGCCCTGGTGAAGACGATCTTTCTGGCGCGACGATTGAAAACGGTTTGGGCCGGTCAGAAAATGGTGGGGCTGCTTTTGCCGCCGTCGGTGCCAGGCGCGCTGGTGAATTTCGCGGCGATGTTTCTCGGCAAAGTGCCCGTCAATCTGAACTACACGCTGTCGGAGCAATCCCTCGCTTCGTGCATCCGCCAGTGCGAACTCAAGACCGTCGTAACGTCGAAAGCGTTTCTGGAAAAAGTGAAGCTGACTGTGCCGTGTGAGCTGATTTACCTCGAAGAACGCGCGGTGCGTCCAAGCACCTGGGAAAAAATCAGCGCGCTCTTCATGGCTTGGATGTTGCCAGTAAGTTGGCTGGACCAGGCGTTGGGGAGCGAGAAGAAAATCGAATTGGATGATTTGGCCACGGTCATTTTTTCCAGCGGCAGCACGGGCGAACCGAAGGGCGTCATGCTGAGCCATTTCAACATCAGCTCGAACATCGAGCAGATGGAACAAGTGTTCAGCCTGGACAGGCGTGATCGCTTTCTCGGCGTCCTGCCGTTTTTCCATTCGTTCGGTTTCACGGGCACGCTGTGTCTGCCTGCGGTGCTGGGTGTAGGCGCGGTTTATCACGCCAATCCGCTCGATGCCAAAACGATTGGCCAGTTGGTCTGCGATCACAAAGTGACGTTTCTCCTCGCCACGCCGACGTTTCTGCAGCTCTACATGCGCGGCTGCACGCCGGAACAATTCGGCAGCGTGCGAGTCGTGGCAGTGAGCGCGGAAAAGTTGCCCGAGAGACTCGCGTCCGCGTTCGAGGAGCAATTCGGCGTCCGGCCTTTCGAGGCTTACGGCTGCACGGAATGTTCGCCGGCGGTGGCTGTCAACACGCAAGATTTTCGTTCGGCGGGATTCCGACAGGTTGGGGTCAAGCGCGGAAAGATTGGCCATCCTTTGCCTGGCATTTGTGTGCGCATCGTGGATCCCGAGACGCAGCTACCGGTGCCGCTCGGTCAATCTGGCCTGATGCTCGTGCGCGGTCCAAATTTGATGCAGGGTTATCTCGGCCGGCCGGAGAAGACGGCCGAAGTGCTGCGAGATGGCTGGTACGTCACCGGCGACATCGCGGCGTTGGATGAGGATGGATTCCTCGTCATTACCGATCGCCTGAGCCGTTTCAGCAAGATCGGCGGCGAGATGGTCCCGCACATTCGCGTCGAGGAGAAGTTGCACGAACTTGCCGGAGCGACGGAGCAAATGTTCGTCGTGACCGGCGCGCCTGACGAAAAGAAAGGTGAGCGCCTGGTGGTCTTGCACAAGCTGGCAGAAGCGAACTGGACCGAGTTCTGCGCGAAGTTGCCGCAGCTCGATCTGCCGAATCTTTGGAAGCCGCGCGCTGATCAGTGTTTTCACGTGGATGCTTTGCCCATGCTCGGCACGGGCAAATTGGATCTGCGGAAGATTCGTGAGCTGGCCATGCAGTTCTCGAAAGTGGAGACGAGCGCATGAACCGCCAACGGATCGTTTTCTAGCCATGCACAACATTGTCATCGCCAAAACGTATCGCTTCGTGCCACCGCGCTTTAGCCGGTTTTGGTCGCGGATTATCCAGTGGTATCTGCCCACTTATCTTCGCAAGAGCTTCGGCATCACGTCGTGCGAGTGCGTGGGCGCGGAGCGCCTGACCGCTTCCCTGAAGGCCGGGTCCGGCGTGCTGCTTGCCTCCAATCATTGCCGGCCCTGCGATCCCGCGGTATTGGGACTGCTTTCGCGCGAAGTCGCCCGGCCGTTCCATGTCATGGCCAGTTGGCATCTCTTCATGCAAAACCGCGCGCAGACTTTTCTCCTGCCACGTCTCGGAGGATTCAGCGTTTATCGCGAGGGACTGGATCGCGAATCGCTCAAATGCGCCACCCGCATTCTGGCCGAGGCCCGATTTCCCCTTATCGTTTTTCCAGAAGGCTTCGTCACCCGCAATAACGACCGGCTCATGAACCTGATGGATGGCGTGACCTTTCTGGCGCGCGCGGCGGCCAAACAACGCGCCTCTTCTCCGCAGCCTGGCAAGGTCGTGATGCATCCGGTTTTTGTCCGCTACTTTTTCGATGGTGACCTCGCGTCAACCATAACGCCGGTATTGCAAGAGATTGAGGCGCGCCTGTCGTGGCAGCCGCAGAATCATCTTCCCTTGCGCGAACGGATTGTAAAAGCCGGACACGCCTTGCTCGCGCTCAAGGAAATGGAATACCTCGGTGCCACTCAATCCGGCGGAGCGAGGGAGCGTCTCCCGAAACTGCTCGATCATCTATTGCAACCACTTGAGCAAGAGTGGACCGGCGGCCGCCGCGAGCCTGACCCGATGACGCGCATCAAACGTCTGCGCACGGCCATTCTGCCGGAGATGGTTCATGGCGAACTTACCGAGGAAGAGCGCACGCGCCGGTGGCGGCAGTTGGCGGATCTGTATGTCGCCCAGCAACTGCATTGTTACTCGGGTCATTACCTCGACGAAGCGCCGACAACCGAGCGTCTGCTGGAAACGGTGGAGCGTTACGAGGAGGACCTGACCGACATCGCCCGTCCGCACCCGCCGATTCATGCCGTCATTTCCGTCGGCGAAGCAATCGAAGCCACGCCGACGCGTGATCGCGGCGCCGATAGCGACCCCATGGCGAATGAACTCCGGCAGCAGCTCGAAAAAATGTTGGAAGAAAGCAAGGCCCGGCGGCGCGTGCGATGCCAAGAAACCTGACACCATGACGCATATCCTCGCAGCCTGGCACTGGTCCACCATTGGCCTCCGCGCCGTCGTCGTCGCGGGTGCTTTGGCCGCTTGGTATTGGACGCAGTCGCTTATCGGACGCAAGTCCGCGTCTAAGGAGGGCATCGGCGATGTCGTCCATGATCTAACGGCGCGCTGGCACCGCTACTTCGCCACGCATGATCGCGCCGCTAACGCCGCCCTGATCATCAGTTCCATCTTCATTGACATATTTGGGCTTTCGCTCATTGGTGCGGCGATCTTTGCCTCCACCTTTGCGCCGTTTCTGGCCATTCTCATCCTTTTCGGTTTGCGTCAACTTTGCCAGGGTTTCTGCACTTTGCCACCGCCGCCCGGCGTCATCTGGAGAAACCCCGGGTTCCCAGCGCTGCTAGTAACTTACTCCGTGGGCAATGACTTCTTCTTTTCCGGCCACACTGCGCTGGCGGTGCTCGGAGCCATTGAGGCAACGATGTTGGGGCCTGCGTGGCTCTCGGTCATCGCGGCGTCCATCGCGCTCGGAGAAATGTTAATCGTGCTGGTGCTGCGGGCGCACTACACGATGGATGTCGTCGCGGGCGCATTGGCGGCGTTTCTCGCTGCGTCGGTGGCGGGAAGATTGGCGCCCAATGTGGATGTGTGGTTGCGATGAAATCCTGAAACGATGATCCGCCTTTACTCCGGCCTTCTTGAAATATGAAGAATGATGCAATGAAGGTTGCGCTGGCCCGGAAAATTCACCATCGTCAAATCATGAGATCCAGAAGAAATATGTTCAAGACGCCCATGTCCGCATTCGCGCTTTTATCTGTCGTCGCCGCGCCAATGAGCGCTTTTGCGCGAGGCGACAAACCCATTGTGGATATTCGATTTGACTCTCATTACCTGCAAATTTCCAACAGCAACGGAGACGAGTGGGCCCCCACCTGGGCCGATGATGGAAATCTCTACTCCGGCAACGATGACGGGAGCAGCTTTGGCGGCATCTCTGGCGGAAGTGTGGCCTTTGGCAAAATTATGGGCGATGATCCGTATAAGCTGGTTGGAAAAACGGTTTCTGACATGCCTGGCTACGGCGCAACCGGTCCCCAACCAGATCACGCCAACTGGAAAACCATGAATTCGTATTGCGTGGATGGAGTTCTGTACATGTTCGTGACCAGGTGCCTTTACCCCGAGCAATCCGGTGATCCGAAGAATCGCCATATTTTCAAGAATTCCAGCATCATCAAATCGACCGATCACGGTGTGACATGGACAAGGACGTCAACCGAAAGCTTTAACAATCCCATGTTCCCAGGCTTGCGCTTCGGTTCGCCTTACTTTGTTTGGTACGGCAAGGATGGCGCGGCCTCGGTTGATAACGCGGACAAATATATTTATGCGGTGGCCAACAACGGTCATTTTGAAGACGGTGACGATTACATACTAGGTCGAGTGTTGAGAAGCAAACTGCCCGATCTGAACGCGGCCGATTGGCAATTCTTCACCGGCGGTGATGGCATGGTTGACGGCAATTGGATCAGCGAAATCAGCAATGCCAAGCCCATCTTGCAGGACCCCACGAATTGCAGCATGACGGGCATGACCTACATACCGGCTTTTGGAAGATACATCATGGTCGTTTGGCACTACACCACTTACAATCTGCGCACGGATCCCAGAACCATCGATAAATATTACGAGGCGCCCAAACCGTGGGGACCCTGGACGAATTTCAAAACGGTCGATTCCGGCAAATTGGGATGGTACGTGCCGATCATCGGACAAAAATTTCAGAATGCGGTCGATGCCAACACCGTGAAATGCATACTGTTTCCAACAGGTAATTATCAGAACAGCGAACTCTATAAACTGGATTATATTCCGGTGACGCTGTCCACGGTTCCGTTGTCGACGCCTACTGGCGAGCCTGCGGAGTCCAAGCCCTGATGCCATCGAATTAAAGTCCTGGAAAAGTCCAGGATGGGGCTGGGAATTTGATGCCCGTTATTTCATTGCGATTGCCTGCAACGCGGAAAATCCTCAAATCAGCTTTGGGTGGCCGGCACCATGCCCAGCAGCGTTTGCGGCGTTTGAAACAGAATCTCCCGGGCAATGGCGACCGCATCTTTCGACGAGTACTGCCCCTGCGCCACCTTTTCGGCCAGCACGCGGGCCATCTGCTTACGCACGATGATGGCCTTGGCGTAAGCCCATTCGACCGTGTAAGCGTCAGAGAAGAATCCCACTTGTTTGTTGAGCGGAACCATATCCAGCCGTTCGGTCATGACCTGGCGGATGGTGTCCGGAAAAAAGTTATGCCACCAAAAACCGGCCAGGCTGAAATTGGGAAGCTCGCGGCACATCGTGCAAAGAGTTTGATTCGAGTGGCGGCTGGAAACAAAGCATTGGAAGCGGAGTCCGGGATGGCGGCTGACGATGGTGGCGAGCTGGCCCAACGTTTCTTGCGAAAGGCGGCTCGCGGTTTCGAAGGGCAGCGGTTCGGCGCCTAGACTGAACTGAAAGAGAATCCGGTCGCCCCGTTTTTCCAATGCCGCCAGAAATGCTTCGCCGATGTAAGCGGCATAGATGTCCCGATCCTTCGGGCCGGCATGAACGCGGCGTGTGAGCGCTTCGGCCATTTCCGTGTCGCTTGGCAAGGTGTAATCGATATCCGTGGAAATACCGGTCGCTGTTGAAATGACTTCGCCGTACGGAATGCTTTCCGCGTAGTGCTTGATGGCTGCATGAACGTCATCGAGCGTTTTGATGACGCGGTCAGGAGCCGGGCGCGCCCCTCCGCCAATCGTGACCGGCTGCTCCGGCGGCCGGCCCCACGTGCGCTCCAAGTCATAGACGGCCGTGTCAAATTCGCCCCACTGTGATCGCATGAACATGCCCCACTCCAACGAATATTGAAGAACGTCGTCCCCTTCACCTTTGCCACGCCGGCAATACTCGGCGCTCGTACGTTGGATGTTCACGCGCCGCAAAACAGAACGCGGCCACTTGTGGTCACCGGCGCGTTCCCGAATCAAGTCATCGAGGCGACGCCAATTGTCCGCCGTGATAGGCTCGTGCCAATCATATAATTCGCCGAGAATAATGCGGACGCCCCACCAGCCGCTCGTGTTCTGAATGAAGCGCACATAGGGCAGCGCCTCCTGGATGCGTTGATGGGCTTCCTTCTTGGAGGGCCAGTTGGGAAATTGGGTCAGGCGCGCCCCGCTGGGACAGCCCGCCGAATAGAGTTCGCTCACGATCATGTGATAGAGCAGAACGTCATGCAAACCCTGGGCAGCCAGTTTCGCCCCGCATAAATGCGTATGCACATCCAGAACCGGCACTTCGGTGAGGGATGCTTCGATTTTTTCGATTGTGGTCGAGGTCTTCATTGGTTCTGACAGTGTCAATTAAAAGAAAATGCGTGATTTGTCACTCGTTGCCCGTCAATCCCTCCGCGGCAAGCGCCGCATCCACGCTCTTGCCCTCCAAGAGAACGGCTTTGAATGCCCTGACTGCTTCCGCAGACTTGGAGACGCCCCACACATTGCGTCCGATCGTGGCACCGCGTGCGCCAGCCTGGACGACTTCCGCCATGGCCGTGAGCGAGGCGCGAAGATTTTTGGCCTTCGGGCCGCCGGCGGCGACGACCGGCACTGGCGAACTTTCAACCACTTGTCGGAACGAGTCAACGTCGCCGGTATAACCGACCTTGATGACATCCACGCCGGCTTCGATCCCGACGCGAGTGGCCCACATAATGCCTTCTGGATCGAACACGATTTTCGGCGTCGCGCCGGAAAAATCGCGCGGATAAATATGGGCGATCACCGGCAAATCGTATTTCACCGCCTTCGTCACATGATCCATCAGAATTTTGATAAAGCGGCCTTCGTTCGGCCCGAAAATTCCGATGGCGATGGCAATGGCGTCGGCGCCCAGACGCACGCATTCCTCGGCATCCGTGACGGTTTCGATGATGCGATCATCCGCCGTGAAACAGCCCGATTGCACGATCAGCGGAATCTGGCCGGCGTAGGGTGCCCAGCAATTCATGGCGGTGCCCTTGGACATGGTCACCGCTCCTGGGCGTCCAGCCGCGATCTTGGCCAAGGCTGTGGAAAGATTGGAAAGCCCACCGCCGCCGGTCAACTTGCCGTAGCCGACAAAATGATCCACCGCCACCGAGCAAAGCCGCCCGCTGGGATGCGCGAAGATGCGATTCAACCGAATTTGTTTGCCGATATTCATTCGTTTAGCAGGTGCGTTGAGCCGGTTTCAATATTGGCGCATACATTTGAACAAAACTCTAGCGTGGAACCTCGATTTATCCAGATTTTCTCATGAAAAACCTGGGTAAAATCTTGTATAACAAATTCTCCCGAATGGCTGCCGTCACCCTTGTATCTCAAGTTTCCAGGGCTTGCGGTACTCTCGCTGGTAGGCCAGGCAGTGCGCCACATCCCGGTGACGAGCGACGTCCTGAGCCTGCGCATCCCAACCGATGGTGGTTCCGCTTTGCATGGCGATGTTGCCCAGATGGCACACGATGGTGGTTTTGGCCATCGATTCGATGTCCGAGTTCGGGGTGCCGCGGCTGCGAATGCAATCGAGAAAGTTCTGCCAATGCGTGCTGTCCACCCATTTCGATTCTGGTGGTGTCGGCCCGTCCTTGGGATTGGGAAAGTATTGGTACCGTTGACGGTCAACAATAAGAGTTCCGTGCTCGCCGATAAATTCCGCGCCGTGACCCTGGCCTCCGTCCAGGCCGCGCGGATTGTTGAACCGGTGCTCCCAATTCAATATCCAATTCGCAAAGCGGTAGCTGGCTTGGAGCGTGTCCGGAGTGTCGCGGTCGTCAGTGGACGTGAGGATGCCGCCCTGGCTGGTGACAGTGAGAGGATCGCTCTGGCGCATCGCCAGCAGAACGATGTCAATCATGTGGACGCCCCAATCGGTCATCAGGCTGCCGCCGGTGTTCCAGAACCAGCGCCAATTCTCGTGGCAGCGGTTGGGCGCGTAAGGCTCCACGTGCGCGGGGCCAAGCCAGAAATTCCAATCCAGCGTGCCCGGAGGGGTCCGAGGCATTTCGCGTCCGATGTCGCGATCAAGCACCATCCAGGCACGGCAGATGTTGATCTTCCCAAGCATCCCGGATTGCACAATGCCGATGGCGTCCTGGAAATGTTTCATGCTGCGTTGCCAGGTGCCGATTTGCACGACCGGCTTGTGCCGGCGCGCCGCGTTCAACATGGCTTTGGCCTCGATCAAATTGTGCGAGATCGGTTTCTCGCACCAGATGTCTTTGCCCGCCTGGCAGGCGGCGATGAATATCAGCGCGTGCCAATGATCCGGCGTGGCGATGATCACGGCGTCGATTTCCTTATCCTCCAGCAAACGACGGAAGTCATTATACTGTTTGGGCGCCGGCTGGCCAGCCTCGACCACATCGTGCGCGCCGTTTTGCAAGTGAGTTTCATCCACGTCGCAGACCGCCGCCGCTCGCACGCCGTTGAGCTTCATCAGTTGCTGCAAATTGTAGCGGCCCTGCGTGCCGCAGCCGATCAGGCCGAGTGAAATGCGGTCATTGGCGCCGCGGCTTTGTGCGTGCAGCCGGGCATCCAGAGAAAGCCCGAGGCCGAAACCACCTACCACAGTGCCAGTTTGCGAAATGAATTCACGCCGGGTTTGCATAGTCGGGTAGTTATACTTGAGCCTGCAGGCGGCGTTCAATCCTTTCCGAA
This sequence comes from Verrucomicrobiia bacterium, assembly GCA_036008545.1. Classification (GTDB taxonomy): domain Bacteria; phylum Verrucomicrobiota; class Verrucomicrobiia; order Limisphaerales; family Palsa-1400; genus Palsa-1400. The sequence continues at coordinate 11,138 of DASYNM010000412.1, forward strand.
GTGTAGTCAACAAATCACCGCAATCGCCGAATCCAATAATCGGGTCTGCGGCTCAAATGCGCGACGGCCACTATCCAAAATCGGTCTGCCTGAGACAGATAAATGATGCGGAAGGGAAAGCGTTTTGTTTTCCAACTGCGGGTTCCAAACCTGCCAGACTTGCCGATTTCTGGATTACGCTGAATTTTCGGCAGCGTTTCCTCGACAGTTGAGAGAAAGACCTCTCCGAGGGTTGGATTCCGGTGCTCGTAGAATTCCGCCGACTTGATCAACTCACTTGCGGCGAGCCGATGATACTCGACGGGTTTCATGCAATGCGCGCCGCGCGTCTTTCATCACTTGGGCGGCGGGAATTCCCTTCTCGGCGCCAGATTGGATTTCCTTGACGCGCCGCTCGACTTCATCACCCCAGGCCGCCTCCAGCTCAGGAACAGCGAAATCGTCAATGCTTTCGATGATTTTCTCCGCCAGCCGCACGCGCGAACGAGGCGGCAGTTCCAAGACTTCCCTTTCCAACACGCGAAGTGTCATAGGTGCAATTCGTCATCGTAGATGGCGTCTTCCGGCGAATATTGGCGGGCAACTTGCACTGCGGAGAACTGGCTCCATTCCTTGTTCTCCTTTTCAGCGGTGCGGCGGGTCAAAAGAAAATCAACGTAATGCAGAGCCTCAGCCTGGAGGTTTTCCGGCAGATGCTTCGCTTTTTCAAAAAGCATTTCAGCGGTGCTCATTTCCACCGTTATGATGGCCCTCAATTCAGCTTAAATCAAGCGCGGATGCGCGAATAGAAGAGACGAAAGTCAAGCCAACGGCGCAGCCTTGCGGAGAACGTTGGTTACGGGTTTTGGCGTCTGCCTGAATCATTATGAATGTGCTTGAAAAACGGCAACCAGTATCCAAAGGCAGTATCAAAATTCAGTTTCCAGCTATGCGTTTCAGAGTCCCCTCATTATCCTAGGACCTTCGTTTGATCTTGCTCACCCACCTCCAATATGCCATCATCCAAAGGGATGGTTAAGAGGACGAAATCTCGCCTGTTTTGCGTCAACGGTGCTGGCTGCATTCAGCTCTACCGCAGTATGTTCCTTGTTTCCGCCTGGCTGGCCTTGAGCGCCGCGCAGGCACAAACCACCAATTACGCGCTGGGCACGTTTACCCTTTTGGAAGGGCCGGCCGAAGGCAGTGATAGCGTGCTACTCGCGGTGACGCCCGGCACAGGCACTTGGACAGCCACAGCGAATTCCAATTGGTTGCATCTTAACCAAAGCGGTATTGGCAGCATGAACGTAATTTTCAGTTACGATGCAAATTCTGGCGCGACACGATCCGGCGAAATCAGCATCGCGGGCCTAACGGTTATTGTCACCCAGGCGGGTGCTACGTATGTACCCGTTTCGACGCCGACCACAGTGGTTGGGGGATTGAATCAACCCCAAGGAGTGGCGGTGGACGGCGTGGGCAACGTTTACATTGCCGACACCTACAACAACGCGATCGAGAAATGGACAGCGGCCGACAATACTTTGACTACATTAGTTTCCTCTGGATTGGCAGAGCCGCAAGGGGTGGCCGTGGATAGCGCAGGCAATGTTTACATCGCCAACACCTTCATCGACGCGATTCAAGTCTGGTCGCCGGCGACGAGCAACGTTACAACATTGCTTAACTCTGGGTTGAATGATCCCGTTGGTGTTGCAGTGGACGGCGCAGGCGACGTTTACATCGCTAACACCGGCAACGGAGAGATCATGGAATGGAAAGCAACGGATCGCAACGTGACCATATTGGTTTCGGGAATAGAGTATCCCGCAGGCGTGGCGGTGGACCTCACTAGCAATGTTTATTTTACTGCCGGAATTCTCTATGAATGGACGGCAGCTAACGCCATGGTGACAGGCACAGGCGCTACGCTGATTCTGTATCCGTTGGGCGTGGCGGTGGACGGCTCTGGGAATATTTACACTGCTCGCAGCGCGGTAGAGGAATGGGTAGCAGCGAACAACACCATAAGCACATTAGGGGCCGCGGAAGTGGTAAATGCGTTCGATGTTGCGGTGGACGCTAATAATAATGTTTACATCGCTGACGCAGGCAACGATGCCATCGAAGAACTGCCGCACGCGTTCCTGGACCCGACCTTCAAAGTGGAGAACGCGACGGCAGGCAGCGATTCTTTGCCAGCGGTGCTTCCCGTCACCGCAAATCTGCTCCCACCGTTCGCTCCCATCTCTGACCAGCCCTGGTTGACGATAACTGGCCTCACCAACGGCGTGGTTACCTTTGCTTTTGCCGCGAATAATACAGGACTTGGCCGTGTGGCGCATATCACGCTGCTCGGCCAGGCCATCCCAATCATTCAAGTCTTCCTTAGCTCGCCCCCGGTTCTGACGGCCTTGCCAATGCAGACCAGCGGCGTGTTTCAGTTTGCATTCGCCGACACTCAGAATTCGACTTTCACGGTCCTCTCTACTTCCAATCTATCATCCCCGTTGAGCAACTGGGCAGTGACTGGCACGGCCTCGAATATCGCTCCCAACCTTTTTCAATTCACCGACACTAATCCAGCTACCGACTTGCAACGATATTACTACCTCCGATCTCCATAATCGGGACAGTTATTAGAGTGTTAAACAAGGTTAAGGGCCGGCAGTGTGCCATGCTCCGCCTGGCACTCCCGCCACCCCTTCACCACGTCGGTCATGCCATCACTTCGGCATCTTTAATGGCCAGCCGTTTGTCCCGTCCCTGCCGGCGCACCACTTTCACCGCGACTTGCTGGAACTCCGGCAGCGTCGGAAACGCCACGATGTTCTCGCCGTCCAGCTCCACTTTGCCGTCCTCGGAGCGGTTTAAGAAATACCGCAGCTATTTGCGCACCCCCTCTCTTGGCGCTTCGCGTCCGTTCTCTCCCCGCCGGGCGGGGAGAGAATTAAAGAGAGGGGCCTCCCTACATCGGCTACGGTTTTAGTCTAATTGCTCTAAATCCCAGTTGTGCATCGGAATGACAACTCGACGGTGATCCGTGGCGTGAAAATAAACGGCGTGGCTGCCTTTCTGCCGATCCAGGACAAACCCGAGCCTTCGAACAACTCGCGCCAGCTCTTTTGGCCTGAGCGCGGGCAGTTTGCTCATATCGCCACAGGAACAGAATGAATCATGATCTCCTCCTGCGGAATCGGTTCGTTATGAGCGGTGAGGCTCTCGATGTAAACTTCCATCGCTTCCCGAATATTCTGCAACGCCTCAGCCTCCGTTTCGCCCTCGCTGTGGCATCCTCTGAGAGCGGGACAGAAGGCATGATAACCCCCAACCGATTCCTTCTCCAAAATTACGGTATAGTTCACCTGAAGAAGTTACTTGGCATCTCCGAGATCGTCAAATTTCAATCATCACGCTTTTCGCTCCACATTCTCCATTCTGCATTCTAAATTCTCCATTGCCAGTGCGCCCGTAGCTCAGTTGGATAGAGCAACTGCCTTCTAAGCAGTGGGTCGTGAGTTCGATTCTCGCCGGGCGCGCCAATATCTAAAGCCCCGGCCCACTCTCCTGAATCACTCCCAATAAAACCGCACGCATTTGAGTTGCTGCGCGCCTTGGCCGGCCCGGCTGACGATGGCGTGAAAAATCCTTGTGTAACCGTTGATTTCTGCCGTCACGGTCACGTTGAAAACGTAGCTGCGGACATCGATGTAACTGGCCATGCCCTGGGCGGCGACGCCCATCGGGGGCGCGCCGGGGACGTTGGGCTGGACGCCACGGGGGCCGCCGCCGCCGCCGGGCATGCCGCTGTTAATCTCGCCAATATTTTGAAAGGGCATATCATCGTCGGTGCCATCGATGCCATCCGGCCCGGCGCGTTGCTCGACGATTCGTTGCGCGGTGGATTCGTCGATGCCGGGGATCAATTGGAGGGTCAGGGCGGAGGCGGTGTTGATGTTGAGCCTGTTGCCCATCGGTGAAAATAATTGCTCCAAGCCGTACGGATACACGGGCTCGTCCTTGCCGTGAAAGGGGCCGGCGTTGCCAGTGACGGGCTGGCCGAAGGCTCCGCTGCCGTGCTCTTGATAGGCGGATACCGGGTGGTTGGTCGAAAAGGAGCCCCAATAGATTTCGGGCGACATTCCTTTGACGAGCAGCAATTCCGACAGGTCATCGATCGGGCCGCTCTTGCAATAGTAAGGG